>NZ_CP068103.1:0-321594 GCF_016726485.1 Peptoniphilus harei
TGCTTGATCCATTTCTAATACTTAAAGATAATATTTTTCACCATATTCATAGTCTAAGTACTCGTCTAATTCTGCTTTTAACATTTGTTCCACTGTCTCACCTAAAATATCTTCTATTGTTTCTTGTGAGTCTTGCACTTTCTCTGAACGATATTATTCGATTTAACACTTTAGATATTTTATTTAATCTTATTTCTAATCTTTTATATACATAAAATATTACACAGTCACTCCTAAGAGTGCCTTAATATTAGTTCTATTAAATAAAGAACTTTTTAATTCTATTATTTAAAATATACAGGTTTTACATATCCATATTTCATTGCAATATGAACCATCTCTTGATAATTTCTAACACCCAATTTTTCGTATATGCGATTTAACGCTGTCGCTAATGAACTTTTACAAATATTACATTCCTTTGCGACTTCCATTCTTGTAAGCCCTGAACAATACAAATTAATAATTTCAATTTCTCTTTCTGTCAAATCATAATTCAAGTTAGTGTTTGCATTAAATATTAACTCTCCATTTACTACATCATTTAATTTCTTTACTAAAACTTTGATATTCTCATCTTTGCATATGAACCCTTTAGTACCTATTTTCTTCGCTTTCTCTTCAAAGCCTATTAAATCATATCCAGTTAGCATAACGATTTTTTGTTTTGGATATTTTATTAATATCTCATTAGCAACTTCTAATCCATCCTTATTGCCCTTCATTTTACTCAAATTAATATCCATTAAAATAATATCATATTCTTTTTTTTCTAATATTGATCCCAAATTAAAAATATCATCAATCAAATCAACAATATCTATTTCTTCTTCACGCTCTAAACTATATTTTAAACTATTAGAAAACATGGTATGGTCATCTATTAATAATATTTTCACAGATCACTTCCTCCTCTATAGGTAGAGTTACATTAATTTTAATGAATGGTTCAACTTTGTCATAAAACTGATCAATTAATATTTTCCCATCTAATTTTTCAATTTCATCTTTTATAATCTCTAATCCTCTTCCATTCCCTATCTTTATATTTTCATAATCAAATACATCTTCATGATTGATTACGCTAATATATAATTCTCTATTATCCGTTTTTATATTAATCTCAGAATAATTTCCTTTTGAATGTTTGTATATATTTATACATAATTCATGCAAAATCTTATAAATAACCATATCGTATGGATAATTTACAAAAAACTCTTTATCACAATTTAAGTCTATTAATATATCATTTTTGTTAAACCTGTTCCTTAAAGATTCTATTAAATTATAGTAATTGTCTGCTAATGGTAAATCATAAATAATTGTAGGATTATATAATTCAATCTCGGACCTTGTAATTCCAATTAATTTATCTATTGTTTTAATTGACTCATCTAAAAATTCTTTTTCTCCTAAAAGAATATTCATTTTTATAGCTATTATATCTTGTAATATATCATCATGTAAAAAGTTTGAAATTCTTTTGTTATAATTCTTTTCTATATTGTATTGCTGTATTTTATTTCTTATCACTCCATTTGGATCTTTCTGTTTTTCAAAATAAAAGCAAAACATTAACATACTCTCTTTGTATATTGTTATTAGACTTATCCCCATATAAATAACTCTCCTTAGACCTTGTCCAAATAAATTTACAAATACTATAAATATACATAAAAACATACAGTCTATAATCATCAAGAGCATTTCATTTTTGTTTATCACTTTAGATGAATTTTGTTTTTTTAGTAGTATGAAATATAATGTAGTCAAATATATTGAATTCAACAAAAAGTATATTTCCAGCTTTTCTAACTTAGCGTTATTTATAAATATTCCGCTAAATATATATATAAATATTGAGGCAATAAATAAAAATGTTACCCCATATATTTTTGCACCAAACTCAAATAATATCTTTCGTTTCTTGTATGCCATAACAAAAGGACCAAATGTTATAATTACATACAAAATATAATTTATTATCTCTGCATACCCTAAATCAAGTGACTCAAACAATATAGCTAAAATTGTAAAAAATATAATAATCTTATTAAGTATTTTTATATCTATTAAATATGCACTAACGACTTTGAGTAAATTTGCTGTAATTACAAACACCGTTATTAGCTTAAATGTTGTGTACATATTACTTTTTAAAAAATCAAAAACGTCAACTACTACAAAAATATTAATACATAAAGTAGCTATTATAAAATTTTTAATCGTCTCCTTAACTCTATCTAATACCAAAATTTTATAGCTTATGTATCCGTATACTGTAAATAAACACAAAGAGAATAGTTGTATATTATTAATGCTATTATTTCCCAAATGACTAAGGACGAAATAACTAATCACACCTTGAACTATTATACATAAAACTAATAATACACTTTTTCTATTTATCATATACAGTACCTTCCATTTATCATGTTATTTTTAATTAATATCTGACTTTCTAAATATTAATATTGTTATTGTAATCATAATAAAAAAGACTATTAGGGATATAGTTGTAGGTCTAAGAGTTCCGTCTATAAAGTTTTTATTTATAATTACATTTTTTATTTGAGATAGCGGAAAAAATGTAATACTTTTTTTTATAAATTCTATAGGTATTATTCCCTGTAACATTGATATTACTACTGGAATTGCTAAAGAGATCCCTATTGTTTCTCCGATACTTTGGGTTGCAAATCCTAATAAAGAATAAATACTCGTTAAAGACATAAAGCATAAATTAGAAATAATTATTATTCTTACAATTTCAAGAATATTATTATAGTCTTTGATTGGTAAAAATCCATACTTTAAGCTTCCCATTATTCCTACTATAATTGGATACAAGTTAACAATTATAAAAGAAGCAATCATCAATACAATCAATTTTGATATTACAATGTCTTTTCGACTAATTCCTGAAGAAATCTGTCTTTGTATAATCTTTGAAGAAAAATCACTACCTATAAAATATCCACAATAAACCGCAATGAAAAATGACATAAATATATCTGAATAAGATTTTATAAAACCTTCATACCCACTGCTTATATTTCCCTGTACGGTATCTTGAAATCCACTTAATATTGATAACAATGTTACACTTAAAATTAGCACATAAAAAAACTTATCTTTCTTCAATCTTTCTGCATTAAATTTAATTAAGTTCTTCATTGTCTCCCTCCACTAATTTTATCATATATGTTTCTAAATTATCTCTTTTTATTTCTGTTTTACAGTTATTTAGTCTTAATTTTTTTATAATTTCTAGCTCTTCATCTTTTGAATATATGCCTCGAACCTCTAAAGTATTATTTTTTAATCTATATTCTCTTTCAGGGCATGCTATTTTCAATATATTATAAACTTCCTCGATATTTTCTCTATATCCTATAACAGATGTGCCTAAATCTTTCGTTAATTCTGTTTTTGAAACCACCTGTATTATTTTCCCCTTATCAATAAATATGAAATCTGTGGCTATCTCATACAATTCTGTTAATATGTGGCTAGATATTAATATTGTCTTATTTTCTTTTTCTATGAAATCTCTAAAAATTCTTCTTAGCTTTGATACGGATATTGGATCGATTCCGTTTGTTGGCTCATCTAAAATCAATAAATCAGGATTTTTCAAAAAAGCTATTCCTAATCCAAGTTTTTGCTTCGTTCCTAGCGATAAATTTTTAGCTTTCTTTTTTAAGCTATCCATTATTTCTAGTTGTTGGAATATTTCCTTTTGCTCCATTCCAAATTCAATCCCAAGTTCAATACAAGCTAATCTTATATTTTCTTCTGCAGTCAATCCGGAGTAAAAACTTGGAGTTTCAATCGTTGCACTGATATGTTCTCTACTCTTTATCAGTTCTTTTGAAAAAGATTTATTAAATAATTTTATAGAACCTTTTGTAGGAAAAATATTTCCAGTAATTATTTTAACTAAAGTAGATTTCCCAGCTCCATTTACTCCTATCAAACCATAAATTCTATTGCTTTCTATTTTTAAATCTATATTCTCTAGAGCGATAGTCTCTTTATACTTTTTAGAAATATTTTCTAATTGAATTACATCCATTTACGCTCAATCCTTTCTAATCTTCATTTGATTTTTCACTATTTTATTAAATTCTTCATCTTGAAGTTTCTCAATATTATTAATATCATCAGATAAAATATTATTTACATCTTCAACTTTTTGAGAATCTTTAAACAACTTTTTAGTCTCATCTTTAAGATGGTTTTTGTTTTGCTCTTTTAACGATAATTCTAAATTCTTTTCTGAACCATATACAATAACATTATTGTCACTTTTGGTTTTATATTTATAAACATTAGGGCAAACACATTTCAAAGTACCACTTAAGGCAAGCACAAGATTAGAATTCAGGCTATTTCCTAAACCTATATTCAATGCAATAATTCCATTTCTATTAAGATGCGCTTTACAATCCTCAAAAAATTCTCTAGTAGTTAGGTTTATTGGCATAGATATATTCTGATAAACATCAAGTATTATTAAATCATACATTTCATCTGTACTATTTAAATAATTCCTTCCGTCAGAAATTATAATTTTATCATCACTTTTATTAAAATAAAGCTCTCTTAAGTTGACAATATTTCTATCTATTTCTATCCCTGTAACTTCAAAATTATCAAAATTTTTATGCAACAAAGTAGACATAGTTCCCGTTCCATAACCAATAATTAAGATTTTATGCTTGACTTTATCATCAAGTAAATTATTAATCTTAACAAATTCGTCATAATAATATCCTGATTTCTTTTTATTCTTATCAACTTTTATTGACTGTGCGCCAAAAAATACATTTGTTTTTAAAGCTAATTTTCCATCATCATTTTGTGATACATTAATATAATTATATTCTGACTCTTCTTCGTGCACAGGCTTATCAAAGGCTAGACTTGTTGTTGATAAATATAACGACATACAAAGCCATAAAACACAAATAATTGAATTTAATAAAAAGTTCTTTTTTATTTTTTTGCTATATAATATCAAAATAATGGCTAGTACCGCTCCAAATAATAGAAAAGATCTTTTTACGCCTATTTTGGGGATTACTAATATAGTTGGTATCATTGTTCCTAACACAGATCCAAATATGTTGAATAAATATAAATTTCCCATTACATTTCCAGTTTCATCTAAAGAAGTTATACTTATTTTTGCTAGCAGTGGAGAGATTGTCCCCATAAAAATTAATGGAACACTAAATAATACTATGCTGCAAATAATAGAAGATATCATAATTATATTCCCTAATTGCACTTCAGAAGCCAATATTATTGACCCCATTATAACTATTTTAGACGTTAGTGGTACCGTACATATGAACAAAAAAGATATTAATAAATTTTTAACAATTCTTTCCTCACAAGTTCTTGTTTTTACTAATTTATCTGCACGTTTACCCCCAAAATAATTCCCAATTCCTATACAAATCATTATTAAGCTAATTTCAATTAACCAAATTAGAGTTGTTGAGCCAAAATAAGGAGATAATATTCTTGTCGCACTTGTTTCAATTCCCATTATACAAAACCCTGATATTAAAGCAGTAAAGTAATATATAATAACTTGCTTATTTTTATTTACATTCATATAGGCCCCCCATGTTCTAACTATTTTTTATATTTTTTTATGATTTTAACAAACAATAAAGATATGTAAACTAAAGATATTATATCTATAATTAAATTTGCTCCAATTTTGATTCTTTGAAATAGAAACAATTCTCCATAAAAAAGTAAACGAATTGATTCTAGTAAATTTCTCTTTCCAAAAACCACTTCTAATACTCTAATAATCCCAAAAATTATTATTATCAAATTCACTAATGCATACATCAAAGAATAAACTTTCACACACTTGCTACTTTCCATTGTATATGCTTTCCTTTTATTATATATTTTTTCATTATAAATATAATTTAATAATTTCATGGATCTACCATGAATATTCGGTTCATCAATAAAATCTGACAAAATCCAATATCCATCTAATCTTAAAAATGGATTCAAATTAAATATTATAAGAATTAAGTTAAATATAATTAGAGCATCCATAGTGTTATTTCGGATCATTACCGCCGAAAAAAAATACATAAATAATCCAACAAGCATTTGTAAATAAATCCCAGCAAAATCTATGATTAACCTTTTTTTATTACTTAATTTCCATGAATCACTTAGGTTAACATACATAACAGGTCTAAACATATATACTCCTATACCAATATTACCAACTTTACAATCAAGTGACTTAGATGAATATATATGTCCTAGTTCATGAACTACGAAGATTAAACCAAATGATATAAAAAATAGAAAATAATTAATACTGTTTATTCCGTTAATAAAATATATCCAATTAAATTCCTTTATATATTTTAGAGATATTACACAATAAATTATACTCAAAATTATTATAAGTGTTGGTTTAAATATAAATCCAGGTAATATCATTTTTAGTTTATCACCATCTATTATTGGTAAATGAAACCAAAATTTATATTGACTACTTTCATTATATTCGCTAAATACCCCAGTCATTATTAATCTATTATTTATTAAATCTTCTAATTCTGATTCTGATATCTCAAATCCTTCATTATTTAATTCATTTTTTACTTTATTTATGCTTTTTGTACCATCAAATTTTTTAATTATTTCTTCTACAATTGGCGTAACTCTTACCCTTTTCCCGTTATCAAAACTAAGTAGTAGTCTTCCATCATCTAGATATTCTTTAACGTAATGATTAGTCTTTAAATTTTCTACCATATTTACATCTCTAAAAATTTATACTTAATCGAATTTATATATTCTCTTAAAACTTCTTTAGCATTATTACAATAAGGGTCATTAATATCACCATTATTTTTTATAGCTGCGTAGGCACACCCACCGCCACAGAACGGAGCAATTTCACAATCCAAACATCTATCAATGTTCAATATACATCTATTACTCCATATTGAATATGCCTCTTTATTAAGACTAACTCTTTCATCGTTATAAAATCCTATAGCATATTGGGGATTTCCTATTGCTTCAGGACACGCATATATGTTACCCTCTGGATCATACACATAATATTGTCCTCTATTAGCTTCACAATACGTGTATTTTGCAAAATCTTTTTTTGCATTCTCAGAAGTTCCTCTCATTATATGAGATATTACTCTAAACATTGATAATCTATTTTCCATATAATTTGGAAACTTTTCATTTAATTTTTTTATAATCTCATCTTCCGATATTGTGTCCACAGCATTATCTGCAGTATGATCTGTCACAGGTGCTAAATCGAATCTAAAATTAGGGCTATCTATCCATTTTTTTGATTTTAAAAAATCTTCAAGCTCTTTTAAGTAGTTAATATTATACTGATTTATATTAACTCTTAAATTTATTTGCCTTATTTTAGTATTTACTAATAAATCCAATCCATTAACTATATCGTCAAATGTTCCTTTACCATTTTTATAAACTCTTCTAGAATCATGAATTAATTTAATTCCGTCAATAGTTATCTGTACGGAATCTATCGTATTTTCAAATCTTTTAAAAATATTTATGTAGTTTTCCACATGACTTCCATTTGTTATTATACTAACTGGAATATTATTTTTTTCAGCAAACGACAAAATTTTAATATTTATATCTTTGGTAATAGGAAGAATAGGTTCTCCCCCGAATAATTGAATTCGATGCTTTATATTTGGTTTATTCTCTTTTACTTTATATATAAAATCACAAATAGACTGACATTGATTATCACTAATAACTTTTTGTTGATTTCTAACCTTAGAAGGTTCAAAACAATATACACAATTCATATTACAAAACATAGTAGGACAAATAACATGAATCACAGATATATCACATAAATATTCATGAATTTTCATTTGTCGTTTCATCTCATTTAACTCATGATTTCTATCTTCAAATATATATCCTCTTTTCTTCAAAGAATCATATATATTTTTTTCTCTAGCATTCAAAGCTTTAATGTTATCTTGTTCACTAAACTTATGAATTATAGATTTCGTTTCCGAATCTATAATATCAATAGCACCAGAAAGTGCATTCACCATCAATTCATTTTCTTCGTTAATATTATAAAACGAAATATATTTTGTTAATATAGCCATGTTTAGTCCTCCTAATGTGTAGTATTATGGCGATGCCATTAATAATAACAACACCGCCATATTTTTTTGCGTTGTTCACTAATTAAGTTTCACAACTTTAAAGCTAAAAACGTTAAATTATACTAAATTCTCCAACAACACAAACAAGAAATATATTCTTCTCTTTCTTCAAGCTCTTCAATTTCAACTTCCGTCCAAAGTTTCACTTCATTAACTGATTTCATAAAAGTTCTCCTTTCTAAATCTTAGTAAACAACGCAAATACAACTTTTGTTGTACTGTCTTTATAATATTATTTAATCTTATTTTTGTCAGCTTACTTTTGTCTTATTTTTCTATATTTACGATATTGAATAATCGATTCTTCTAAAAGTTTATTTCAAGGACAATTTTCTAATTCTGTTAAGTTTACGTAATTTCGCAAAACTTTGAAATTTTATCATATATATTAATATCAATTGCAAAAATAAAATTACATATATGAAAATTAATGATCATTGCTGATTAATTTTAATTATCTACTAATAGTTTTTTGATTTAAACTTGTTGTTATGTTTATACATTATTATATTAAGAATATTAATGTATAACCGATATTGCAAACTTATCAAAAAAATAAAGGCAATCCTAAAACCTGCCCCCTATAATCTTTTACCTTTCTATGCTATTATCCTTTTTCTTCTTTTCATCCACTTTCATATCCCCTTTAGTCTTAAATTCCTTTAATTTTCCTAGTGTTGATGCTTTTGCTTTAGTATGCTCTTTAGCTTTTAATAACTTTGCAGAGTATACTTTTAGATTTGTGTATTCCTTATTATCCTTTCCCATACTTTTCTTTTCTTTGCCAAATAGGTGTACAAAATCTCCTTTTTTCAAATTTTTTACTTGATTGATTTTGTCATTATAGGCGTAGCAGCTGATGAATTTTGCATTTCCTTCCTTGTCATTTTCAGCAATAGAAAAGGAGGCTACTTTAAAGTCCCTCCCATCTTTTGATTTTAAATCTTTAATTTCTATATCAGTTGCTATATTTCCATCTATATTTAATGTATCCTTCTCTTTATTATCTATATCTTTCATCTCTTTATCTCCTTGTTCTTGATTAACTTCTAAGTTTTCTTTTAACTCTTCTTCGTCTATATATTCAATAAACTTCTCATCAATAAGCCCCATAACTGAATCGTTCATATAATTATCATAGGCATTATTAAGAACATTTTCATTTTCTACTCCTGTTTCAAGAGATATAATACCTTTTACAAATTCTTTATGATTATATTCTGCTAAAAAATCTATTGTATTCTTCATGCTTTCAAAATTTGTATTTTCCATATTTGCTATTGTTTTTATATCACTTGCATATCTAACAGAATCCCATTCATACTTTCCACTTTCTTTATTAAATTCTACTCCTGTGGCTAAAATAAATTGATTTCCGTCAAATAAGGTCGCTTGATTATCTTTCACATCCAGTACCATAGTGTCTCCAAATTCAGTTTCAATTACATTTCCCTTTTTTATATTCATTGCTATTCCTCCTTTTATTTTTTTATCCATCTCATCTGTGAAATCTTTTATTTCTTCTTCTTTCTCATCACTAATAATAAATTGTTTGATTTCTTCAACTGTTGGATCATCAATTGTAGTCTGAATAAATTCAACTAATTTATCTTCTGAAGTGGCAAAATTTTTAATTCCATATTCAACTATATTGTTAATTATTCTCTGAGTAGCACCATCAAAAGAAAAATTTTCTTGAATAAATTCATTAAATCTATCTCTATCAAATTCCATATTCTTTTTCCTCTAATAATATCATTTAAAGTTTTATCTGCCACATGGTTCACTATTATTTATTTCTTTTATATTATTATTTACTGCTAAATTCTCCCTATATCCCTTTAATTTATCCATAATAGATGTTTTTTCTTTCATTTCAAAATCTCCTATTTCCTGCACTTTACTATCTCTAAAATCAGCATCATTTCTATCTATTATTCCGTCTAAATCCATATCTTTAGATAATGGATCATAGAAGTTGCCATCATCATCTATCTCAAGTCCCATTACTTCTCTCAGTTTTTCTTCATTTACTGATACAAGCTCACTAAAATCCCAAAATCCAATAGATGTCTTTATCTGTACTAGCTCTTTTAAATCACTTGCATCTAAGGGATCATAGGTGTATTGAAAGCTGTCAATTAGGTTCTTATCTACATAGGTGTTCATCTTGTAATTTATTAAATCTAAACTTACTTGTATTTCATGTTTTTCATCTGGTGTAGTTGTATAAGCTATTCCTATATCTGTTAAGTCAGGAAATATAGTATCAAAGTCCTCTAACCTGTTTTCTTCATCATATTCTCTGTTAAGGAAGTCTATCAATTCTTCCTTTACTTCTTCTAGTAATGGATTATCTTGGCTTATATCTTCACTTTTTCCCATATCTAGTAAATTATTTACTTCTGCAAGTCTTAATGTCTTATCCTTTAAAAGTTCAGCTTGTGGAAATGTCTTTTGTATTTCAATTTTGGCTGTTTGAAATTGCTCTTCTGTATCTTTTAGTTTTGAAATTGTATTTTCTAATCTTTCTGGTAATTTATCTAATACATTATCCATTCTTGTTATATTACCTATTTCATCTGTACCAAACTCTCCTCTATATTCTCCCTTGCCTTTTAATATAAAGTTATATTTATTGAAAAAAGAATCATATTTTATGGATAAATCAAAATTTCTATATTCACCTATTTTTTCTCCATCTTTATCCATTTCCCTATATATTTTAACTCCCTTAATTTTGTTCAACAAAAACTCTCCAGCTATTTTCTTATCTATATACTTCTTTCCGTCAATAATTAGAGAGGTAAATTTATTATCTTCTTTTAAATTTTTATCTACATCTCTATAAGGCTCAACATTTTTAATATCTTCCTTTAAGTTCTCTATCCTTTCTTTTAATCTTTCTATTTCCTTTGGATAAAATTTAACTACTTTATCTTCCAGCTTGTAAAGATTTGATTTAAAATTGGACTCTAGCATTTTAAGTTTAGAAACTTCAACATCAAGGTCCATCTTCTCCTTTATTAATGGATTTCCTGTTGCAAGAGCTTTGATTTCGGCATAGTTTAATGTGGCTTCGTCTACATCTTCTGCAACTCTTACAGGTGTCTTTGAAGTCATAATTTGAGAAATATATTTTTGTTTATTCTCTAAGGTTTGGAAAAGATAGGCATCAAAAGTATTTTCTGTTACATATCTAAATATATGGACTTCCTTATTCTCATTTCCCTGCCTCACAATCCTTCCTGCCCTTTGAGAAAGATCAGCCGGTCTCCATGGTATATCAAGATCGTGGATTGCAATTAGCTTGTCTTGGGCATTAGTACCTGCTCCCATTTTCTGTGTTGAACCAAGCAAGACTCTTATTTCTCCCTTTCTTACCTTATCAAAGATAGCATCTTTTTCCATATTGTTTTTTGCCTTATGAATAAATTCTATTTCATTTTCAGGTACTCCCATATCTATAAGTTTTGTTTTAATATCATCATAGATATTAAAATCACTACTTGGTGTAGACATATCACAAAATATTAATTGAGCAGATTTTTTATCTTTATATTTATCCCAAATGCTAAATACATTTTTTATACAGGTATTTACCTTACTATTAGGATCATCAGGAAGTAAAGGATTGATTAATCTTTGATCTAATGCCATCTTCTTCCCATCATTTGTTATTAATAGCATATTATCAACACTTGAATCTACCTGCTTATCACGAACCTTATCTGCTCTCTCGGAAAAAGTTTCAAGAATTTCTTTTTGTTCTTCGGTAGGCTTTGTTTTTATAGTTTCATAATGGGCAATTGGTGTAGGAAGATTTAAAACATCAGCTGTTTTAATATCCATAAATCCTTTTACAGTATTCATAAGTTCAGGAAGATTATAAAATTTTGCAAATCTGGTTTTGCTCCTATAACCATTACCCTCAGGATTTAATTCTATTGCCGTTATTGTTTCTCCAAAAGTAGATGCCCAAGAATCAAAATGTTGCAATTTCATCTTTTTTAATTCATCATACTGTAAATATCTCTGCATAGTATAAAGTTCAGCCATACTGTTGCTTACTGGTGTACCTGTGGCAAATACTAATCCTTTATTATTAGTTATTTCATCCATATAGCGGCATTTCATAAGCATATCTGATGATTTTTGTGAATCTGTAGAAGTAATTCCTGCTACATTCCTCATTTTAGAAAATAGATAGAGGTTTTTGTAGGCATGGGCTTCATCTACAAATAACTTATCTACTCCCAGTTCCTCAAAGGTTACAACGTCATCTTTCTTATAATCAGCATTTAGTTTTTCTAACTTTGTCTCTAATTTTTTCTTTGTTTTTTCTAATTGCTTTACAGTAAATCTTTGATCCCTTTCTCTCTTATATTCATCTATATAGTCAATGATTTCATCAATTTGACCTTGCAATTCATATTCTTGTCTTTCTTTTGATATAGGAATTTTTTCAAATTGACTGTGCCCTATAATAACAGCATCAAAACTTCCTGTAGCAATACGACTACAAAATCTTTTTCTTCTATCTGGTGTAAAATCTTTTTCTGTAGCACATAATACATTAGCTCCTGGATAAAGTTCATTAAATTCTCTTCCAAATTGCTCTACAATGTGGTTAGGAACAACAAACATTGACTTATTACTCATCCCAAGTCTTTTTGACTCCATGGCTATACCTATCATTTCAAAGGTTTTTCCTGCTCCTACTTCATGGGCAAGTAAAGTATTTCCACCAAACAAACCTCTTGCTATGGCATCTTTTTGATGTGCTCTTAATTCTATTTCAGGATTCATTCCTTCAAAAGTAAGATTAGATCCATCATATTCCCTTTGTCTTATGGAATTGAATCTTTCGTTATAATCTTCTACTAATCTATTTCTTCTTTCCACATCATCAAATATCCAGCTTTTAAATTCTTCTTTTATCATCTCTTGCTTACTTCTTGCAAGCATTGTTTCTTTTTGATTAAGCACAGATTTTTTCTTTCCATCACTGTCTTCTACTTGGTCAAATACCTTAGTATCTCTTAAATTTAAAGTATCTTCTATCAATTTGTAGGCATTTACCCTATTTGTACCATAGGTAAAAGAAGCAAGGTCATTGTCCCTATCAGAGCTTTTTCCTTCAACTCTATATTCTCCTGTAAAGTCAGAATACTTAATATCTATATTCCACCTTGATGAAACTGGTGTTTTCAACAAATCAAACATAAATTTTTTGTAATCTTGTTCCGGTATCCATGTTGCACCCATTCTAACTGTAATCTCACTTGCATCTAGTGCTTTAGGCATTACTTCCACTAGCTTTGCTTTTTGAAAATGTAACTCTTCTAATTCTTTTTTTAAGAGTTTACTATCCTCTAGATTTTCTTCCTTTCCTAACTCTTTTTCGATGTTTTTAATATAAGAGTCTACAACTTCAATTTTATCTCTTATATTTCCTGACAAGTATTCATCAGCACTTACGTAAGTTCTTGAAAAATCTCCTAGCTCTTTAGCAGACTTAAATGGATTCATATCATTAGGTTCAAAGGAATCTAAATTTAAAAATATTTCTCCCTTTAATTCTTCTATTAATTTATCTCTTGTTTTTCCTGTCAATTCTTCCATATAATCAAAATTTATTTTACCTTTTTGACTAATAGAGAGTACCAGAGCATCTATTGCCCTATCTGTATGATCTATTATTACAGCTTTTTTTATAGTTCTCTTGTTAAAGATATCAGATTTTCCTATAAAGTTGCCTTCTTTATCTAATTTCTCCAAAGTTGAAATTAAAGAAAAATTGGCATCTTCTCTAAATAACTTTTTATTGGTTTTTGAATTTAGTCTTCCATGTTTGCTATTGAAATCATCGTAGAACTTATTTAGATTTTCTTGTTCTTTTTTTATCTCTTCATCTGAATAGTCTTCTTTTTGATAGGTTATAACTTTCCTTAGACCTTCATTTAATCTTAAATATTCTTTTACCTTATCTTTATCCTTTTGGTTTAAGGATATTCTTTGCATAATTGAATTTTCTCTAAAATATATTTCATCATCCACTAAAGCAAAAGAATAGTTTTTAACACTATCATCAGCTGGTATTGTTTCTTCTCCTAAATCATCATTTATTTGAGCTTCTTCATACCTACCTTGGATATTTTTAATGGCTTTTTTTAGTCCTTCTTCTAAAGAAATATCTTTATTTTCAATACATGCAAGGCTTGTCCCAAATCTTGACGGTATTTCTTCCATAGTCCCTATTACCATCTGAGGATTATCTACAAAGTATTTATTATATATTAGTCCTTTTGCATCTTTGTCTAGCTCTATCCAGTCTTCATCTATCTTTAATAGTCTATCTCTCTTTTTTAAAAAGATTATATCTGAAGTTACTTCTGTTCCAGCTACCCCTTTAAATGTAGTATTTGGTAGTCTTATTGCTCCTAAGAACTCTGCTCTTTCCGATATATATCTTCTAACATCTTCACTTTTTTTATCCATTGTTCCTGAAGATGTTATAAATGCAATTATGCCTCCATCCCTAACCTTATCTAAAGTTTTAGCAAAAAAATAATCGTGAATTAGAAAGTTATTTCTTTCATACTCACGATCTGCTACTTTAAATTCTCCAAAAGGAATATTTCCTATGGCTACATCAAATAGGTTATTAGAAAAATTGGTTTCTTCAAATCCTTTTATTTGTATATTGGAATTAGGGTAAAGTTCTTTGGCAATTTGTCCACTAATGCTATCTAATTCAACTCCATAAAAGTTTGACTCTTTCATTTCTTCAGGTAGATTTCCTATAAATCTACCTGTCCCAGCACTTGGTTCTAATATATTTCCTTTTTCAAAGCCAAGATTAGAAAGACTTTCATAGATAGCGTCTATAACTACTTTCGGCGTATAAAAAGCTGTTAGGGTTGATTCTATTGCCCTATTATATTCTTCCCCAGTTAGATTTTCTTTTAAAAAGTTCCTTGCTTCAAGCCATTGACCTTCCTTTTCTTCATCAAATACATCAGAAAGTCCTCCCCAGCCGATATACTTTGCCAAAATTTCCTGTTCATCTTTTCTTGCACTTCTATTTTCTTTTTCTAAGGTCTTTAAGACATTTATAGCTTCAATGTTGTTTTTTAATCTCTGTGAAGGTGGTAGGTTTTCTTCTTCATTAATAATTTTATAGTTTTCTAAAGAAACTTCAGAAACCCCTTCTATATTCTCTCTATCAGTCCTTATTAAATCATTATTTTCTTTCCATTCCTTATATTCTTCTAACTTCTTATCAATAGTTTCTTTTCTATGAGTGGTTAATTTCAATGAATTACCATCTCCGTCAATTTTGTCAATTCCTTTGAGGTAAGAAAAAGGTAGAGTAAATTCCCTATGATTTTTTGGATTAGATGAACTATATACTAAAAATTCTTCCTTTTCATTATCAACACTTACTATAAACTGATCAGCAACAAGAGAAGATTTATTATTTATTACATCAAGGCTTTTATATAAGAGCCTTGAATTGTCTTTTTTAACTTTTTCTTCGTTATTATTGTCAATATCTTCAAAGCTAATTTGTTCTACTAATTCCTCTTTATCGATAGATTGTTTTTTACTTAATTTATCTTTTTCACTAGATTTATATTCTTCTAAATCTTCCTTTCTTACAAAGATATTAGAAACAGGTCTTTCTCTACTATATATTACTTCAGTAATACCACTCTTATCTATTGTACTTAAAGCTAATCTACCCATTCCAGCTTCATTAAATTCATTTTCTTTAATTAAATATTCCTTATTTCTAAATTGAACTGGTAATCCTAAAAGACTATAATCTTCTATTTCTAACGGAATTAATTCCTCTTTTTTTATAACTTCCAAATCAAGATCTTTGTAGTCATTAAAAAGAATTATTTCACTTCCGGTAATAAAACCATTCATTAGTCCTGTGCTATCTTCTAGTTCTATAGTTTTAGGACTTGTAGTATCGTTAATGGCAGTTATAGTGTATTCTTTTCCTTTGTATCTAACATTCATACCTTCTTTAAATGGATTTTCTTCTTGCCTTGTTCTATCATTTTCAATTTGCTGATTTAAATATCCATTTAAAAGCACTTCTCTATGTTTATCATCAAGTAAATAAGGTAAGTTACTTAATATGTCCTTATAACTTTTATATTTTATAGCTTGATTAGAATTTAAAATATACCCATTGTATCGTAAATTTTGTTTAAGAGATTTTCCCTTAACATCTAAGATTAGCTCTACCTTATACCCTTCTTTTCCATCTATAATATTTTCTGGTTTTTTTAATAATCCATCTTCTATTTTCTTTGACAGTAGTAAGTATTCTTCATCTTGAGGATCAAAATAGTATTCTCTTTTTTCTTTGATATCCTTATCTATTAACATGGAAAGAACTTGTTTCTTATCTCTTATTTCTTCAATTTTGGATTTTTCTTCTTGCGATAAATTTATATTAAAAGTGATTTTATTTTCTTCATTTATATGTGCTAAATTTTGATATGCTCCATTGATTTCAAGATTTTTATTAAAAACATATATATCATTATAATAATCTGGAAATTGCTGATTAAAGCTTTGAACATCTATATCATAGCCTTCCTCAAATTTTGTAACTTTATCATCAGTAATTTCAAATAAACCTTCCCTTTCCAATTCTAATACATCATTTAAATTTGTAAGATTTGCTTCTTTCATTTTGGCAGTAATTTCATCAAACAAACTGTCTATTTTTTTGCTATCTTCAAAAGATTTCCCTTTATATAAAGTATAGATCTTTCCTTGTGAGTTTTCCTTTCTTGGATAAACTCTAATTCCTGTTTCTTCTAATTCTATATCCTTTGTTTTATATTTATCTACTAAAGCATAATAAAATCCTACTTTTACTGCTATTTTATCTTCTACAATCTCTTTTGTTAATTTTTCTTCTACTTCATTTCTTAATACTTCTAAAGCTTTTAAATCGCTTTCTTTAAAGGAATGTGAGAATAGTTTTAAGTCCTTATCAAAATAGGCATCATATGAATAATATATTATTTGATTATGGTTATTATCATATCCACTGGAAATATCTTTTATTTTTAAATATTTATTATCCTCTGTTCTAACTATATCTCCCACTTTTATAGAGAGTATCTCCTTATCATCTTCTATATTGTTTTCATGTGAATTATTTAAATATTCTCTATATCTATTTTCTATTCTAATAGCTAATTCTTTAACCTTATCTATTGCCTTCATATCATCCGGAAGATTTCCCTGTTTATCGGCAACTTCTCTCATGATTTTTACATATTCTCTTTGGAATACAGAGTTAAAACTTGCTAAGGTATTATTTCCTAAGTTTTCTCTTGCCTTTATAATTTCATTTTCTAAAACTTTATCCTTAACTAATACATCAAAAATTCTATCTTCAATTTGATTTATTGAAATTATTTTTTCATCTATCTTATTTCCTTCTATAGTTTGATTAAGTTCTATCTGACTTTTTCCTATTTGTTCATAAAGAAATTCAAAGTCTCTTTGGTTGATCTCATTTCCATCACCTATGTCTATCTTATAGTGATCAACTATTTTCCCATCTACTATATGGTTAAAATAGAATTTGGAATACCCCTCCCACTTATCAGTCATCTGCCCATATTCATCTTCTCCTAAGGTCTTATTATGAAGTCTTATCTTTTCATCTATTTCCCTTATTTCATCTAATAGTTCTTTAGTCAGCCTTTGTCCTGCATAATCTTTTTCTATTAGACTTGAACCCTCATTAAACTCAATTATCCAATAATCATCTTTTCTATGGCTATCTAAATCAAAACCTATATTCTCTTTATTTTTATTAGGATAAAATTCCTTAAATTCTTCAAAACCATTTACTATATCATCATCTATAACTTCTTTGTTAGAATTAACTACAATATTTGGAATATCATCATATCGACTTTGACTTTCTAAAAGGTAATATTCTCTTCCTTCTATTTCTTCCTTTTCTTTAATATAAAAAGTGTCATGTATTCCCTCAAGAATAATTCCATCGTCTAACTGGTCTAATGGTATATCTAATTGTTTTTCAAAGGCTATGGAATATATTTCTTCTTTTAAAAAGTTTGGCATAAATTCATCATAAATGATAAGTTTTCCATCATCACCTATACTTGCTACAGACTGTCCTTGATAATAATATATAGAACTATTATTTGTTCTTTCTATATATACATCATTATCAGTTGGAGGCAAATCATCTTGATAATTTATATACTCCTGGCTTTCTTTTTCTGTTTTATTTATTTCCTGATCTGTTTTTTTCTTCCTATTTTCTTCAAAACTTTCTTCATCTATATATCTATTCTTTTTAATAAGGTCATTAATTCTTCTTGCAACATTAGACCAAGATAGTAGTATTTCTTTTGCATTACCTTTATTATATTTTATTCCCTTCGCATCGTGCCACTCACCACTTTCTCTTGCAGCAGATAGTGCATGAGAACTTCCACCTACGCCATATTCATTTTTCAAGAAATCTGCTTGTTCTTTTAAATCATGCTTTTCAGTAAAAAATTCATATATTCTTTTCTTTCCATCAGAAAACCCGCTTCCTCTTTTTAGGCTTTCATCTATTTCATCTTGTGTTATAAAACTCTGAATAGGTGCAATATCCTTTAAATTTGACCTATATAATTTTCTTTCTATTTCTAAATCATTGATATCATTATAGATTTTAGATAATTTATAATGATGAAATCTTAAAATATCAGGATTAATCTTATATTCTTCTAAAAATACCTCGTATTCTTTTCTGAGTTTATTTATAAAATTTTTATCTTCAAGTTTTTTCCCGAGATTTTCTTTTTCATCTGGGAAGCCTCTTCCTTTTATATCATTAAGAATCGCTAAATATCTATCCTTAGTTTCATCAGTAAGATCTCTCTTTAAATACAATAATTTTTCTGCTATTTTTTCTCTTTCATATGTCGCACTTTCTACAATCTCAACATTGCTAGCAAATTCTCCTCTATCTAATAAATTATTAATATTATTAGCTAAATCTTTCCAAGAAACTATTTGCCCTTCTCTATATCTTGCCTCATCTCCATCTTTTAAAATTGCTCCTTCCTTTCCAAACCATGCAGATATCTTTCTTCCTTCAATTTCAAGACCATTGGCTCCCCTATATATTTCTTTCAAAAAGTTTGCCTGTTCTTCTAAAGATTTACCCTTAGAAAATTCTGCTATTACTGCTAATCTTCCATCTTCATGATTTCCTCCATGTATTAAAAATGTATCTATTTCTCTTTGACTTATTGGATTTGAGAAGGATATTTGCTCTCCATGATTTTTAGCAGAAAAAAAGGAAGTAGACTCTACTTCCTCATTTTTTAGATTAGGATTATCTCCCTTTCCCCTATTTCTTGTAGGGTCATATCCATGTTCTTCTTCAATCTCAGATATTTCAGATAGTCCTCTTCTTTCAGTTCTTCTGTCAGACCCCAAGTTTCCATCATTTTGACTTCTTCCCTCGTGATAAAGTCCTCTATCTCTTTTTCCTTTGATAGAAGATGATCCATCAATGTCCCTTGCAAATACATTATCTGATAATCCTCTTCTTTGTTCTCCTTGAGAAAGTTCAATCTCATCCTTCCCCATCTGTTGAGTTTCTTTAAATCTATTTCCTTGGGAATTGCCATATTGGGTATTAGGACTTCCATGCCTTCCTCCAATTCTTCCATCTTGTATGTCCCTCCCTGTCTCTCGAAGGAATTCTCCTTGACGATTGGTGTGTAAATCCCCTCCTCCATGAGGTATTCCTTGCCTGCCAATGTTAATTTCTCTTTCATCTTCCAAGCCTCCTTTAAAATTTATTTCACCGTTTATATCAGAACTTAATTTATTATAACGCTCCTTAAGCTCTTTTGTCTGCTCCAAATCTTTTCTTTCTTGAATTTTCTCTAAAATTTCTAATCTTTTTATTTCACTTCCCAAATCAAGTAAGATATTTTTACTTATATTAGCACTTATACTTAATACTTTGTCTATGTCCGAACTTGATATTTTAGACAGTAAAGATAAGTTTTCTTCTTTTAGCTGATATGAGACCTCCATTCTCTCGCTTATAGAAATTTTTACGGATTCTTTTAACAAATTAAAAAGGTCTACCTTTTGAATGCTTTTTAAACTTTCATCAGATAGACTTTCTAAAATTTTATTGAATTTTCCTCTAACATTACTTTCTACTAAGGCAGCAATTTTATCTTCTTGGCTTAATAGAAGCTTACTATCTTTTTCTTTAAACTTATCTATCATTTCATCTAGTAAGTTTAAATGCTTTTTGCTATCATATTTCCATAACTTTACCTCAGAAATATTATGATTAATACTTACTGTTTGCCTTATGTCGAAGATATATTTTATCCTTCCACTATCTATATCTAAAAGTGGTATTCCTTTTTCGCCTCTTTTAACGCTTCTACCTATACTTTTCCAATAATCAAATTCTGCACAGGCTGTTGCTTTTGGATCCATATTGTATATAGATATTTGATGTATATATGGATACTTATAGTTATTGCCTGATACCTTTAAATATTCCTCATATTTTTTTATATCTTTCTTAAATTCTTCTTTTGCAAGATAGATTGTTCTACTTAAATCTACTATATCATATCTTGGCATTTTATCCCTCCTCATTATAGTGATAAAAATGAACTAAATTTTTATATATTTATTTATTAAACTTTATTTCTTTCTATTTTTTAAATTTCTGTAAGCAAAAGATAACTTTAAAATGTCATTTACGCTATCTTTTTATTGCAATAAAAAAACGATTGGAATTTTTTACTTTTCTAATCGCTTTAACTGCCTTTATTCTATTGCTTCCAATCCAACATTGCTTTTTCTAACTTTGAAAAATTGCAATTTGCTCTTCTTATAATTCCTGTTTTCTTTTGATTTTTGTATATTTTTTCTACCTTTATCAAGACCTTTGTTTTTATTTTTAAACAAAAAGCGTATTCTTTTTGAAATAAGTCTTTATATCTAATATCCTCAAGTTCGTTAAAATCAATTCTTTCATAACAATCAGTCGGTACAGGAATCATTTTCTTAATATCCAATATAGATAATATGTGCATTTTTTTCTATCAGAATAATATTTGTAGATATCTCCATCTATAGTAATACTATTATCGATCACTTCATAAATCAAAAAATGCTCATCAGAAACATTCTTCCATTTTTTATGTTTTTCCTTTGCAGAAGAAATTGGAATAAAATAATTATAATTTTCTATACCAACAATAATTCCAACAAATGGTTTTATACTGTTTCTATACGATGGGTTGTAATAAACTTCTGAATCTACTTTATTTAGATATTCAAGGTAATCAGAGTTTACAGTATAAAATCCATATTTTATAACTTCTACCATTATTTTCTCCTAAAAAAACAGAGAGGTTTAATCCTCTCTGCTTGCTTTAATGCTTCACCTTTGGGATATAGGTAGTGAGACACCTTCTTTAATGCTCCACCTTTAACGGTAGTGGGACACCATCTTTATCTGATAAGAGTATAACATATATTCATAGTAATATCAAATAAGTAAATTTCCTAATGCCTACTCTTTTATCACTTATATTATACCCTATTTCTTTCATAAATCACTCCTTTCTTCATTCCTATAACCGTATTCAATTTTTTATAATCAATTTACTTATAATATTTACCTATAGTATTTTTTATTTCTTCTTCAATTTCTTTTAAAAAATTCTCTTTATTTTCCTTACCCTTTGCTATATCACTTAATCTCATTTCCCATTTTGCTGTTGTCTTTGGAGATTTAAACTCATCTATAACTATAGTAACTAGGTTTAATCCCTTCCTAGTTGATATTAGGTTTTTCTTTTCTCTTTTTATATAACCTTTGTATATCAAATTTTCTATTATTCCCGCTCTTGTAGCAGGAGTACCAAGTCCTTTTCTTTCAATTTCAACATCCTTAACTAATTCATCATTTCCAGCTATTTCCATTGCTTTTAAGAGTGTGTCTTCAGTGAAGTGTTTAGGTGGATTTGTATACTTCTCTTTTATATCTTTATTTTCAATATATAAAAAATCTCCTATTTTTACATCAGGAAGTTGTATATCTTCTTTCTTCTTTGATGTATATTCTTCTAAATATTTTGTAAACCCTTCTTCTGCAATTATTTTATAAGTGTTTATAAATTCAAACCCGTCAAATTCAGCCACTATCTTTGTTGTATTTTCTACAAGTGGATATCCAAAACTTGCATAGAGTTTATTTGTTATAAGTCTATATACTTTGGCTTCGCTTTCCGGGAGATTTGAAATATCCTTATTTAATGAACTTATCGTTGGAATTATTGCATGATGATCTGTAACTTTTTCAGAATTAAAAACTACCTTAATTCTTTCTGTGTCAAAATCATTTTTTCCTATAATATTATTTACAGTGCTTTCTATCATGTCTACTGTCAAATATCTTGAATCTGTTCGTGGATAGGTAATATACTTCTTTTCATACAGGCTTTGGGCATAATCTAGGGTTTGTTTTGCACTGTATCCAAAATACTTATTACATTCTCTTTGAAGTGTTGTTAGGTCAAAGGGCAGATTAGGCTTTGTAATCTTTTCTTTTTTAATTACATCGGTTATTTCAATTTTTTCTCCGATTAAATTTTTAAGCTGCTCTGCCACTATCTTGTCATCAATTCTATCTGTCGAAAGTGTAAATCCATTCATGGAAATCTCCACTGTATAATATTTTTCTTTTTTAAAACTATTTATCTCATCATCTCTATTCACAATCATTGATAAAGTTGGTGTTTGTACTCTGCCTACACTATAATTTTCATTATATAGACAGGAGTAAAGTCTACTTATGTTCATTCCAACAAGCCAATCAGCTATGGCACGAGCCTTAGCTGAATCAAAAAGATTATCATAATTACTTCCATCTTTTAAGTTGCTAAATCCTTCTTTTATGGAAGAGTCTTCCATTGAGGAAATCCAAAGACGTTTCATTTTCTTCTTACAATTTGCCATCATATATACAAGTCTAAAGATAGCTTCTCCTTCTCTACCAGCATCACAAGCATTAATAATGGTGTCAACTTCATTACTATTCATTAGTCTTTTAAGAATATTAAACTGTTTTTTAGTTGTCTTCGTTACCTCATACTTGTATTCTTTTGGGATAATAGGTAAATCTTCAATTCTCCACTTCTTATATCTTTCATCATACACATCAGGATTTGCCATTTGTACTAAATGCCCAACACACCATGAAACAATGTATCCATTCCCCTCATAATATCCATTATTTCTATTTTTTGCTCCTATAACTTTTGCTATTGATGCTGCAACACTTGGTTTTTCTGCGATTACTAATTTCATTTTTCCTCCTTTAATTTTTTAATAAAAAAATGAGAGATTAAATTTTCAATCCCTCATCTTTTTATAGCTCTACCGATTTTTTATTTTTTCTATAATATTTATTCCATTATCTATTACATCTTCAAACTTTATGTCTCTAGCATAAAGATTTTTCTTCGAATAAGAATTCCATCCGTATAAAAAAGCTTGATCCGTTTTTAGCATTCTCATTAAACTTATGATTTTATCTATATCAAATTCTTAATTATACAATCAATCATTTCAACTTAGCTTTACTTATATATTAAGTTTGTGCTGTCGTTTTGTTCATCGTTTTTTATTAAAGTTCCAGAATTCTAATTGTACTTTTCTATCGTATGTTTATAAATTTACACGATAATTAATTTTATTGTTGTCCTTAATCTACTGCTTAAATCATTGAGAAGATTAAAATTCATCTTCATCTGGAATAATTTCTGTATCTTCCTTATCTTCAAGATCATAATCCTCCCCTTCAGATTCATAATCATCTTCTAATTCATTATAATCTTGCTCATCTTCAAAACTTGCTTCTTCATTTTTTTTATAGATTTTGAAGTAATATCCTGCACCCATTACACCAACAATAATTAAACCCATAAATAAATAAAGTCCTATCCCTGATTTCTTTTCTTCTTTCTCCTCTTTCTTCGGTTTTTCCTCCACCGGTTCTTCTTTTTTCACTACTTCTTCTTTTGGCTTTACTTCACTTTCTCCTTCAATCATATTTAGTAGATCTTGTTCTCCAACTTCTGTTAGTAATTGTACATTTTCTTGATTTTCCGAATGATCTACAATGAGGTGCATAGTTTTTCCACTCTTTGTTTGAAAGGTTAAAAATTGTCTAACATCTATTGGATTTTCCTTTTTTTCATCTCTTGATGTTTGATCTTCTACTTTCGGTGTAATATCCTGTCCATTTTTATCTACATTTTCTATAACTGTTCCTCTTGCCTTATTTTCTTTTGTAGCTAATGGATTAATTGCTTTAGTATTGCCACCTTTAACAAGTTTAGATGGCTTTTCTTTTTTATCTACTTGCTCATTTTTTATGTTATTTTCTTGTATTTTCGGCACTTCCTGATAAGGAATTTTTTGACTCTCATTAGATGGTTCATATACATCTTCATCAAATAAGCTTTCTAATTCTTTACTTTTTTCTGGCAAATAAATATCATTTGACTGATTTTTTATTTCATTTTCATTGCTCTTAGCTATGGATATGCTTGGCATACTGAATAGTAAAAGGAGTAGCACTAAGGCTACCCCTAATCTTTTTTTCTTCATAATTCTCTCCTTTTCTTACTTTATATTCTTGAAGACATAAACTGCCTTTCTGCTATTATCCCATTCTATACTTTGATCTTTTTCATCTCTTATATCCCCACAGCTTGCATTAAAAGCTTTAGCTATATTGGAAATAGATGCGTGAATTCTTCCATTTATAATTACAGGTTTAGTGTCAGAATGATAAATGTTTCCTTGACTATCTTTCATAACACCAGTATCTATATTTAATCTTAGAGTTTTTTTAGGTAAGGCTGTATTTTCTTTATTTGAAAAGATAGCCTCTCTCTTACTATCATCATATTCTACATTAAACCCAAGAGTATAAGCTGCATATCTAACAGGTAGCATAATGCGATTATCCTTAATATATGCTTTTACATCCATATACACAGTAGTTTTCTTTCCATCTTTTATAATGTTATAGAAGTTTTTGTCTACTTGGAAAACTGCAAATTCTTTTTCATCTTTAACTTGTTTTTTACCTTGTTGTTCCTCTTGCTTTTTCATCTTGTTAAGATCAAATTGATTTAGGATGTTCTTATCATCAGCTTTCAAAAGTTCGTCCCACTTCTTATCTTGAGATTTCTTATCTTCTTTCTTCTCTTTGTTTTCTTTTTGGAGTTTTAGAAGTTCATCTAATTTCTTAGATAAGCCTTGGTTTATATTTTTTTCTTTTTCATCTTTAGCTTGCTTTTCAAGTTCTTCTTTAGCTTTTTTATTTGCTTCCTCGATTAACTTCTTGGCTTCTTCAATTTTCTTATCTAACTCTTCTTTTAGCTTTTTAATTTCTTCTTCAGAAGCTTTTTGTTTTCCTTCTAGTCCTTTAATCTTCTCTTCTAATTCTTTTTTTGTATTTTCAGAAGATTCTTTTAAACTATCAATAGCCTTTTGAAGCTCTTCAATTTTCTTACAGCATTCTGACTTAGAATTTTCTGTTTCTTTCTTTTTAGACTCTAAATCTTTTATCTTATTATCTTTTTCATCAAGAGCTTTTTCTAAGCCCTTAATTTTATTATCTTTATCCTCAATTTCTTTAGTCTTTTTTGCAAGTTCTCCTTCTAAAGACTCAAGCTTTTCTTGCATTTCTTTGATTTTATTTTCGTTTTTATCTGTCTTTTCTTTCTCAGCTTCTAACTCCCATTTTGTAGATGAATAATCTTCTTTTAGTTTTGCATTTTCATCTTGTAATCTTTTTAATTCATCTTTAAGCTGAGTAATTTCTGCTATTAGTTCATCATTGTTAGAATTTTTAAGATCCTCAATTTCTTTATTCAATTGAGCAATCTTATTGTCTTTATCTCTAATTTCTTCTTCTAGCCTAGCTTTTTCTTGTTTTAGTTTCTCTCCATTATCTTTGCAAGATTCTAACTTTTCCTTTAACTCATCTATCTTTGATTGATCTTCTTGTTTCTTATCATTTAAGTCTTTGATCTGATTTTCTAAGTCCTTAATGTTTTTAGTTAAATCATCAATCTTATTGTCCTTTTCATCAATATCTTGTCCTGTCAAATCAGTTTGAGTATCAATGGAATATTTATTTGGATTGTATATAGTCATCTTTCCTTGATACATATCATTGTTATAATCAAATTCAAGTTCTACACTATCTACGTTCTTATCAAAGACAAACTCTCCATTTTCAAACCTTAATCCATTAGGAATAGATTTGAATCCTTGATTTCCGTTGAAACCAAAATGATTTTCGTAAAATGGATTTTGTTTTGGTCTATATTCAACATCTTGATTATGGAATACTCCTTTACTGTTAATGTTTGGATTGCCTAAAACTTTTATAGTGTGCAATTTATTTCTTGAAAAAGCATACTGTTCAATTGTCTTCACAGACTTCGGTATAGTTATTTCTTGAAGATTATTTCTTTCAAAAGCATTATGTTCAATATTTACCAAAGTATCAGGTAAAGTCACTTCTCTAAGTCCACAATTGAAAAATGCTAAACCACCAAGATAAGTTAGACTATTTGATAGTTTTACCTCGTCTATACTTGCATCGTAAAAGGCAGCATAGCCTAAATGCTTAACAGAATCAGGAATAATTACTTTATCCCAATGTTTGCCACGCCCAAATTCTCTTTTATATCTAAGTTCATCGTTTAAATGACTTAAAGAATAATTTCCATTTATAGATTTTGTTCCTTCAGGAAATACTAGAACATTTGTCTTTTCTTTCTTTTCTAAGCCCTTATCACTAAAGGCAATTATATTTCCCTCAGAGGAATACATAAAATCATCTTCCGTCCACTCTACCTTATAATCTGTACTTGCATATACAGGACTTACAGCCACTATATTCACTAGACTTACAAGTAGCATTATCACAGCTAAAATTCCACTTGTTATTTTTTTCATAAATTTTCCTCACTTTCATTTGTATCTTTTCTTTTAAGTTCTTGTCTTTCTCTATTTTCTTCTTCCTTATTTTTTCTAATAATAAATAAAAATTCATCAAGAGATATTTTTTGACTTCGAAATTCCTTGATGACCTCTAAATTTTCTATTTCTTCTTGTTCCTCTGCTAATAACTGAAGTTCTATTTCAATTTCTTCTTTTTTCTTTCTTAAATTCTTCTGTTTTTCTATGTTTCTAATTAATTTTTTATTCATAGATTTTTACTCCTTCCCCTTATTTTGGTCTACCAAAGGAATAAAAGTGATTTTTCCAATACCTTGAGTTTATACTGGCATATTGGATAGGATCTCCTGCATGGAGCATCATTCCATTTCCGGCATATATCCCTACGTGAGAAATTGGCGTACCGGAATTATATGTGCCTTTAAAGAAAATAATATCCCCAGGTTTTGCCTCGCTTGGAGATATTGGATTACAATAGTTTTTATAAATAAGCCAAGCTGTAGTTCTTGGCATTCTCTTTACACCAGACTTTGTAAATGACCAACATACAAAACCTGAACAGTCAAAGTTAGATGGTCCACTTGCTCCAAACACATATCTTTTGCCTATATGTTTTTCTGCTTCATTAAATAAGGCTTTGGCAGTTTCAGAATCAAAAGCAAGACCGGGATTTCCAAAGTTTGGATTGTCTATAATCTCTCCCAAGTTCCCATAGCTTGATCCAAAATATCCACTCATATTTCCCTGACTATCAAGTAAAGCTAAATAATGAGCCATATTTGTTTCATAGTTTGCAAATTCTTCTCTTGCTATTTCATCAATACTTTTCTTTTTTATAGTTAATGTTAGAATTCTATAGGTATATGGATTTCCTTCACTGTCATATTTTGTAATAGACTTTGAAGTATATTTTTTCTCATACATTTGATTAAATAGTTTTTTTAATTCCTTTTGTATCTCTTCAGCTGACTTAATCTCTCCATATCTTGCTGTTAAATAGCTAAAAAGCTCGTGTAGATCATGACCAACAGAATCTCCTTTTATATGATATTCATCATAATTTGGATAATTTTCTTTAATACTATCTATTTCATCTTGTAATGCATATTCATAACTTGTAAATTCATTATTAATATCCATTAAAACTTCTTCTTTTGATAGATAGCTTGTAGCTATAACATTACTTGTTAATCCTGAAGTAAGACTGCCAACGTTGCTAATTCCTTGAAATAGCATAAAAAAAAGTCCTAAAATACAAAGGGCAATTAAAATTTGCTTATATCCTTTGTTTTTTAAAACTTCCAATGTTTTCTTTCCAATATTAGCGAAAGATTTCTTTATTCTATTTACTAAACCTTCCCCGTGTTTCTTCCTAAAATCTCTCTGAAACTTCTTTTTCATAAAAAATCGATTCAATTTATTAGAGTTTTGATAAGCTTTAGTCTTCTTCAATTCTTCAAAATTTCTTTGAAAGAGGAGTTTACTTTCTTTCTTATAAATTTTTCCTTCTAAAGATTTTATTTTTCTTTGAGTTTTTAAAGGTTTTTTTCTTCTAAAATGGCTAATTTCTCTGCCAATAGCTTCGGTAGTTCTACTAAGCTTATAAGCAGCATTAACGCCTGCATTATCATCTTTCCCACTATATAGATAGTTTGCCGTCATAGCACTCGCAAAAGTAATAGGTTTTTCTAAACCCGCTTTTTTTGACTTTTTCTTATCCTTAATTAACTCTTTTTCCTTTTTATTCTTTTTCTCATATAGTTTTGATACTTTATCTTCCTTTTTATAAAACTTATCTTTTTCACTCTTGTTATCTTTTTTAGAATGAAATTTAGTTTTATTTTTTTTGTCTACCTTATTTTCTTCAGATAATTTTTTGGAATCCTGTACTTCTTTTTTTGTCCTGGTGTATTCTTCCTTTGGATCAAAATTACTTTTCTTTATAGTATTATCAAAATCGTCTTTTATTTGTCTTTTCTTTCCCTTGTTTTTATTAGAAATTCCACTATGATTTAAATCAAGTTCATCTACTTCAAGATTCTCATTTTTTATTACGCTTTTTTCCTGTTTGAAGACTTCTTTTTTCGTGCCTATTTTTTCTTGATTCTTTTTATTTATATTATATTTGTCTTTATTTTTTTCAGATTCACTTTTGAATCCTTCAGATAGGCTATCCTGTCTAAATTTCCCACTAGAAACCTTACCCATTAGCATATCTTTTTCTTCTAAATTTCTAACTTTGCCTTTGAAATATTTGCTATTTTGTTTTTTATTAGTATTCAGGTCTTGAATTATTTTTTTATCTTCTTCATTTGCCTTATATGATAGGTCTTTTCTTTTAAACTTCCCATTTAAAGATTTTAATTCTGCTTTTTCTCCTTTGTCCTTAAACTGACTTTGAGATTGGTAAAGTTTTTTTAATGTGTTTTTTTGAAAACTTTCTTTCCTATTCTTACCAAGAATAGAAAAATCATCCCAATTGTTTCTTTGCACATCAGAAGATGGTAAATACTTATAGTCATCTCTTGTGTCCCTATATGATACATTGCTATCACTAAAGTTCATGTCATAGCGATCTATGACACCATCATTATCTGAGTCCTGCGATAAGGGATCATATGTTGAACTTACCTCTATATTAAAATCCTTATCTTCTTCTTTTCTAAATCTCCTTATTTTTTTCTCTTGCACACCATTAAAACTTTCACTCTCAACGTTTTTCTTCCATTTTAAATTACTATTCCCCTTGTAATTTTTTTGGGGAGAAGTGCTACTTTTTAAATTAGAGCTAGTTGAATTTGGTCTATCATTAAAATCTTCTTTAAAGTTACTTAGCCTGTATTCTGTTTCTTGCCCGTAATATTCACCATATCTACTTTCCTCATTTTCTTCCATTTTTCTATGCTGCTGTTGCGAATATTCTGGCTGATATTCATTATGATAGATAGTTTCTGAAAATTTTTCCTCATGGTTTTTTCTTTGTCTTCTTCCTCTATTTGACTTATCTTTTTCGTTGAATAAATCCTGACTATTTTCTTGCAAATGAGATGAATAATACTTAGAGTTTTCATCATTATTGTCTATGTTATTCCTGCTTTTTACTTTATTAATTTCTTTTTTTGAAAAATCTGATGTTCTCTCTGTACTACTGAATTTTTCATTGCTTTCTTCTTTCTTTTCTGATATAAGTTTGGTCTTTGGTACATCTCTCGGGTTTACTTTCCCTTTCTTTTTCATATATACCTCCTATTTCATATTTTTCTCTATCCTTTCTTTAGCTATTTGACAGTAGTCTTTGTTTATGTCAATTCCAATATATTCTCTGTCCATCCTAATAGCTACCATTCCAACAGTTCCTGAACCCATAAAAGGATCAAGAATTAAGCCTTTTTTAGGACATCCTGCTTTTATACAAAGTTCTACCAGTTTTGGTGGAAATACCGCATAGTGTTTTCCTTTAAACGCACTGGTGTTAATAGTCCAAATATCTCTATTGTTTCTAAACTTAGGGACATTATCTCCTATATATTCTCCATACTCTCTTGCTTCATTTATGCTCTGTCTTTTAGCTCCTGTGCCTTCTTGTAAATACTTATTATTATTTCCCCTTGCCCTCATATATCTTTTTTTGCTTATTTCTTTTATTGGTTCTTTCATAGCGTCAAAGTTATAGAAATACTTTCTTGCTTTTGATAGTAGGAAGATATGTTCATAGGACCTTGATGGTCTATCTCTACAAGACTCAGGCATGGCATTTTCCTTATGCCAAATAATATCGCTTCTTAGATACCAACCATCCTCTCTTAATTTTAAAGCTAGTTGCCAAGGTATCCCCATTAAATCTTTTGCCTTGTAGCCACTGAGTTTTTCTGTAATAGACTCTTTTTGACCACTTCTTCCTTCTATGTTTTTAGGATCTTTATATTCTTTTTTGCTTCTTGTACCTGCATAAGAATCTCCAATAACTACCCAAAGTGTTCCTTCTTTTTTTAATACTCTTTTTACTTCTCTAAAGACTTTAATTAATTTATTTAAATATTCCTCCGGACTTTCTTCTCTTCCAATTTGTCCTTCTGCTTTATAATCTCTAAGTCCATAATATGGAGGAGATGTAATACAGCAATCAAATGTTTTATCTGGAAATTCCTTTAGAGCAGAAATTGCATCTAAATTAATAATATAGTTAGTTTTTAACTTCTCTCTGTCTATCAATTTCTATCCCTTCCTTTAATTCTTCTGGTTTAGTTGTCATTAACTTATACAATTTTGTATCTTTAGGGAATCTATCTACAAAAGGTACTATTGTGTTTCCGTAGAATAGTAATCCCTCTCCCTCATTGGAATTTGTTACGTAGGATAACTGATAAAGAGATATATTTAACTTGTTCGCTAAAATTTCCCTATCACCACTAGCTTGATTAAGCATTAAGATAAAATCTGTGTTATCAAATATATTTTCTATTTCAGGACTGGCTAAAAGGTCCTTTACATTTTGTGTTAATCCTGTTGGAATCCCACCCCATTTTCTAAATCTTTTCCAGATTTCTATGGAATATGAAGCTGTTTGTTCTTCTCTTAAAAGCAAATGGAATTCGTCACAGTAATATCTGGTTTCCTTCTTATTCCTATTAATAGTTACTCTGTTCCATACTTGATCTTGAACAATTAACATACCTATTTTTCTAAGTTGCTTTCCTAATTCCTTAATGTCATAGCAAAGAATTCTATTGCCTGTATCTACATTAGTCCTATGGTTAAATACATTAAGACTACCTTTGACATAAATTTCCATTTCTACTGCTAATTTTTTCCCTACCTTTTCTTCTTGTTTTAAAAGTAAATTATATAAATCTTCTAAAATTGGCATATTTTCAGGAATAGGATTGTCGAAGTAATTCTTATATAATATTGGAAGGCATCTATCAATTACTGAAGTTTCTTCTGCACTTAACCCTTCCTTTCCTACTACAAGTTCAAACAGTGAAAGAATAAAGTCAGACTTTAAAGATAAGGGATTGTCTTCATCGGCATAGTCTACATTTATATCCAACGGGTTTATATAATCCTTACTTGTTGGCGATATTTTTATAACTTCTCCACCTAGTGCCTTAGTTAAATTTCCATACTCCCCTTCCGGATCACAGATAATGATGTCATCTTGTGTAATTAAAAAAGCATTGGTAATTTCTCTTTTAGCTGAAAAAGATTTACCGCTACCAGGTGTTCCAAGTATTAAACCGTTTGGATTCTTTAAAAGCTTTCTATCTGTCATAATGATGTTACGACTTAAAGCATTTAATCCGTAGTATAAGCTCTCTCCTTCTAAGCACAACTCTTCTGTTGTAAAAGGAATAAAGACTGCTGTAGAGCTAGTTGTAAGTCCTCTTTTTATTTCGATTTCATTTTTTCCAAGTGGCAGGGAGGAAATTAGTCCTTGTTCCTGTCTATAGTTAAGATTTTTCAATACACAATTATGCCTACCTGCTATTGAATTTAGTTGAAAAATTATATTACTCAATTTCTTTCTACTTTTTTCCATATTTGTAAACAAAATAGTTATGACAAACATTCTCTCATTATGATTTTGAAGTTCTACTAACAGTTTCTTAGCATCATTACCATAGGTAATTAAATCGCTTGGAAGAATATCAATATCATATCCTGATCTTATAGCCTTCTTATTTTCTTCAATTTTCATTTTATCCAAGTCTGTTATTTTTCTTTTAATCATCTTTATAGCTTCTGTTTGATCAATGGAATTTATATGAAATGTTACAATCATATTTTCTTCAACTCCTAAAAATTCTGATAATAATCTATCTGATAATTCAGGTGCTAGAATTTGTAGAAAGTTTACTTCTCCAAAGTATTCTCCAATTTTAAATTGATTGTTAGATGAAAAGTTAAATGATGCTGGTACTATATAATCCTTAGTAGATAGCCCGCTATATTTTAGGTCTTCAAAGGAAAAAACAAAATTCTTATTCGGATTTAATATATCGTGAATAACCTTTAACCTTTCATATCCACTTAATACATAAGCTTTTACTCCCATCTTCTTAAAGTTATTTAATATATCCATTTCCATTCTTTCAAGTCTTGTAGTTGCCTCTTTTAAATCTTGTGCTTGTAAGCTAAAGGTGATATACATATATTTAGTAAGTCCATTATTTCCTTTTTGACTCTGATTTTTTAGCATTTCCCTGTACTCTTTTCGTATTTCATTATATGAATCGTTTCTATCCGGAACATTGATGTTTTTTTCTACTTCTTCATTTTTTCCTATGCGATTAATATATGAAAGTTCTATATCAACACTTGGATCAAAATAGTTTAAAAAACTTGAAAATTCATTAAATATACTTTCCTTATCTTCTTCTGTTGAAAGCTGGTAGTTAATATCTAAAAAACGTATCATTTTATTAAATTTGTTCTTCTCAACTTGGCAAATCCCATTTCTCAACATTCTTAAATAAGGGATTGTTTCCTGAACACTCTTTTTCTTCTTCCCACCAAAAAAGGAAAGCTTCTTTTTGGGCTTTCCTTTTTCTTTAGAAATATTTGCTTTTTTCATCTTTTTTTGACTTATACTAATGCTTTTTAAATCTTCTTTTTGTTTTTTTAAATTTCTTTTTTCTTGATTTAATTTTTTCTGTTGTTTTTTCTGTATTTGATTCATTTACTCCTTTCCTTTCTTTGTTTCTTTATATCATAAATACATTCTGTCTTGTATATCCTTATACTTGTCTGTCTTTTCTTATCTATAATATACTTTAAATATTTTTCAAAATAGATCCCGTCCTTTTCATAAAGAGTTGCAAATATTATAGGAAAAGACACACCTATCATGATTAACATAGATAGGTCATTAGGCAGCACTTTTTTTACCATTAAATATACTGGAAAGCCTATTAGACCTGCAATTGTAAAGCCAATTAATTGTCTTTTTGTTAGATTTAGAGCTACCTTTGTTTTTACTTTTGTTAAGTCCTTTGGGACATTTACATAAGCCATTATTCTAAACCCTCTAAGTAAAAGCCATATATATCTTCTCTGTTCAGATCTTCTAATGATTTTCCCATATTCACTGCTATTTCTAATACTTTTTCATTCGTTTCTTCTCTATTATCTAAAACTTCCGATGTTTTTCTTATAATCATTCTATTTTGTATTTCTCTTGTAATATATCCCCCTATTAAAAGTATTGGGAGTCCTATTGTTCCAAGTGTTTTTAAATTAATTTTTTTGTCCTTTTTTCTTCTAATTTTCATCATCTTCTCCTTTTTTATTAATGAGCATTTAAAATTGATTTTGCAATACTTCCTGATTTCATCATAGTTATCCCAAGTATTAATGTGTATCCTAGTAATTCAAAAATACTTTTGTGTATGTCTGATATATTTAAAGTCTTAACAAGTACGGCATAAATTCCTACGCATATAAGTAAGAATAAACCTTGCAAGCCAAGTGCGAAGAGCCCTCTTATATAGTTTGTTCCAATACTTCCCCATTCTTTATTACCCATTGTGGCAAAAGGTATGGCGCAAACTGAAGTATAAATATATATTTCTATCATCCTGCCGTATAGAATAACTGTAATGAGTATTGATATCCCTTGAATTATCATCTTTACAATTGATGTCTCTAGTACTATAGTCATTAATTTTCCTATTGACTCTCCTTTTAGGCTATCTACCATATTAGCTATATCACCCGGAGAAACTTTTGCACTAGCATTTGCCACACCTGCTGCCTTTCCTATTAAATTCTGTGCCACATCAAATACTGCCATAGAAAAGTCAAAAGCATGAGATACAAGCCATACCGCTATCCACATTTTTATCATATATTTAAAAAAATCAAAGGTATCTGTGTCATGCATATTATTTTTGTTCATTACCATTTGAATTAATTCAATACATAGTACAGCCGTTATGATAAGACCTGCTATGGGAAGTATAACATTTTCTGAAATAGACTTTATGAAGTGGAAAACCTCCAAGTTCCATCCACTTGGAGTCTTTCCTACCTCATTTGCTATCGTTGATACTTTGTCATTTATATCAAGGAGCATTCCGCTTAAATTTTCCTTGATCATATCAATAAGTATCTCCGAAAAAAACTCTTTGATCTTATCTACTATATTAAACATTTTATTTTAACACGTTTGCTAATAGCGGTATTAGTTTTAAACCTATGAGTACAATTCCCCCTCCAGCCATAAGCTGCTTAATACCTTGAGATTTAGCACCAGGGTTGTCATTCCCATAACCTTCCATCAGGTTGATAACACCCCATGCTCCAAGCCCTGCACCAATTGCTGTAACTAATATTTTTAATACATTTACTGCTTGTGTAAAAAATTCCATTTATATTTCCTCCTCTTTTTCTTCTTTTTCAATTTTATTTATATGCTTTACGATAAAATTTTTAAATGTCTTGTCTTCTTTTTTTGTTTCCTTAAAATATCCAAAAATATGGATGTATTCTCCACTTTTAAATTCCTTCACACTTTTTGCCTTTTCCCCGTAGAGATTACAGTAGATATATTCTTTTTTAACCTTTCCTTCTTCTTTGTTCTTTCTAACTATTGTGAAGTTAGCTACCTCTTTTTCTCCTTCCTTTGTATCTATTGCAGTTGTTTTTATTTCTCCTACTAGATTTCCATTAATATTTAGCATTTCTCTTTCCATTTGTTCTATCTCCTTTATTCCATAAAAAAAGCGATAGTTTTCTCTATCGCTTCTACTTCTAATTCATTAATATTTCATTTTTCTCTGTATCTTATTTTTTCGGCTCATCTCGTATATATTTCATTCTTCCTCCTTTGGGCATAAAAAAACACCGAAATGTTTTTTTTCGGTGTAAATTTCTCTATTTAATTTTATGGTTTTAGTAATTCTTTCCAGTTTTCTATAAAGCCAACATGTCTTAATTCAATATTTTCATATCTTGCTATTAGTGCTGTTAGATCATGATAAAATTTTTTGTAATTTTCTTCTTCAGAAACTATTTTAAGATTAACTAATGTAGCAAATATTGTATTGTTTGAAATATTATTTTTTAAATATTCTTTATATAGCTTTGGTGATTTTGTAAGCTTTGCTCCATATAGCCTGCCATAATGGGCACATATATTTCTTATATAGGCAAAATTTTCTATCCAAGATTCAAAGTAATGGTAGTCTGTATGAAAGACTTTTGCAATTTTACTTTTATCTTCATTTTTCATATTCTTATACATTTTAGATAAAGTTCCAAAACTTGCTACTTCTATCACTGCATAGAGTGGAATTTCTCCACCTTCATAATTGTCTTTAAAGTTTTTTATAAATGGTGAGCGTCTATTTCTTTTTGTTTCTCTTTCTAAATCATTTAATGCTTCTTTATATCTGTTTTTATATTTTCCCACATTTGACAAATCTTTGTAGCCAAAATTTCCATATTTTAAAGAAAAATAGTTTGTGATAACTGCTCTTAAAGAAACTTCAATATGTTCTATTATTTCAAATATGAGTTGTCTAAGTTCTCTATCAAATTTATATAAACTTACAATATCTTCAAAACTTATTCCTGATATATATCTTCCATCTTTTTTTAATGTGATACTATAAGCTTTAATCAGCCTGTAATAGGATATTCTTCCAAGAATTTTCTTAGCATAAGTTTTATCTTCTACTAAAAGTCCTAAATCTATTAAATTTTTTACTTGATTATCTATACTAATCGGTTCTTGATAGATTTTTTTCATTTTTTCTCCTAAAATCAAATGACCCGACTTGGTCCGCATTGTTAAGAGGCGTGTCGGGTGCTGTTGAAATTATTGTATGTTATAAAATATTTTTTGTCAAGTATTTCCTTTTAATCTTTCCTAAATATCTATCTTACTTCTAATTTTAAATTTATTCATCTAATATTTCAACTACCATACTCTCTTTTAACTTAACCTCATCTTTTCTCTGCAGGTATTTCTCTATGTCAAATATATTTCTCTTATCATAATCTTCCAATAACTTGTAATTCTTATGCTTTGTAATATCAAATTTATCAGATAAGAAAGGTCTTACTCCTCTTAGCTGGTATATACACTTACCACCATCCATTACAGTTATTTCATCTTGACTCATAAGTTCCTTACCGGTTTTTTGATAATTTAAACCAAAGCTCTTTTGATTTGATCTTGTTTCTGATGTGTTATATAGGTCTATGGTTTCTTTGCCTAGGCTTTCAGATAATTCTTTTAATGTTGTTCTTTCTTTGCCCCCTAAAAATAATGTAGAATCACAATTGCCAACTATGGTATCGGCATTATCTTTATAGATACTTTTTAGTTGTGATTGTGCCTGTAATATTATACAAGCTGATATTTCTCTACTTCTAATAGTTGCTATCAGCTTTTCAAATTTAGGAATTAAGCCGATATTTGCGAATTCATCAAGTAGGCATCTCACATGAACAGGAAGTCTTCCGCCATATTCATCATCTGCTTTATCACATAATAGATTAAATAATTGTGAGTACATTATTGATACTACAAAGTTAAATGTATCATCTGTATCCGATATTATTACGAATAAAGCTGTTTTCTTTTCTCCAAGTGTATCAAGCTCCAGTTCATCTTCTTTCATTAAGTCCCTTAGTTCTTCGATATCAAATGGAGCAAGCCTTGCTCCACAGGATATAAGGATTGATTTGGCAGTTTTTCCTGCTGCAAGTTTGTATTTCTTATATTGTTTTACTGCGAAATGATTTGGCTTTTCTTTTTCTAATGCTTCAAACATATAGTCTACTGCATTTTTAAAATTTTCATCTTCTTCTCTTACCTCACTTGCATCTATCATAGCAAGTAAAGTTGTAAAGTTCTGTTCTTCTTTAGGAGCTTCATACCAGATATATCCTATAAGTGCTGTGTAATAGAGTTTTTCAGCTTTCACCCAAAAATCCTCAGTTGATTTTTCTCCTTCTCCCTTAGTATTTGCAATTATTGTTTGTACTAATTTCAAAATATCTTTTTCACTTTTCAAGTATGCAAAGGGATTATATCTCATGGATTTTTTAAAGTTTATTGTGTTTAGTATTTTTATCTCATATCCATTTCTTTCCAACATTTTCCCACATTCCAAGACTAATGTTCCTTTTGGATCGGTTACTACATATGAAGAGTGCATTTGCATGAGATTTGGCTTTACAAAAAACCTTGTTTTACCACTACCAGAACCTCCAATTACCATTACATTTTTATTTCTCGCATATTTTGGATTTTTAGGTCTATTGTTCATGGTAAGTCTTTCAGTTTGAGTTAGTAGCACATTGTTTTCAAACTTCTTGTCAATGTATGGCTCAATGTCTTTTTCATTTCCCCATCTTGCCGATCCATATTCTCTGCCCTCTCTAAACTTTTTTGCATTTTTCTTTTTCTGTATAAGGATTAACTTAATAACTACTGATAGAATTAGACTGGGTATAAAGTTTTTTATTTTTAATGATGGAATATATTTTAAAGTATCTATTTGACTAAAAGCTACTAGAATTCTATCTATTATATCTCCTCCTACATAAGAGTTGACATGGCTTGCAAAGATATTTCCTATATAAAAAAATAAGAGGTAAGGAAGATTTTCTAATACAAATTTCTTCTTATCTCTTATCTTAAAAACATTTTTTATATCTTTTATTATTTCATTTAGTATTTTCGAATTAATCACTTCCTCTCCATAAAAAAGAGTAGATTTCTCTACCCATTAGTATTTTATTTATCTTTTTTATATCTTATTACTGGAACTTGTTTTATTTTTTTACCTATCTTTTTTCTTTCCAAGACAAACATCATATTTTCATTTCTTTTAAAATATCCTAAATCTTTATGATAGCTTATACCACACTTGCAATGTAATAAACCTATAAACTGTTGCCTCATCTTTGAGTTACATATGGGACATATTCTTTTATTTGTCATTTTGAACCACCATTATACTTATATTTTACTTTCAAAGGTATTTTTTAGTTTTTTCCCTAATGCTTCTGTTCTCATTTTTTATCTATAGATAAGAGAAATTCTTCTACTGGATGATTCCCATCTTCTTTTTCATAGTATTCAACAATAAAGCTATTCATGCCTTCTCATCATATATATTATATATCCAAGTGTTTTTATTATAAACTTTGTTCCTGATGTTTATGTTTAACCTTATCTCTGTCAATAGTATCTTTGACTTTATCCTTGAAGTCATTAAGCCTTTCTATTACAGATTTCCTTTTTCTTGACTTATCTTTAGTAAATTTCTGGACTGTCTTTTTAAAAGCTTGTTCCATTACTTTTATATCTTTTGCTTGAAAAAAGATAATGTTGTTTCCATTTTCTAAATCTTTCTTTATGGAAAATTTCACCCCATATCTTTTTAATTCTTTTTTCAATGCTTTTAAGTCTATGTCATTTAATTCTAAGGTTTCTACTTTACCTTTTTTTACGAGGTCTTTTACTTTTACTTTTTTAAATTTTTCTAAGGGTCTTGACTGTTCTGTCTGCTCTTTATGTTTATTTATTTCTAATATTTTCTTCATCAAATTTATAACTTGCTTGGCTGTTACTATACTTGCTTTTTTTACTATGGCTATTGTTCTGCTATTTATATCATCATTTTGCATTCACTCACCTACTTTCATTCTTTTTTTAATATTTCATAGGCTAATTTTGATTTCTCCTTCATTTTTTCTATTCTTCTATTTTCTCCTGTAAATATAATGGGACTGCATATTTCAAGTATCCTTGAGTAAATTCTTTTATCTTTTATAGTTTCAGGATTAGTTAAAGCTGATATATTTAAGTTTGTTGTTATAATCAATGGTTTCCCACTTCTATATCTACTATCTATTATGTTAAAGATATGCTCAGCTGCAAAATCTGTATCTCTTTCCATTCCAAAATCATCAATAATTAATAGTTTCTTATGATTTAGGTTATCTATATACTTACTCTTATCAATCTCAAAGTTAGTCATATCATTTAAAATTACTGAAAAATTTGTCATTTTGACTGATATTTCTTTTTCTAGTAAAGCATTTGCTATAGCACTTGCAAGATATGTTTTTCCACATCCCACATTCCCTGTGAGAATTAATCCTATATTATTTTCATATATTTCATCAAATTTTTCCACATAGTTTTTTGCTACTTTTTCATGCTCACTATCTTTGTCCATATTTTTAAAATTCCAATTTAATAGGATGGGATCAGAAAAACACTCTTTTTTTAAGTGTTCAATTTTCAAAAGCCTTTTATTTTCTTTTCTTTTTTCTTCCTCTAATTTTTGTCTTTCTTTTTTACATTGACATAAAATACCAACTTTTTTTATTTCTCCAAAGAAGTCTATTTCTTTTTCAATTGGTGTTTTACATTTTGCACAATATTTTAATCCTGTTTCTTGATCTATATAACTCCTATTTTCTTCATCTTTTGATGGACTATTTGTTTCTGCATTTTTTATTTTCTGTTCTAGGATTTCTTTTATTAATTCCATATGCTCCTCTCCTATCAAGTATTTAAAATTTCTCTCCATATATCCTCATCGTTACTATAGTCAAAGTTTTCTCTTTTCTGATTTTCTCTCTTTATGACTTCTATGTTTCTAATATTTTCATCTGCATTGTATAAGAGAGTCAGTAGATAGGCATTAATGTTTCTAATATCCTTTGGAGCATTTTCTCTTAGGTATTTCAAAACATAGTCTATGTGTTTATAGTTAAGACTTAGAAATTTTTCTTTAAAACTTTCATTGGATATATGCCTCCCTCCTATTTTAATGTTTGTAAAGCTAGTTAAGGCTTTTACAAGTACATTTATCATTACATCTACTTGCTTCTTTTCTTCTATTCTTACTTTTTCAAAGGTTTCATAAGATATATTCTTTTTTATAGTTTCTTTTAATTCTTCCTCCTCCAAAGTTTTTTTTGATTTTTCTCCTAGCTTTTCTAAGGGGGATATGGGGGTGGTATTATTAAAATCAGTATTATTAGTTTCAGTATTATTAATATTAGTATTATTAGAGTCCTCTTTTGAAACTTCTTGAGGTTTGTTTTCTAAACTTCCTGAAGTTTGTTTTTTAAACTTCTTGAGGTTTGCTTTTGAAACTTCTGTAGTTTTATTATTTTCTGTGTAAATAAAGTTCTTTACATAAAGTAAATTTGGCTTTCCAAGTCCTAACCTCTTTTTTTCTAATAATCCTATCTCTTCAATTTCTTTCATTACTTTGACCGATTTATTTCTCCCCCAATTTAATACTTCCATAATTTCTTCTATGGTATAGATGATGTATACCTTGTTTTCTTCATCTAACCATTTATTCTTAATTGACAAGCTCATTCTATCGAGTAGAATTCCATAAAGAATTTTTGCTTCTACGGATAGTTTTTTAAAATTTAAGTCGGTAAACAAAGTTTTGGGAATCCTAAAAAATGAATATTGTTCTGCTTCATTGCCATAATAATATTCAAATTTAACTATTTCTTTCATCATAACCCCCTTTCTTTTCATATAAAAAGAGATAGCTTTGATTTTGCTATCTCTTTTTCATCGTTTTAATCTATTTATTTTTATATTTAAATTGTTTTTATTCTTTCATTCACCTCTTCTATCCCTTCTATAATAAAATATCCTAGCACTGGTAAACCATAAGGACTAAAAAGATATGCTAGTATAATTGCCTCTATAGCAAGTGCTTTTTCTCCATGATAAACAGATCCTAAAAATCCCATAATAGCGATAAATGAAATCAGTTTAAAAAATATTGTACTAAGTCCTAATACAAACGTTAAAAATAGAGTGATGATACTTAACGCTATACTAATAGGAAACAATATGATTTTGAAAAAAACTCTAAATATTATCATATTCTCTTCAATCCTTATTACTTATGTTTTCTTTTCTTTTTTGTTAATTTAATAAAAAAGATGACAGACTTAATCCTAAATCGTCTTGTTTAAAAGTTTTGTGGAAGCCTTTAAACTTTGATTTTAATGGATTTATTGTATCTGTCATCATTATATCACTGTCCCCACTTCCATTTTCTCCTACAAAAAAGGTAACTGGCTTCTCTATTTTTAAACCTTGAAAATTTTTTAGTGAGGGAATGTTTCTTAAGTATGAATCTTCTTCAAAGTCCTCTGTCTTTATTTTATAAATCTCTTTTAAGTACTCCATAACATGACCTCCCAATCTTTTAGTTTATTATATCATTTATAAAATCTTATTTTATCAAGTCTTTTCTCTGTTATAATAAAATTATATTATAAAGTTATTGTGGAGGCTCTTATGGATAAAATTTTAATTGGAAAGGGAAAATCTGAAAATTATATTCTTTTAAATAAAATAAATAGACACGGACTTATTAGTGGAGCAACTGGTAGTGGAAAAACTGTAACCTTAAAGGTTTTGACTGAAGGTCTTTCTGATGCAGGTGTCCCAAGTATACTTGCTGATGTTAAGGGAGATCTTGTAAATATTTCTAAGCCTGGAGAGATGAATGAAAATCTAGAGTCGAGACTTGATGAACTTGGAATCTCTGATTTTGATTTTAAAGCCTACACTCTTAACCTTTGGGACCTTTATCAAGAAGGAGGAATTCCGCTTAGGGTAACTATTTCTGAAATGGGTCCCCTTATGCTTTCAAAAATTTTGGACCTCAATGACACTCAAATGGGAGTTTTAAATATTGTCTTTAAGGTTGCCGATAGTGAAGGACTTTTATTAATTGATCTAAAAGACTTAAAGGAAGTTATAAATTATGTAAGTAACAACCGTGAGGAGGTTAGCAAAAATTATGGCAATGTTGCAAGCCAAAGTTTATCTTCTATTTCAAGAAAACTCCTCTTCCTTGAAGATGCTGGTGGGGATTTATTCTTTGGGGAACCTGCAATTGATATTAATGATTTCATAAAAACTGATTCTAATGGCAAGGGTCTTGTAAATATTTTAAAGGCTGATAAATTAATTACAAATCCTCTTTTATATTCTATGCTCCTATTGTATCTTCTTTCAGAAATTTATGAGAATTTTCCAGAAGTTGGTGACTTGGAAAAACCTAAGCTAGTCTTCTTCTTTGATGAAGCTCATTTGCTTTTTAAAAACACACCTAATGTTTTAAAAGAAAAGATAATTCAAGTTGTAAGGCTTGTTCGCAGTAAAGGAGTTGGTGTCTTTTTTATAAGTCAAAATCCTTTAGATATTCCGGAAGAAGTATCTTCTCAACTTTCAAACAGAATTATCCATCAACTAAGAGCCTATTCTCCTAAAGAATTAAAAACTATTAAGGCTGTTGCTGATAGCTTTAGACAAGATGAGTCATTGGACTTAAAAGAAGAAATCATTAATTTACGAACTGGAGAAGCTATTGTTTCCTTCCCAGATGAAGATGGCGCACCAAGTTTTGCTGACAAGGCATTAATTTTACCACCCCATTCTTCTTTTTCAAGTCTAAATGATGTTGAACTAAGATCTCTCGTAGAATCTTCTTCTCTCTATTCAAAATACAAGACTTCCATAGACAGGGAGTCTGCTTATGAAATTCTCAAGGAAAGGATTGAAAGAGATAAGATTGATAAGGCTAGAGAAGAAGAGTACGAACTTCGTAAAAAAGAATTGGAAAAAGAGAAAAAAGCTTCTCGTAAACAAAAATCTTACATCGATAAAGGAATTGATTCCATGATTGGCACTATAACAAGATCTATTGGTCGTGAGATTGCAAGAGGAATCCTTGGTTCCATGAAAAAGAAAAGATAAATTAATTTAAAAGAAAAAGACTGGATGAAGTTTTAAAACCTCTCCAGTCTTCTTTTTATTCATTATCGTTATTATTTTCTTCTTCCATCTCTTCTTCTATTTCTTCTTCAACGGCTTCCTTTATTTTATCGTCGTCAATAATAGATGACTCAGCAAGTTCATTTAACTTTCTTCTATCTTTTTTACTAAATTCTTCATCATCATCTAATTTTTTTCTTGTAAGCTCTTCCATCTGGTCACGCTTTTTACTTTCCGACTTTATTGAATCTCTCTCTTTAAACCAAGCTACAATTAAAATTATAATTAAGGCAGTGCCCAAGAATCCAAGTATAGGATAAAGAATTGCCATAAGTTTCTTGAAGCCCATAAAGGAAAGACCAAATCCTAATAGGGTGAAAATTACTAGATTTCTTTTGAATTTTTCTTCTGTAAGAGAAAGTCTTCTCGCAGCTGAATAAAATAACGAAATTGCTGTATTAAATATCATTCCAAAGATTACTAAGGACATAACAAGTCCCAAGTATGGATTAATGTTATTTAGTATTATTTGCATTGGAATGTCTGCATCCATTACGTCATTAAGGCCTAAAAATATTGTGATTCCAACTAGCCCTGTTAGTATTGCCACAAGACTACCACCTAGCATTCCCCCAACTCTTGCTTGAGATGAGTCTGTCCTAGTACCACCTAGTACAAAGGCCATAGAAATACTTGAAATCATACAAAGTCCAAAATAGTTTATAGTTGAAATGGCAACATTGGGTAAAGATGATGGTATTGATTTGCCAAGGGCATCTAAGGCATTAAAATCTGGGTTTGCATTTATTATTGTGTGAAATCCTCCTATTAAAGTAAAAACTAAAATTAATGGAGTAAAAACTCCAATTACCTTAGTTACCTTTTCGAAGTCCATCATTCCCACTACAATAATTAATATTGTGCAAATTAGTGATCCAACCCAAGTTGCTAGTCCAAATTGTTGATTTAAATTGGAGCCAGCTCCTGCTATCATTACAAAGCCCATTAAAAAGCAATTTAGAAGCAAGGCAAAATCCATAAACTTTGTTACGAATTTTTCTGAAACTTCTTCTAAAACGTCTATGTGACTTTCAGCTATAAAGTGGCTTCCCAGTTGAAGTATAATGCCACCGACAAAAATGTGAAGTATTCCAATTGCTACTAGGCCAAAAAGGCCTGGCTTACCAAAGGAAATAAAGTACTGCATAATTTCTTGACCACTGGCCAGGCCTGCTCCTGTAAGTACGCCAACATAGGCCAGTATTATGCTTATGGTTTTCTTATTCATTTGTTCTCCTTAATCTTCTTTAAATTTATTAACCCTTATATATTACCACAATGATATTATATTTCAAATTTACTAGTTTTATGAAGCTTTATATTTCCATGTTTACTTTAACATTCTCATAAATAATTAAATGTAAAGTCTCCAAAATAAAGATATACGATTATTTTACGCCATAAAGTTAAAAAATCTCTCGGCTTTTATAAACCAAGAGATTTTTATAAATTTTAAATTATGAATGAAAAATAGACTTCAAATTCTTTTTGACAACTTTTAAAAGTTCTTCTGTTAATTTGTGGAACTCTTCTCCTAAGATAATTCCGTGAGGATATTTGAAGGAGTCATTCCAAATATAATTAAAGGTTTTACTATCAATCTGTGAGATTTTACCTATTTGAATTGCATAAATTTCTACGTCTTCCTTCACTAATTTTTTCACAATTTCTTTTGTTGCTCCAGGAAAAGTGGAGGCACCATCAGTTATTTCAAAAATTATTTTATATTCCTTTTTAGATTTTATTCTTCTTTTTTTGCTCAGGGCTTATATTTTTATAGATTTCTCTCAGACAGGCTCCGTCATCTGTTGTCCCATCACTTGCATCAACTTTGACTATGGAAGAAATTATTTTACTTTTTTCTAAATCATTGGTATCGTCAAAATCCTTAATTTTGTAATGATTTTTCCCAAAGAACCAAGACTCTGTTAAAACTTCAATTTTTTGGTTAGTCTTTCCCGCTTCAATTTGCAAGTACCTATTAAAATCTTGTATAGATAAAAGACTAACTGCTAGAGTTTTTCTAGTTGCTTCGATTTTTTCTTTATTCATTGAACCAGAGTTGTCTATTAGAAATGAAATTTCAATTTTTTCTGGTAATAATTTATTTTGTGACTCTAAGAAATTTTTATCAAAAATTTTAAGATTCTTATAATTTCCCCTTTGCTCTGCCTCAACAAAGTCTGGAAAACTATAAATTAAATCATTTACATTGATCTTCCCTTTTGCTTGTCTATTCTTTTCTACATTTATTTCCTTTTTTGCAGATCCAATTAATTTTTTCCAAAACTTACGCATCTCTTCTCTCTGTGTTTTTGTTTTGTTTACGTAAAAATTATATAGATCAATTTCATCTTCACTTATTCCATAGGACTTTAAATCAGATTCATCAAATTCATCAAAAGAAGATATATTTTTAGGTTCTTGATTTATAAGTTCTTTTAAACTTTCTTCTACATCTTCCCTACTAGACTCAAGTTTACTTCCTTGAGATTTATCCTGACTCTCTTCAAAGAACTTTTCTCCATCATTTTCGCCATCGCTGGACCTAGTTGTCATGGAATCAATTTCTTCTAACCAAAATTTTTTAAAACTTGGATATATAAAAGCTTTTATTAGAGGATCTCTTTCTACTATTCCTTTATCATCATTTATTTCTTTTATAAGTTCCTTGTTTAAAAATTCATAAATTGATTTAGATAAGACTCTTGAATCAAATTTTTCTAATATTTTAGATTTATAATTTTCATCGTCCTTATAGAGACTATAGAATAAAAAACTCTTGGAAAATCCATGATGATTTAGGTCGGAAAATAATTCTTCCTTATCTTTTGTCTCTTTCATATAATTTAAGATTTTTCCCTTTTCTTCTTCATCTCTATACTGAGGACAAGATTCAAGAACTCTTAAAAACCTTGTATATTTATCAATTTCAAATAAAAAATCTAAAATTTCTTTTTTTACATACTCTCTCAAGTATTTTTTCTCGATTTTATTGTCTTCTTCTAAAAGCTCATTAACTTTTTTATATATATAAAAAGTCATTTGGTCTATTTCATTTTTCCAAACTTTTTCTCTTTCTAAATAAAAAATCGCATTTTTCTTCCAATCTGGATAAAGGGCTAATTCATAGTAGATATGCCACAATACTTCACTGTTATCTAGATCTTCTTCAATAAAGACTGATAAGGGTAGATAAAGTACACCTTCCTTGGGTTTAAAGGAGAACTTTTCTAGTTTTTCTAATCCAATGTACCTAAGTCCTGGTTCTCTTGTAAAGGTAGAGAGAGATTGCTTTTGTTTTTCTATAAAACTTTTGAGATTTTCTTGGGATTCTTTTTTTAATTTTCCTTCATCTAAGGATTCCTTATTAATTCCAAACATTTATCTCCCTCCCTTTAGAATAATTCTAGATTATATAATTTTTTAATTGAATCCAAGTGGTCTATTTTAATATTTAAAAAATTACCATAAATATCAAGACACAAATAAGATGATGAATCTTTTGCCATTACATTTACAATAAAAAGGTCAGGTTTCGTTAGATCCTCATTTAACTCCCATTCTCCCATTTTTTCTTCTAGAACATATACAAGTCCATCTTCACTTAAGAAGATACTAGTTCCATTCTTGCTTTTTATTTCAAAAAGCTTTCCCGCAATTTTTTCACTCTTTAATTTTATAATTTTATTTTTTCTGAAATTAAAAAGAGCAAAGTTTCCATCATTTCCTAAACAAGCACAATATTCTTTTTGACGATTGAAATTTTCTAAAATCCATAATTTATTAAGAGGTCCCTCAAAGATTTTTATCTTTTCCTTCACGATAATATGATTTATTTTGTATTCTCCTTCTATGAGGAAGCCCTCTCTAGTGCCCATTAAAAATTTTGAGTCTCCTATTCCCACTAAAGAGGATATTTCATCTTCTTCTATGGAAATCTCCTCCTCAATAATAAATTTAAAGTCAGAATAGTCTTCATTAAATTCTAATAGTGTAAGGTCATTTTTCAAAGTCTGTAATAAAAATTTATTATTTCCTAATTTAATCACATTTTCAAATCCCTTAAAATATGTTTTAAATTTATATATCTTTAAGCTATTAATATTCTCAAAAACACTGTCAATATCTTCATAGCTTAAGATATAAATTCCCCCACTTATGGAAAAAGCTAAAATTTTATTATCATTAATTTTTTTCATATAAATAATAAGGTCTTCAATGTTTTTAACAGCTTGACTTAATTCTATTCTTTCAACGCCTTCATCAAGTATCCTAGCAAAATGAAGTTTTTGGTTTATATAGGAAAATAAAAATATGTCTTCATCAATTTTTAAAGAAGATTTTAAATAAGATTCAGGATCAAAAGAACCTTCTAGCTTTATTGAAGTAATTTCAATCTTACTTTTATAGATATTGTCACCATAAGACCTATAATAAGACAGTAGTTCTTTCTCCATTTCCTTTTGTTTTTCTTCGAGCTCCAATAATTCGTCTTCGAAATCATCACTTACTTTCTTGCCTTTTAGTAAACTATTATTTAATTCTTCTCTTAATTTTATTAAGTTTTCTTCAAATTCTTTTGTAGTAATAGAGAACTTCATTTTCCTTCTTTTCCTAAGTCTATTAAATAATCTAATAGAAATTTAGAGTGTTCTAACTTATTTAATCTTTTATTCAAATCTTCATACTCTTCAATAGAAATATTATCTTTATCCTTGATATCATCAATAAAATCTTTAAAATAAGCTGGTAATTTTTCTCTTTTTGGTTGAGGACCAAATAAAATCCTGATCAAGTCAAGATATGATAAGGATTCAGTTTCCCCTCTTGTATATTCATAAGGCCTAGTTCTTATCTCATCATATTCTAAAGTTACTTTTCCAAGATTTTGGTTTCTAATTGTCCATCCTTCAGATTCTTTAAAGAAACCAAATCGCACAGCTTGAGATAGGATATAGGCTTGGTCTTGTGGACTTGTTATGGAACTAATGAATCCATCCCATAAGGCAAGACTCAAGTCTTTTTCTTCTCCAAGATTCCAATTATCTAAAACTCTTAAAATATTTCTAAGTGATAAAACTGATTCTTTAAGTTCAGGAATATCTTCTGATGAGTTTTCACCTTCTTCGGATATTAGTTTTCCCATAAATACTTCTTGTGTCACTCTTGAAAGTTGTGAGAGTCTAAATATTTCTTCTAAGGTCCTTCTAGGAGTTGGAAGATGGAGGTTTCCATTGTTATCTGCAAGTCTCACAAGTAATATTCTAAATAATTCATTTTTCTTATTATCACTTTGATTTTTTAAGGAACCAATAGTATTCTGATTTACATAATTATATTCTATTGTTTGGAAACGAGATTTAAAAGCTGGATTTAGTTCATTTGTACCTTCATAGCTTACAGACTCAGTCGATAGGTTTCCTGTTCCTATGAGACCAAATCCTTTTTTTATTTTCACTGGACCAATACCTGTAACATAGGCCTTAGATCCAATTTTACTTTGAAGGATGTCATTAAGAGCAATTAAGTTTTGCATGGCAATAGTGTTAAGTTCATCTATAATAACGGGTCTCCCATTTTTAACTGCCAACAAAATTTCTCTTTTAATCTTCTTAACTACAGTTCCATAAATTGTATTTCTAGCTATAAAAATTTCTGAAATACTATCCCAAAGTTTAGACTTAATAAGGTCCTGTTTTTCAGAGTCTAGGTTTTCTAAGTCCTTACCATGGGCTTTAATCCAACTAAAGTATTGGTCTACAACTTCATCAATTAGTTCCAAATTGCTTTCATTGGAAGAAGCTTTCTCAAGAGAAAGAGTTTTTTCTACAAACATATCTTCATAAGTTAGGTTGTAGGATCCAGAAATAAAGTATGGATAGATTGCCTCTACTTCTTCACGATTACCTTCTCTTAAAAGATTTTTATAGTGCTTAAGTTTAGATTTTCTTAGTTCTTTAAATTTTTCGATAGCCTCTTCTTCATTAGCATTAGTATTCTTTAAAAACCAATTTTCTAAATCTTCTTCTAATTCTTTTTGAATAATACTTTCTAGTGTAAATTCAATAGCTGCTTCTCTTGCTATTTGGGTTTTACCACTACCTAGATGTCCAACTATATATACAGGGGTGCCTTGCTTTAAAGAACTTATAATTTTTTTCTTTGCGTCAAGCACATACTTAACCTCTACAAGGCCCTTGTTGTAACCAGTTTCAATATCTTTCATTAATTGTCTATGATAATAAAACTCCCAGGCATCAGGTGATGAGTTTATAATCTCTTTTAATTTTCTCTCATATTCTTTTATTTTATTTACCCTGTACCTAGTGGCTGGTGTGCTTCCGAAAAAATTACTATTATATAATTCCTTATTCTTATTTCTCTCCAACTCCAAGAAAAACATTTCATATTCAATTAAGTTTTCAAGTTCTTCTATTATTTTTCTTTGTTTATTTCTCTCTTCTTTTAAAAAATCTTGGTACTTCTTTATTATATTATTTTCCTGTATTATACTAACTGGTTTTTCTTCATATTTTCTAAAGTTTTTAAAAAATTCTCCTGATTCTACTTTAGAAAATTCTTCTTCAGCCACATCTTCTCTCAAGATATCTTCGTATAATCTTTGTATTTCTTCTAAAGTAGGTATAGCTTGCTTATCCAAGTTGTTATTCTTCATGAGAATCCTCCCTAATATTCAAGTTAAAAAAAGGGCGATTTTTAAACCGCCCCAAGTTTTTAACTTTTTATAATCTATTATTAATAATTAGATTATATTAAATTCTTTTAACATTTCTTCTATATCTGTACCTTTAATAAGTTTTGCAACTTTCATCTTTTGTAGTGGTGAAAGTGGAAGATGTGGTTTTTCGCCATCTGATAATGCAACCATACCATTTAGAAGGTATCTTATATCATATCTTGATGCAAATACTTCTGGTACAGCCTTTTCTACTCCGCAAAGTACATAAACTGCTTCCATTGCTGTTCTTCCTGAGTATTCTGTTGTGAATACTGTATCTCTTCCTGGATCATCAAGAGTTTCTGCAAATTGTCCTAAGAAAGCAAAGTTAACTCCACCCTTTGGAACTACGTAAGGTCTGTCGCCTGCTTTTCTTGGCATAAATTGAGATGTGATGTAAGGCATCATAACAGGTACTGCTGTACAAGTTTCAGCAAGTGCATCAATTTCATTTACAGGAACACCAATGTGGTATAACCATTCTTTTGTAATTTCCTTACCAGTACAATCTCTCATTTTCTTCTTGATGTAGTCACCTTCAACATCTGAGAATAGACCGTAAACCCAAACACAAACATCATTTTCAGGTTGTTCTGGATATTGGCCTTGTCTATTAATTGTCCAAGACATTAACCAGCTTGAATCAACACAAGTTACGATACCACCTGTTACAGTTTTTCCACCATAAGGGCTTCTCTTTGTAATTTTTTCAATATATTTTGGAACGGATTCATCGTGGCAAGTTACTGTACAAGATTCCCAGTTACTCTTTTCTACATCTGAGCAGAATACTTCAGGATTACCAAAGTCATCAGATTTTTTAGCGATGTTTTTCCACATTTCCCAGCAACCAGTTTGTTCGTCACTAAGTTCTGCTGGTGTGTCATCATCACCATAACTAGAGTTTTCTGTCATAGATCCGTTAGTTATAAATAAAAGATCATTTTCTGTTAAGTCTATAGACTTGTCATTTCCATCTTTATCTTCAGCTATGATTTTTGTTGCAACTTTTCTATTTTCTGAAATATCAAAGTCAACATCAGTAACCTTAATGTTGTATTGGAATTTACATCCGTGATTTTCAAGATATTTAACCATTGGTTTTACAATTGAATTGTATTGGTCATATCTTGTAAATCTAAGGGCAGATAGATTTGTAAGTCCTCCAACGTGGTGGATAAAACGATTTAAATATAATTTCATTTCTAGAGCAGAGTGCCAGTTTTCAAAGGCAAACATTGTTCTCCAATAAGTCCAGAAGTCTGAGTTTAGAAGTCCATCTGAGAAAATATCTTCTATAGCCTTATCTTCAAGTAGTTCATCTTTAGTCATGCAAAGTTCTGCAATTTCTTTAACTTGATCTTGAGTTAGGTTAAATTTACCATCGTCATAACGTTCACCTTGTTTATGAGTGATACGGCAATTACTAAAGTTTGGATCGTCGTAGTTAGTGTAGAAATAAGAGTCAAGAATACTCATTTCTGGATCTTCTAAGCTTGGGATTGAACTCCAAATATCCCATAGACATTCGAAGTGAGCTCCAGTTTCTCTACCACCACGAGCAACATATCCTCTAGTATCCATGTATTCACCGTCAAGTGAACCACCAGGAATATCTAATTGCTCTAAGAAAGTAATTTTTTTACCTTCCATGTGAGCATCTCTAATTAAGAAACAAGCTGCAGTAAGTGCTGCAATTCCTGTTCCTACTAAGTAAGCAGATTTTTCTTCAATACCAGCTGGCTTTCTAGCTTTTACTAATCTTTGAAAATCTCCATTAGTAAGTTGTAATCTTTTATCATGAGTTTTTAGTTCCATAACATCCTCCTTGATTAATTCTTTATCATTTCTTCTATCTTTATTATAACATTGTTCTGATAAAGTGTCATCTCCCAAAAGAGGATTCTTGGGTAACTTTTACTCAATTTCAAGAGACTGGGTAAGTTTTTCTAATTTTTCACTGCGTTTTAAAGACTCTAATATATTCCCATCCATTAATTTTCCCAACCTACGCGTAATAAGTTTAGGATCTGTCTTCATATCAGTTGCCACCCACTGGATGAGTGATGAGCTAAGGGCACATTGGTAAAAAAATGCAATGAGTTTTATGTCAATTTCTTGAGCTTTTGTATCCTTGGCAACTCTTCTCACATATTTTTTCATTATCTCGCCTGAAATAGAAAAAATATATTTTTCAAGTTCAACCTTATAATCAGACTCATACATATGCTTTACAACTTTTTTATTTTCTAAGATAAATTTTGTAGCAGAGATAAAACTCTCTTCCCAAGATAGGGTTTCATTAAATTCTTTGATTACATCTTCAAGTTCTTCATCGAAAATTTCCTTAACAAGTTGTGGTAAATTTTCATAATGATAATAAAAAGTTTTTCTTTCTATTTTACATTGCTTTGCTATTTCAGTAACAGTAATATTATGTAAACTCTTTTTATTCAAAAGTTTTATAAATTCTTGCTTTATTAGATTTTTCGTATAATTTTTCGCCATAAAAGGACCCCTTTCCAATTTAGTCATATATTATATAGTTCCCCATTTTATTAATTATTAAAATAGATAATTTATGATACAAATATAAGTATTTACTATTCTAGTCTTTTATATAAAATTATAATATAATCTTAATTATAGGAGAAGCTTATGGACGAAAAGAGAAAACTCAAATTTATAGGATATGCATTTTCCCTCTTGCTTATTATAGGCACCTTGGGATATAAAATTTTATTGGATGTAGATCTTGTTGATGCCTTATATATGACAGTTATAACTGTGTCTACCGTTGGCTTCGGTGAAGTTGGTACAACAAATAACGCTTCAAAAATATTTTCAGTTCTAATGATATTTTTAGGTGTAGGTATTGTTGGTTATGTATTTACAACTGTTGTTGCCATGTTTGTGGAAGGTAAGGTTTCTGATTTATGGAAGGGAAATAAGATGGATAGAAAGATTTCTTCTCTAAATGATCACTATATAATATGTGGATCAGGAGAGCTTGCAGAAGTAATAATAAAAAAATTTATATCTGAAAATTTAGATTTTGTAGTAATTACAGATAATCGTGAAGACCTAAACGATTACAGTCACCACAATATTTTAGTTGTAGAAGGACAATCAACAGAAGAAAGTGTATTGCTTCATGCAGGAGTTGAAAAGGCTAAAGGACTTTTAGCAGTTTTAGATACAGAAGTTGATAATATTGTTACAGTCCTAACGGCTAGAAACTTAAACGATAAAATATATATAATAGCAAATTCAATTACAAAATCAGGAAATGAAAAATTATTAAAAGTTGGTGCTAATAAAACTCTTTCTGCTGTGGAAATATCTGGAAATAGGATGGCTTCTTTAATGATAAGTCCTAATATAATTTCTTTTCTTGATGTAGTTACAAGAATGGGAGACGTGGAACTTGACCTTGAAGAGGTTATAGTAAAGAGGGGTTCTTATCTGGAAAATAAAACATTAATGGAAGCAGAAATTCCAAGAAAAACAGGTCTAACTGTTCTCGCTATAAAAAAGATTGAAGATGAGAAAATGCTCTTTAACCCTCCAATAGACTATACCTTTAAAATTGGAGACGTTCTTATAATCCTTGGAAGAGAAGAGCAAATTGATAAACTTAAAAATTTAGGAGATGAAATGAAATAAGTTTTAACTTATTTCTTAAAACAAAATTATATAAGAAATATAAGGAGGAAATTTTATTGGAGAAGAATAATACCATGAGAGGTTTGTTCTTTGCATCATTTGGTGCAATGAGCTGGGGTATATCAGGCGTATGCAGTCAATATCTTTTTATGAACTATGAACTAGATTCAGCTTGGTTAACAGCTATTCGAATGCTTCTATCAGGTATAGTTCTTTTAATTATATCTACTATTAAGAATAAAGAAGGAAAAAATAATATTCTAAAAATTTGGACTCAACCAAAGGACCTTTCGTGGCTTCTTGCCTTTGCAATCCTTGGACTTTTAATGTGTCAGTATACCTTTGTCAGTGCTATAAAATATTCCGATTCTGCAACAGCCACAGTATTGCAGAGTCTTAACGTGGTCATAATGATTGTCTTTATGTCCATAGTGACAAAAACTAAAATGAAAATTTCACAAGTAATCGCAGTTTTTCTTGCAGTTTTTGGAACCTATTTAATCTCAACTGGTGGTAATCCCAGAAACATGACTATATCTCCTGCAGGACTTATTTTTGGATTACTTTCAGCAACTGGAGTCATAACCTACACACTTTTTTCTCGACCAATCATTTCTAAATGGGGCAATATACTTGTAACTGGCTGGGGAATGCTAATAGGTGGCCTAGTTATATCTATAATAACTAAAGCTTGGATCATACCTGAGGATCTTGACTTCACAGCTTGGTTAATGATTGCAGTAATAATTATAGTTGGTACTGCTGGAGGCTTTTCTGCCTTCCTCGAAGGAGTTAAACACATTGGACCAGTTAAGGCAACCCTAATAGGATGTCTAGAACCAGCTTCAGCTACCCTACTAGCATCTATATTTTTAGGAATGAGATTCACTCTAGTAGAATTAGCAGGTTTCTTCTGTATTTTGTTAACAGTTTACCTGTCAGTTAAAGATAAATCTAAAGAATAACTATTTAATAATATTTTAAGTAAAATATATTGTTTTTAACTTTTGACTTTGATTTAAAGCTCTTAAGAAAAAGAATAAAAAATTTATAAGTATATTTTATAATAAGTAAGGCACCTACATGATGTAAGTGCCTTTAAACTTTATGAAAATCATTAATAATTCTCTTTTATATTCTTAGTAGAAGAGCCACGGATTCTGAATGGCTTAAGTTGTCAGTATAGCTAAAATTTCATATTTATATTCAAGTATTTGTCTGTAATTTATTCAAGTATTGATCTGATTCTAATTCAAACAATTATCTATAATCCATTCAAGCATTTGTCCTTTTTTGGTCCAACTATTTGGTCGCAATTCTATATTCAGATTTTTATGGTGTAATTCCTAATGAACAAGAGCTGAGCATACGTAGTAGGGCAATTTTTGCAATTAAAAGACCCGATCTATACCGCTTTAAAAGGCATGTCGGGTTCTGTTAGTTTGATTGGATATTTAGTTTTTATTCTTATCAATTTTCTATTTCAACTTAAACTGAAGATTTAAATATTACTTTAAGATTTTCATCATAAACTATAATCTTTTATATTCGTTAATTTGTAATTTAAGCCACCGCTTACCTTCGCTATTACATTAGCATTAATGATTGTATTTACATTTGTATTCATACAACATTTGCATTAGCAGCTAAAATTATAAGAATTAATACTACACCCCTAGACTCAATCTCGTCACCCTGTATTACCGGTTTATTTTTTTCATTTTCAATATACACAACTTTATCTTTTTTTAATTCTTAATAGATTCTAACTATTTTCTTTTTTCACCAAAGCATTATTAACTTTATATCCAATGATGAAGTAGAATAGCATTTGCAATACAACTATGATTGTCATAGTTGTATTAGTTAGACTATTACTAAATATTATTATAATATTTAGTAATATAAAAAATATAGTATATATGCGCAAAAGTTTAGCAGCATATTTATGGGCATAATTCCAGTTTTCTTTTGATTTCATACTTAATGCTGTTCTAAATCCACTATACTTACTGATATTTCCATTTGCTTTATACTTATAAAAGAAAGATAAAAACAACCCTACTATAGGTAATAAACTAATTACAATTTTTTCAAAATTCATACAAAACCCTCTAAAAATCCTAAAAGCTACTATTTTCAACACTATTATAACCTATAATCTTATTTTCTTGACAATAAACAAATTGCTTCACAATGGCTTGAGTGATCAGTATGAATAAAATTGTAATTTTTTCAAAAGCCTTGTATGTGGGAATATGTCAATAAATAAACATCTTATAATTATTATATCATTTTAGAACTAAGAAAAAACAGCCCTCAAAAGAGCTGTTTAGATTATTATTTTCTTGTTTAAGTCGCATTACTTATATTAGATGACCTACAAACATTGCTATAGGCAGTAATAAGATTAACATAATATTCAATACTATAAATAATCTGTCCTTTTCCTTTAGCCCAAATATTAAACCTATTAGTCCAATAATTGGGCAGACAAACATTGATGTGAGTCCATTTGGTCTTAAACTTGTATAGCTTTCAAAAATGTCTATTGGCAGTAGGTAGGAAATCACAAATATTACGAGTCCAAGTAGAAATATCTTCTTGCTTAAATTTTCTTTCATAAAACCTCCTCTATTATTCTAAACTTCTTATTCTATCTACAAGACTATTTTGGCTATGCTTTTCATAGAATCTACCTGTAAATAATATCCCAATAATTATATTTACAAAGTTTACAAGCATAAGTGGCATGATTACAAATTTATAGGAAGTCCACTTAGTTGCTGCCATAAAATCCATCAATATAAATTTATCTACAAGAAGCATAATGATGAAAGAAAATACTAAGCCACATAAAGAATAGATCAAATTCTTTTTCACCAAATATTTTTTAATCTTTTTCTTTGTCATTCCAATTGCTTCAAGAATTGATAAGTTAACCATGTTTCTCAAAATTTCAGTAGCAATAACATTTATAAAATTCAGTACAGATATTAAGAATAATACTATAGATAGACTGTAACCAGCAAATTCTATTAGGTTTTTGAATTCCATTGTAGATTTGATCTGAAGATCCCTTGAATCGTAGGAAAATCCTGGTTCATTTTCAAAAGATTTTAATAACTTATCAAAATTTTCCTTTTCGCTATCTTCTACATCAAATCCATAGGACATTATACTATTATCGCCTGTGAGCTCTTTATACTCATTCGGATTCATATAAATATAATCCAAACTTAAAGTAGGACTAGATTCGTCATTTATATCTTCCTTAATTACAGGAAAATATCTAAGACCATTTGAAAAATTATATTCAACTTTCCCCATCACTTGGACTTCTTTGACTTTATTTTTGACATTAATCTTTATTTTATCGCCAGCCTTAAATGGAGATTTTTTATCTCCATATTCTCCTATAATAATATAATTTCCTGTTTGCCATTTTTCTTTATCCAAGTCTCCGTCTATAAATTTTTGTTTGTTTATTAAGTAGTCATCCATACCAAATAGAAGTGGTGCAACTTTGTTATCTTCTATTTTAATTTTTGGATAAGTGTACTCATAACCAGAGGAGTATAAAGCTCCCCCACTTTTATAACCCTTATGTTTTTCTATTTCATCAATATACTTTTTGTCAATTCCATACTCACTATCTAAGTACATATATCTAAAATATTTTGGGCTTGCTATATTATAGTCAGTTACGATTACATCTGAAATGCCCTTTTCTAAATCAATATTACCGGTATAAGTTAAAACGCTGTTTAAAATAACTGCAGAAAGGCTAATAGAAAGAACTATGGATATAAATCTAAATTTATTGGAAAATACTTGTCTTCTAGCAAGCTTTCCTAGAGAAATATTCTCGCTTTTATATTTCTTTTTTATCGTGGTTTCATTGTATCTGCTGGCATCTATTGGAGAAACTTTTGCTGCATACCTTGCAGGTCTCATCACCGATAGAAATACTGTAAGCAAAGTAAAGGCTGTCGAAAATAAGATAATTAAGATTATTACCATGAGTGATAATTTTACATCCGTTAACATCTCATTATTTGCAAATATTTTATTTAAAATAACTTTTCCAATAGAAATCCCTACTATATCTCCAACTATTATTGAAGGAAGTGCGACTGCTAAAGACTCTAGATGAATAAGTTTTTTGATTTGTGGCTTTGTCATTCCAATTGTTTTTAAAAGTCCCAGAAGCTTAATATCCTCATTTACGGATATCTTAAAAATATTGTTTATTATTAAGTATCCTGCGACTATTACCAAAATCAAAAAAGCTAAGAAGGGTAGAAATGTTTTAAAATCAAAACTAGAATCACCAGAAAAAATATAAGCAAAGTTAACACCAATTCTTATTTCTTTGTCGGATAGATTTCCAGGGTCATCTACCACTTTATAACCATTTCTCTCTGCAATTTTTAAAAGTTTATCCCTTATCATAAAGGAATTCTTTAGCATTACTTCCAAATCTTTATTATTTTCTGGAAGGGATGATTTATCTACATAAGCTTTTGATAAATAGATTTGTCCTACACCAACATTGGAATCAATAGGATTTTGAAAGGTTCCAGAAATAATAAATTTATCACTTTTCTTTTCGATAATCTCTCCTGTGTTAGCTTTTTCTATTTTAAAAGGAACTTCTATTTCTTCTCCTATTTCACCTTTATAACCTAACTTTTTTGCAGTTACTAAATCTATAAATGCGTCGTTTTCTTTTTCTGGAAATTTCCCTTTAACTTTTTCTATTAGCGACCATTCATATCCATTTTTGTCCATATAAGATAGTTCTGCACTTATTTTCTCATCATCAAGAATACCAACTTTCTCTCTTATTGAAAATTCCTTTATGTCTTTATCCTTGGATAAAATATTTATGTCTTTGTCAGAAAGTTCTTTAAAAGAGCCATGGCTGATTGTACCAATAGTTTTCATCGTTTGGATTTCCATGCTCTTTCCTAAACCTAAGGCTACGGAAAATAGGCTTGTAAATAATATAGAAGTCAAAGCAATAGCCAATAAGAGAATATTTCTCCTACTTTTATTAGCATTTAAAATATTTTTTGCAAGCCTCCTTATATAAGCTTTATTTTTGACTTTCATTATTTTCCACCAGCCTTCCATCTTCTATCCTTAAAGTTCTTTCTGCAGCTTGAGCGACGGCATCATCGTGAGTAATCATAAGAATAGTATTTCCAAGCTCTTTATTAATCTTTTTTAGTAGGTAAACAACTTGGGAAGAAGATTTTGAATCCAGATTACCAGTAGGCTCATCAGCTAGTATTAAAGATGGTTTGGTAACCAAGGCTCTTGCTATGGCAACTCTTTGTTGCTGTCCACCAGATAATTCATTAGGCATTTTATATTTTTGATCACTTATCTCTAGAATGTCTATTACGGAATCAACATATTTCTTATCTACTTTGTCCCCATCAAGACCAAAGGGAATAATTATATTCTCATATACATTTAGCATGGGCAAAAGATTATATGATTGAAAGACAAAACCAATATTTCTTCTTCTAAAAATAGTTCTCTCATCATCTTTTAATCCATAAATGTCAGTACCATCAATTAAAACTTTCCCGCTTGTAGGATAATCAAGTCCTCCTAGTAAATGTAATAGGGTTGATTTACCAGATCCAGATGCTCCTATTATAGAAATAAATTCTCCTTTTTCCACATCGAAAGATACTCCATCAAGAGCTCTTACTTCCACGTCATTTGATTTATAATATCTTTTTAATTTTTCTACTTTTAACATATCTATCACCTCTTTACATTTAATATAACATTCATATCTTACAAAGTACTTACAAGACTTCTTACAGTTTTGTAAGAAAAAAGACTTCTCACAAGGGGAAGTCTACTGAAAATTTTATTCTATTTTCGTCCAAAGACGCTCTTATATTTCCACCATGTTTTTCTATAATTTCTCTGGCTATATATAGACCTAAACCCAAACCGTCCTTGGAAACTGAATTTTTTCCTCTATAAAATCTTTCAAATATTTTTGGCAAAGTTTCTTCTGATAGGTCTTTGCACTCATTTTCTATGTCTAGATTATAGTTTAGGTAAGATTTATAAACTGAAATATTAATAGTAGAACCATTTGGCGAGTATTTTATAGCATTATCTACAAGATTGTGGATAGCTTCTTTAAGCCATCTTTCGTCCAAATTGAAAATTAAGTCTTCGTCTTTTAAATTTATGCTTATACATTTTTCATCTAATATTACTTTAAATTCTCTCAAAACATCTTCTACTATGTCTTTTAAGTTTGCTTGATGTCTTTGTAAGGAAATAATATCGGATTCGAGCCTAGAAGATTTCACTAGGTTTTGAATTAAAAATTCTAGTTTATTAAGTTCATACTTTATAATTTCAAGATACTCATCTTTCGGATCATCTTCTAAGAGACTAATGTATAAAGAAAGGTTTGTAATGGGTGTCTTGGTTTGGTGTGATATATCTGCTATTAAATCTTTTGTTTTACTTTTTTCTGTATTTATTTTCGCTTCTTTTACTTGGCTGGCATACAAAAACTTAATGAGCTTTGATTTTATTTTAGATAATTCCTTTTCATCAAATTCTGTAATTTCTAAATTTCCATCCAAAGCCTTATCAATATAGTCTGAGAGTTCACGCATTTCACCTCTCAAGACAATATATTTATATAAAAGAATTCCGATTACAATTACTAGAATGCCTACTAAAAATTCCATTTATATCCAACTCCAAAGACTGTTTCTATTGGGTCATAGGGCTTTAATTTATTTCTTATTCTAGAAATGTTGACGCTCAATGTATTTTGATCAATAAATTCATCATCTATTCCCCAAACAAAATCAAATAGTAATTCCTTAGTAATGACTTGAGACTTGTTTTTTATCAGGTAGTATAAAATTTTTGTCTCTGTCCTTGTGAGATCTATGTTTTTATTATCTACATAGAAAGTATTTTCATTGAAATTAAAGTCTAGACCATCTTTCTTATAAAGATTTAAATCACTAGACACTATTTTTTCAAAAGCTCTTTTTATCTTTGCCTCTAATATTCCCAAAGAAAAAGGTTTTGTTATATAGTCGTCTGCACCTAAATTTATGGCTGAAATGATATATGCTTCTAGATCTATGGCTGATAAAACTATTATAGGAATTGATGAAGTTTCTCTGGTATATTTTATTATTTCAATCCCATCTCCATCTGGTAAGTTCATATCAAGTAAAATCAAATCCGCATCATCAATAAAATTTTTAGCTTCACTAATTGTGTTTACAGAAAAAACCTCATATTCTTTATCTAGAGCTATAGAAAGTCCTTTATTTAAATTTTTATCATCTTCAATTATTAAAATTTTTTTCAATGAAATGCTCTCCCTCAATTACAACCCTAATTATAGCAGAATAAAATCATTTTTATTAAAATAACCATTCAATTAACTAAATACATAGATATGAAATTGGTCAATAACTTAACAACTGCCATAAATTTATTTTTTAAAATGCCAATATTTATTGGCATTTTAGATATACTATCTATTCAATTACTTTACTAAATTTAAAACTTTTTATACCGTATAACATTATGAAAAATGTATAATGCGTCCCTATCTAATTATGACTTAACGGTAAGTGTTTATATTACGATATTTAGTCAGCGAACTTTTACATGAAGAATTTAGTATTGTCTCTAAGTAATAATATTACGTATTTATTATAAATTTTCTAATGATATCAATTACAATCAAATAAAGTCATATATAAAATCATAATTATCCATAAACCATTCATACCAAGATATAGGTTTTTTTAATACTATTCTATTTGAATATTCATATTCTATGAATTTAATTAAAATGAGACGAACATTATATATAATATCTCCATAATTATTCATATGAATCTCATTAAAATCCCACTATAAACTCTTAGCAGGGTGAGCACCAAAATCGCATCTTAAATCATATATATAATCTAAGTATTTAATATTTAAATCGTTAATATATAAAACTTCCTTAAGAAATCTATGCATATCTTTTCTTTTTTTTTTGTAGGTAACTTCTCTTTTATTTTTATAAACTGAATTATTATATCAATACAATTATCTAGGCAAATAATTGACTCTTCTTCAAATAAATTAGTAATTAATCCTAAAGATTTAGAATAGTAAAAAATAGCTCTATTTACGTAAGGGTCAAGTGCATTAATTTTGCTCATTATATAAACAAACATTCTATAATTCGTATTAAGATTATTATATTTTCTATTGATAGTATCTGTAAATTTCTTATAATCTTTATCTATATTATAATGACTGTATCTAAATATTGATTGTCCAAAAAATGAGCTTGATTTACCATATGCTAAAGCTAATGCTCCAATAATATTAATAAAATAACTTCTATACACGTATTGATTTAAAAAATACATATAATCAGATATAATTTCAGAAATATATTTATTTGATGAAATGTTCCTCCATCCTTTAGACCAGTCAGGTGATATTATTCCTACTATGAGCTCATTTCTAAAAAAATCATATTTGCAAGATATATCTTCTGATACATAATTGAAACCTATTGTTTCATCACAGATTAAATCCCTAATCATTATGAGTCTATTCCCTTCCATATTTTTTAATATCAAATGTATTTTATTTAAAGAATTTTTAAGATTCTGCATATTTATATTACTATTTTAATTTATCACGTTATTTATAAATTTATTTTTAAATTCTTAAAAGCTCATTATTATCCTTTAATTAATATATAATTTACCAGTTATTTAGTTTTGTAAAATTTAAACTAAATCTCATTTTGACATCAATACCACACTCTCAACGTGACACGAGCTGATACCATAGCTTACTATTTCATATTTTTCTCTTTTCATAGTTCATGAAAACATGTCAATTCTCTTTTATGTTGTTTGTTAGTTCGTGGAAACATATCAATCTTTATAAATTAATCCAATTATTCAGTTATTCCCATTCCAACCTCATATGCACTGATAAATTTATTCATGGTTTTCATAGCAATTTTCATAGCATGCACTGATTCTTCGACGCTCTTAATTTTAGTTTTCAGTTCTTTTTTTTCTTTACTGTCCGCAACATTAGCCTTCAATCTTAGTTCAATTAAACCTTTTTCGATTTCAGTTATATTCTGCACATACTTTTCATAAACAGACCTAGAGTATTCAAGATCTTTTTCATCATTCATGAATACTTCTCTAACTGATACCATTAACTTAGCAGACTGTAGAATAGTATTCTTCTTTCCCATCAAGCTAATAGCACCAGTTGCACCACCTATACCAGCACCTACGCCTATTCCAAGAATTGCTCCACCGCCAACGATAGCAATCGTACCGCCTGCCATGCCAAGTCCACCAACAGCAATTGCACCGCCACCTAAATATGCTAGGCAAACACTTGTCAAGGCCGCTCCACTTAATCCAGCAAAATTCGACCCAACTAAGGCTACTGCAATAGTTGGTGCTAATGCACCTGCTGTTGCTATAGTGACTATTGTGACTCCTGCTGTTATCGTGATTGATGTAATGGCAGTCTTAAGTACTTCATTCATTTCACGACAAACCTTGTCATAACACTTTCTAAGACGTTTAACATACCCAGGAAACTTATGCCTTCCAGAAAACTCACTATCAAGATACCTATCCCCTTCGGACTTCTTATATCCCGTAATCGGAGCATTTATATAAGAATACTTCTTGCTTGGTACTTCTTTACCCTTCTTATCTGTTTCAGTTTTAAGCGGAAAATATGGCTCAAATAGCATTGCTTCAAGTAAAACAAGTCTAAACCAAGGTTTCTCTGAACTATTTAATCTTATTTTCTCATGAAGTTCTTCAAGAGAATACCAATCAAGTTCAGCATTCATATTATTCATAAATCCTTTGAAGCCTTTGGTCATGTATCCTTTCCACTCATTAAGCCATTCAAGTTTCATTTGACGAATCTTTTCTCCACCAATAAGCAGTTTAGATCTATAAGCATCATGAAGGGTCTTGTAATATTCAATATTATAAAGAATCGCTGTTTGTTCTTCATTTAATCCAATCTTATCATAATCCATTCCATCACCCATCCTTTGATATATCCTTTGATCTGTGTCCGTATATGTATTCCTATAAATAGTTTCATACATATCCTTTAGTAGGCGTATATCTCTGCGCTTTAAAGCCCAAACCATTTCGTCACCTAACGCTAAGGTAAATCTTCCTACTCCCACATAATTAATTGATACCCAGTATTTTTTAGTAACCACCGCTTCGGACACATCAAGTGCCGTGAAAACACCAGTTGATATGGTAAGCATCCTTGTAAGTGTCGGAGAATTAAACGGAAGTATTTCTTTTATATTTATCTTTTTAAAGTCTTCAATTCTTGTTATTTGAATTTCTTTAATCTGCCTTGCAAGTTGCCTAATCATATAAAAAGTTCTAACTATACATTCATTTGCAACAACCGGGATGGCTTGTTTTTCAATCTCCACAGAAAAGCCAATTTCACCCCTAAAATCTAATTTTACAATACTATCTCTAATAATCTGTCCGTTTTCATCGTGTTTAGCAAAAAGAGTTCCGTTAAACATTTTTGATAGAAGCACAAACAAAGACGTGTCATTTTTATGAATACTTTTAAATATAGGGAGACAAGACATCTCTTTGGCGATTGACAAAATCGGTCCTGGAATTCCAGTACCACCACTTAGACATGCAGTGCTACTCGAACCAGCCATATCACTAATTAAATGAAAAAACCAAACAATAGTGCCATTTATTATTTTTGAACTTGTATCTTCTCCTATATAAATTCTGCTTTTCTCTGGAACATCGACCATCATAAAATTTCCAGCAACATCTGTTCCATAAGACTTATATGTAAATTGAGTCAATAAAGAAAAAATTAAACCAATAATAGTGGGATGATGTGCAAAATCCCTAAGATGATGTTGCAATCCTCCACCAAAATCTGGTGTATTTCCATCCGAAGGAATAGGAAACTTATCTTCTAAAAACTTTACACATTTTTTCAGGTCATCAGAGTCACAGCCCATCAATTGAGCTGTTTTCCTTACCAAATCTTCAACCTTATCATTAGCCAAATCTCTACCTTCAATAAGGGAAAACTCTTTAGTCCAAAGAATATCCATCATTGCACAAGCAACACCTGATCCAAGTGCAACTAGACAGTCCCATTTATCTGCTTTGTTAGAGAGGATATTGATTTGAGAATCAAGGTCAAAGATAATACTTTCAAATTCATTACCCTCTGTAGGAGGTACTTCTTGATTAGATAATAATTTAACCTCTATATTATTAATTTCATTCACTTTATTCACCTTGTTTTTTTATCTTTACATATGTAATTTCTATATCGTAGCCCAGGGCTTCAATCATCTGAACAAAGGTTTTATTAACAACCCCATCTTTTTTCTTAATAATCCGGTTAACATACTAGCTAGAAATACCAATCTCTTCTGCAAGTTGCACCTGAGTCTTTCCAGCTTCAATACACTTTACTTTTACGTCCACTTCAATATTATTCGTTATAATAGAATTCACCTTTCAAAAGATGTACAAAATTATCATTATTAATTATATTATAACACCTAAGTCAATGTCTCTACAACAATCAAAACTACCATCTTAGCTGATTGTTTGCACAGCGCCTATAAGGCGCAAATACCGGCACGCTCCTATTGGGGCTGTCGAGTATTCCATCACATGCACCACTTTCCCAACTACTGCTTAAGCAGTTTTTTATTTGTTTTTATTTGACTTTCTCTCCCGTAAACGGGTCATAGTATTCTTTTATACTTATTTGATCAGTGTAATAATCTTCTTTTAATTGATTTTGTATATATTCTTTTATTTTCTTTTCGTTTCTTCCTACTGTATCTACATAATATCCTCTACACCAAAAGTGTCTGTTTCCATATTTATATTTTAGGTTTGCGTGTCTATCGAATATTATCAGTGAACTTTTTCCTTTTAAATATCCCATTATTTGTGATATTGAGTACTTTGGTGGTATTTCTACCAGCATATGGATATGATCTGAACATAACTCTGCTTCTATTATGTTTATCCCTTTTCTTGAGCATAATTCTCGAAGTATGCTGCCTATGTCTTTTCTTAATCGTCTATATATTTCTTGTCTTCTGTATTTTGGTGCAAATACTATATGGTATTTGCATCTCCAACTTGTATGTGATAAAGTATTTTTATCCATGATTATCTCCTTGTTTAATTGTGCATGTGACTATCACAATTATACATTAAGGAGGTTTTCTTGGTGCTTAAAGCTAAAGCTTAATACCTCCACCTGCATAGCAGGTGGTTTTTTGTTTCGCTCTCTTTCGTTCGCTCAACTCATTCAAGTGGACAATAAAAAAATAAAGGCAGTCCGAAAACTGCCATTATTTATCTCTATTTACTTTTTCTATGCCCATTCTGGTTTTAATGATATTTATCATATGTCTTTAAGCTTTCTCTTTACCCTAGTATAGATTTTTCATTCTTATCTCTAGTCAATATCTTTCCCTACAGCTTATCTATATTTTTATCTTAAATGAAAAACTTGTTATTTAAAAACATTAGCCCTCTTTCTTATTCTTGATGTGGCACAGCAATCCCTTGGTCTGGTGCTTTTTCTAAGTGTATTGGAGTGATTTGAAAGAATAGTCTTTTTGATGTGTTGTTTGACACATTAAAGATTTCGTCAATGTAATAGGTGGTATCTCCAATGATGACATAATTCCATCTGTGTTTTAAAATTTTGCTATCTATACAACCAACTTTTAATCCTATAGCTTCTCCTAAGATTAGAAATAGTTGGGCAAAGGCGGTGCAGGTTCCTTTATGAGTAATGGCAGCAGCTAATGCTGATCTTGACCTATGCTCCTTGTCATAATTTATATTGTCAGTAATGAAATTATGCAGATATTCTAACTCTTCTAATTCGATTAAGCCTTTTGTTTGTTCTTTTATATTATTTTCCAGTTCCATTAATTCTTTAAAAAGGAACTTCTCTGCAAAGAGTTGAATTAAAAGCTCACATTCATAGTAATCTCCCTTATGTTTTATATCTTCAACCCTCACAACTAAAAGATTGTTTAAGGTTGAACTGTCTGGGATTATAAATTGTTTGTCAATCCCATCCCTCATTTCGATTTCTTCTAAGAAGTCCTTTAATCCTTCATCTACCTTAACAACCACAGACTTGTAGCATTCTTCATCTTTAACTTCATAAAAAACCTCTTTGACAATAGTGCCCAATTCTTCTTTAGTTGTTAAAGTTTTACATTTTACCATCATACTTCCCTTGATTTTATAATTATCAATCTTAGATATTATTTAAATCATTCCAAAATACTCTAAAGCATCTTCTATTGCTTTTTCTTTTTCTTCTGGGCAATTTGGTACTCTTTGATTTTCTTTCTTGCTAATATTGTAGTTTTCTCTTTCTATTAGACCATGTTTTCTTTTTACTTGTGCAATATATAGACTTGAAACCTTTAGTCAATATTTATCCAAAACATACTTTTTAATTTCTCTATAAGTTGCATCTTTTGAAAAGTCAATTTCAGACAATTCATCTTCGCCTATTTCTAGATCTAAATGATGTTCTGTATTTAGTTTGGACAATAAAGCTACCGTCTCCACATGGCCTGAGTGGTCAGTATGGATAAAACTAACAAATTTTCAAAAGCTTCGTATGTGGGAATATGTTAATAACTATATAATAAAAATGTAGCCTATTAAAACAGACTACATGACTAATAATTTATTTAGTTAATCCACAACTAATAGGGCAATAATCAAAATTATTTGTATCACGCTGATTATATTTTTGACTATCATAGCCTAAGTGATGGTGATCTATCAATAATGGATAAAGTGTATTACCTACTTTCCCACATATAACTCTTACTGAACCATTTAATCCTAATTGATATAACTCTAAATCTTCAAGTTGTCCAGTTCCATATTCTATTCTATCTATATTATTTTTAGACTTATCTGCTTCAGACTTAATTTCTGATAAATTTAACAGCTCAGGATGAATATTTTTGATAACTTCAATATATTTACCCTGAGCTTCTTTACCATTTTCTTCATTTATAGAATGACAATGCGGCATTCTCTGACCCCAGTTTTTATAAACATAAGGTATTAACGTATATATTATATACATTAAATTATTTACAAATTCCTCTTCTGTTTCTGTATAAGTTGTTATATCTTTTCCTCTATAGCCTCTTATCCAATTTTTATAAGACATAGAAATAACTAATTCTTCTTTCTTCAAAGGCGTTTTTACCTTTTTAACGTTATTTTTAGGACTTGTATTATTTCTAATTCTTTTACTTTTCTTGCCCAATTTAGTCCTCTTCCATTTGGCCTAAATAGTACTCAAATATAATTCTATCATCAATAGAATCGTAACCATTTTCAAGTGGACTCAAATCCCCTCTTGCACTTATCCAAGGTTCTTCTTGATGGGTAATACTTTCAAGTTCGTTTGCATTATATTGACCATACACATCCCATACTTGATTGAGCACATCAAGAGTATCCTCATCAAACTCGTTTTCATCAATTTCTTGCTTTGGAACTTCATTAAATTTATAGTCTCTATATTCTTGATAAATTGAATTTACAACAGGACCATGTACCCAGGCTTTGATTTCTTCATCAAATAATCTATTATTTAAATATTCAACGCTATCGTTCATTAGAGTAAGATACCATGAATACGCATAATACACTAATTTTTGTATCTTCTTAGGAGACATTGATTCCTTACTTAAAAACCATTTTGCAATTTTCTTAGCATCCATTTTTAATACCTCCTCTTATCTAAACTATACCACATTTTGAAGAAAAAATATATTGCTTATAAAAAAATTTATGGTTTTGAATATAATTATTAGACGCATACTTTTTCTATATGTGTCATTATAAAATGACACGACTTGGTCCGCATTTTACTAAGAGGCGTGTCGGGTACTGTTATTTTTAATGTATATTTACTTTTTATCCTTGTCAATTTTCTATTTCAACTTCAAGTCCTGATTTAAATACTACTTTTAAATTTTCTTCATAAACCACTATCTTCTCTATAAGTTTTCTTCCCAAGTCTTCATCGTATCTTTCTATTTCTAATTCCTGATTTTCTAAAAACTCTTCTAATTCCATTAGTCTGCTTTGTTCATTCTTCTCTTCCGCCATATTTAGGAGTATCTTTTCTTTTTCATTCCTTAATTCTTCCACTCTGTCTGCAAGGTCTGTGTAGTTCTTCTTGGCATTAGCAACTTTTAAAAGTTCTTCTTGAACGGCCAGCATTTCTTTTTCTATTTCTTCTATTTCACTACTTCCATCATCTGTGATGGCTTTTTTTATATTCTCTTTTATTATTTCTTTTAATTCACTGCTTTCCGATATAAGCTGATTGATGACTTCTACGACCGCCTCTTGTAGGTCTTCTTCCTTAATAGTTCTAGCATGGCAGGCATCTGGTCCTTGGGTTACTCTTGTACAGCATCTCCAAACAGTATATTTCCTTCCTCTGTTGTTCCAAGCAATTCTCCTGTAAATATCTCCACATCTAGAGCAATAGACAATACTTGAAAGTGCGTATTTACTCGAATAAATTCTTCTTTTCCCTTTGCCACTCACCTTATTAGCTCGTCTATCCATTTCTTCCCCAACTCGCATGAAGATTTCTTTTGGTATGATGGCTTCATGGCTATTTTCTACATAATATTGAGGTGCTATTTCATCATCTTTTACTCTTTTCTTATTTAGAAAATCCACTGTGTAGGTCTTTTGTAAAAGGGCATCCCCCATATATTTATCATTGGTTAAAATTTGATTGAAGTTTGATACATGCCACTTCTTATTTCCTGCTCCATTTACTATCTTGTCTTTCTCTGGTCCTTCCTTAATATCTCGTAGGCTTGCTCGTTCTAAATATTCTCTGTAGATCCTTTTTATAATCTTTGCTTCTTCAGGAACTATGACAAGTTTTTCCTCTTCGTCTTTTGTGTAGCCTAAGAACCTATTATGATTTACTTGGACTTGCACTTGTTGAAATCTATATTGAATGCCTAATTTCACATTTTATAAAAAAGACTGACTTTCCTGTTGAGCAAGAGATGCCATAATGGTAAGGAGGACTCTCCCTTATGGTGTTATAAGTGCGCCCTTGTAAACAAGAGACTATTCCTCTATGTCCGTTTCTTCCTCTTGTGTTTCTGTATTTTCATTTTTCCTTTCTTTTTTATTCGCAATAATTTCTAAGATTTTTTGATTTATTACCTCTTTGATATTTGTGAATGAGATTAGTTGATAAAGTTCTTCTTTGGTTAATTCTTAGCTTTCGGTAAAAATACTTTCAAATACTCCTCCTTTTTCATAAAGCCGTCTATCTCTCTTTTTTCGTGCTTCCTCTTTCTGCTGACTGATGAGCTTCTTTCTTTTATTTTGTAACTGACTGATTTCTTCTTTTGCCATTAAAATTTTTCTTCTATGTCTTTAATTTTCTTTGTCCTTTCTTCTTGATTTTGAGCAATAAAAAAACAGTAAACCGATTTGATTTACTGCTTCGCGAATTGCTATCTTGTATCTTTTATTTGGTTATTTGAGTTTAATAAACTGGTATTCATAAATTACTATCTAACCATGTTTTTAGTTCATCAAAACTGTAATCTCCTTTTAACGCTATTCCATCTTTAATAATTGAATTCTTACATTCCTTTTTGTAATCTTCAATCATTCTCCCAAAACCACCTCCGTCATGCGTGCAAAACGGAACAATTGTCTTTCCACTTAAATCAACCGTTCTTAAAAACGATAGCACGGGTGGGGCAAAAGTTTTAAGCCAATTAGGAGAACCAATAAAAACCACCTCTGCATTTTCAATAGTTTCCGCCCCTTTAATAAGAGGTGGGCAATATTCTTTTTCAATTTCTTCTCTCACTTCTTTTACAGCTGTATTATATGAGAATGAATAGGGCTTTTGTGGCTTCAGCTCTCTCAAATCCCCGTCAGTAATCAACGCAATATCTTCTGCTAATCTTCTTGTTGTTCCTGAAAATGAATAATATACAACCAAAGGACTCATTATAATTATCTCCTTAATTCAATTTAATTACTATTATATCATTTTTATTATATGATGAGTATCCTAAAATTATCCATCTTGTTCACTCCCCTAAAATATATATAGTGTCTACACACCCTGTAATAATCTACACTTGAACCGTTCCCAAAAGGTGTTTTCCAAATAGAAAAATGGCTTTTAAGATTTATCCTAAAATCCTAAAAGCCATTGATTTCAAAAGTCTAATAACCTATAATCTTATTTTCTTGACAACAAACAAATTGATTCCACATGTGCCGTATTTGGAAATAAGTTTACTAAAGAAATTTTTTCTACTTTATAGACTTCTTTTAATGATTTTAAGTCTCGTGTTTGGGTTGCTGGGTTACAAGATATATAGACTAATCTTTCTACTGGATTTTCTTTCAAAAAGTTTACTAGTTTTTCATCTAGGCCTTTTCTTGGTGGGTCTACTATAATTTTATTTGGAGAAATTTTTTCTTCTTCCCAAAGTTTTTCTATGCTTTCTTCGGCTGGACCATACACGAATCTAGCCTTGATGTTATTTTTTTCTGCATTTTCTCTTGCATCATCAACAGCACTTTCAACTATTTCTATGCCTATAACTTCAGGACCTTCCTTAGCAACTGAAAGTGAGATGGATCCAACACCACAATATAGGTCAAATATTTTATCATCTTTGTTTGGATCAAGATAGTGTATTGCCTTCTTGTATAGTTTTTCTGTTGCTAATCTATTGATTTGGAAGAAAGATTCTGGAGAAATTTTATAATTTATCCCAAGGAGTTTTTCTTCTATTGTGTCATCGCCATAAATTTTTTCGAACTCTCTTGAGTAGTGCCTTCCATCTTCCTTATTGTAGTTCAGGTAGATTGATTTAACTCCTGCATCTATAAGATCAGGTAAGATATCTTTTATTTCTAATCTTCCCTTTTTACTAACAAGTATTAAAAGAAGATCTCCCTTATAATTTGTCCTAATTCCTATTCTCTTTAGGTCTTTGAGTTTTTTATAGCCCCACATTATTTTAAGAACTTCATTTGCAGAATCTTTTTGCATAATGCAGTTTTTAATAGGAACTATGTCCTTAGAATTTTTTGCAAAAATCCCGATTTTCTCATTCTTAACCTGGAACTGCATATTGTTTCTATAATGATGTTTGTCTGGAGAATCTATCACTTCTTCAACTTTTAAATCAAGCCCAGCAAGTCTACTTAAGTTTTTATTAACTTCTGCTTCCTTCCAAGCTAATTCTTTTTCATCAGAATAATTGAGAAAGTCACATCCACCACAATCTTTAAAATAAGGACAGGGGGATTCCACTCTGTCCTTAGATCTTTTTAATATTTTTAAAATTTCTCCCTTAAAGAAGTTTTTCTTTTTCTTGGTAATTATAAACTCTACTTCATCGCCAATTACTCCCCCATTTAAAAATACTGGGCTTCCATTGAGCTTGGTCATGCCAAGTCCCTTGAAGTCAAAGTCTATAATTTCTCCTGTAAATTTATTTTCTGCCATGTTTCAACTCTATTTTTGTATCGTAAATATTTATCTTCCTATTTTTGTAAAGATTTCCCACTGCTCTTTTGTAGGCTTTCTTGCTAAGTCCTGTTATATCTTTTATAAGTTCTGGGTCTGACTTATCTCCTATTTCTAAAACTCCATTGTTGTCTTCAAGAAGTTCCAAAATTAAGTCTGCATCAGCATCAATTTGCTTATAGGCCTTTTCTCTTAGGGTCAAAGTTATAAAACCTGTTTGAAGGATTCTTTGAACTCTTGCCTCTACTTCTTCTCCAACTTTATAAATTCCCTTTATTTCTTCAATTGGAATCATTCCATCGTACTTGTTATCTATAGCAACAAAAGCTCCTGGCCTTCCTATGCTATAGATTGTTCCCTTGACAATGTCGTTTACCTTAAAGTTTCCCTCTGTGCTTAGCTTATCCTTAATATTCATTGTAAGGGCTAGCCTGTCGCTCTTGTCGTGGTAAAGATAAAGAAGATATTCATCTCCAACTGTTAATCTTCCGAAGGATTCTTTAAAAGGCAAGAATATATCTTTGCCAATTCCATTGTCTACAAAGTAACCAACTTTTGCTTTATCAACAACCTTTAATTTTTTTAAATCACCAACTTGAGCATAGGGTCTTTTTAAAGTTGCCTCAAAGTCTTCGTGAATGTTATATACAAAGGCCTCAACTTCTTCTCCTAATTTTAAATTTTCTCCCTCGCCTCTAGCAAGAAAGATTCTCTCACCATCTTCATCTTTTAAACTTACTCTGCCGTCTTTTTTTGACGCAACTGTCAATTTTTGTATTTTTCCTAATTCCATGCCTTCTCCTCTATTATTTCTCTTCCAATCTCTGTCATGCCTTCATACAAATCGTCAATAATTCCATAATCTATATCTTTTAAAACATCTATACCATAATAAATAAAGGCTGGATGTTTTAATAAGTTTAAAAATATTTCATAGGCCCTTCTTACTTCCCTAAGATTGTAATACTTAGTCATGAGCATTCCAAATTTCACGCACTCTTCATTTCTGGAATCTCTCATTAGTAAAATTGAAAGACCAATTAACTTGCTTTCATCAAATTCTATTTTTTGAAGTAAAAAAGTCAAGAAATTTCTCTCAGCTTCTAAGGCTCTTTTATCCTTAAAAAAATTTTCGAATTCTTCTATTGCCTTAGCATCTCTAAGATAATAATCATCAAGAGCCTTGTTTAACTCTCTAGTCTTTATATGATTTATTTTTTCTTCTCCCTTTAAAATACTGAGTTCATAAGATCCATTAGATAATTTTAAATCTTTAATATTAGAAAGTTTTTCTAAATCAAAATTATTCTCTAAAAGTATTTTATATATCGACTTCTTTTTCTTAAATATATCAAATATTCCCATAGGCTTATTTTATCACAAATCCAAGTCTTATAATACGTAAAAGCTAATCTGCATTTTTAATATTTTGGCTTGTTGTTAATATAATTACTTATTTCTATAAACTGATCTAAGCTTCTAAAAACTTGAAATACAGCTGAACGAATTGCAAACTCTTCATGGTCTTTAGGAAGCTTCATCATGTGGAAGTGATCCTTTAAGTAATCTATTCTCTTCTTAACTTTTATCATGTCTCCATCTTCTGTTAGGTTCTCAGATGTTTTAATCAAGATATCTGAGATATATTTGCCATCAGAATATTCTGGTGGAATAGTTTTTAAATCATAATACATATCTTCCAAGAGGTTCATTTCCCTTTCTCTTAGATGAAGGTTGTAGAGCATTTCTCTACTATTTTCTATCATATTATCATTTTCAATTACTGCAAGATCTACTGCCTTCTTTATGTCCTTTTCCAACACTGAGATCTTGTCTTCATAAAGTTTTACATCTAAATTTTCCACTAGGGATTTACCGAACATATTTAAGATAGCTTTCATATCTTCATCAATACTTGCCACTAAAGAATTTAGCTGGTCTTGACTATTTGGTGCGTAAAAGTTAGTAAGCATTGCAAAGCCTGTTCCTATAAAAACAAGAGCCATCTCATTTAATATAATTGTAGAATTTATTTCTCCAAAGGCTAGCAAGTGTGTAACTATTACACTTGATGGTCCAAGACCTAATTCAATTTTTAAAAGAAAGGACACTGGTACAAATATTAATAAGTAAAGTCCAAAAACCCATGTTGCATAACCAAGTTTCTCAAATGCAAGTCCTCCTATGACAATGGCTATTACAGCTGATAAAGTTCTTTTAAGTCCTCCTTCAATAGTTGCCTTTCTAGTTTCAAATATATTTAATATTGCAATTATTCCTGCAGCAGATGCACATTCAAGAGAAAGTTCTTGAGCAACAATTATTGCTAAAAGAGATGCCAGAGCTGTTTTTATAGTTCTAATAAGTATTGTCTTATTCATACAGACCTCCTTTTGTATAAGTATACCATTAATGCTTGCAAAAAAATAAGAGCCTAGGCCCTTATTAATTCTTATTATCCCTTCTTTTTATCTTTAGATTTTTTTGAGTCCTTTGACTTCTTACTACTTTTGTCTTTATTGTTGTCTTTATCATTATCATCATCATTATTTTCAGAAGAAGTTCCTGTTCCAACTACTAAGACCTTGCTCTTTGGAACGTAGTAAGATTTTGAAATTTCTGATTTTTCTAAGACTTCACCATTTTTAATAATTTCTTTATAAGTCTTGTAGGAATAACCTCTTTTACCACTTTCCTTTACCACTGTTTCTCCTTCTGGTATAGAATCAGAATAAGTTGTCTTGACATCAGGACTTACTACCCCAAGCCTTTCAGGAATAATCTTTACTTCATAATCTCTGTCAGCAGAATTTCCCAAAACTTTAAAATCTAATTTTTCTCCATTTGCTTCTGATAATATTATAATGGGATTGTTTGTATTATTTTTAAATTTTAGATCTTTGTAGCCTCTTGCTACTGCAGCATCAGTCCCAAGATCAACATAGTTAATTGGTCTAGAGTGATTGTGTCTTTCTACAATTTCAAGGTCAGATAAAATAAGTGAATTATACAAGGTTGTTGAAACTTGGCATATACCTCCGCCAATTCCATCTTCATATTCTCCACCAACAATAACTGTGGCATTTTTAAAACCAGTTTCCTCACTTATTTCACCAACAGTATCATTGAAGGAAATTTCTTGGCCTGGCTTTAGTTTCATATTATTAAATTTTTCGGATGCAATTTTTATGTTTTCTTTCCTATTTTTTATTGAAGATGAGTAATCTGTATTAAAATCTCCTAAAATTTTGTCTATTCCCTCATAATAACTTGATGTGATTTTTGGATCTGTATCGTAAACTGGAAGTTCAATCTTTTCTTTATGAAGCATGTCTTGATTTAAGAGTTCTTTTGCTTCATTTAAGTCAAGATACCTACCAGTTTCAGATTTTGCTATACTCATTGTTCCATCTTCATTGAAAATTGGATGGGCATCACTAGGTTTTTTGTAGATTTCTCTTGCAAGATTTGTAAGGACTGCATCCTTTTTAAGATCGTCAAAGTTTGAATCAGCCATAATATTACTCTTAAAAATTAAACTAGATAAAATATCCAAATAATTATTAACAAGTCCCTTACTTCTTCCTAGGTCATAGGCCCTATTAACAGCCTCTTCTGTATTTAGACTATATCCAAAGTCTCTAAGCGGAATAGGAAGCTCTTTATCTCCATAATAAAAATCTATATTTTTATTTTTTATCTTTTCATCAGTGGCAATTTTTACTTTCTTAATAGCTTCTTCTTTAGATAGGTTAGATACATCAACATCTTCTACCCTTATTCCCCTGTATATGCCCTTATTTAAGGACTCACTAGTAAAATACATTATAGAAATAAAAAATAGCATTAAAAAGATAGCAAGCCCAATAAGAACTTTTTTATTTATATTAAAAAATTTATTCCTTAAAGTTTTCATTTAAGTTATTACCCCTCATAATACCTACATAAGTCTTTGATAGTGCACTCTTGGCACTTTGGACTTCTTGCAGTACAGCATCTTCTTCCGTGAAATATAAATAAGTGATGGGCCTTGGTCCACCTATCTTTATCAATTTTATTTTGCAGAGCCTTTTCTGTTTTCTCTACATTGTTTTCATTTACAAATCCTATTCTATTAGAGACCCTAAATACATGAGTGTCCACAGCTATAGCAGGCACTCCAAAGCAAGTTGAAGCAACGACATTGGCTGTCTTCTTTCCAACCCCTGGTAACTTCATTAGGTCCTTAATGGTTTCTGGAACTTCACCATTAAATTCTTCCAATATTACATTTGAAGATGCTTTAATATTCTTAGCCTTGTTCCTATAAAGGCCACATTCTTTGACAAGACCTTCTAAAGTTTTTATATCCATATTGGCAAAGTCTTCTGGCTTATTATATTTTTTAAACATTTCTCCAGTAACCTTGTTGACTCTCACATCAGTACATTGAGCTGATAGGATAGTTGCAACTAAAAGCTCAAAGGGACTAGTGTGTTCAAGTTCGCACTTGGCATCTGGATAAGTCTCTTCTAATATATCGAGACACTTATCTGCCTCTTCGTGACTTAAGATTCCTTTCATCTTTATTCCCCTTACTTTTATAATATCTCTCTATTAATATTTATTATTTCAATTTCACTATAGGAGTCAAAAAAGTTTATAACTTTTTCAATAGTTTCCTCAACAAGTCTTTGATCATTAGAAATAGTTGAGAAGGCAATGATAGATTTTTGCCACTTATCATGTTCTCCTACTTCTGCAATTGAAATGTTAAATCTGTTCTTTGACTTTTCAATAATACTTTTAACTACAGACCTCTTTGACTTTAAAGAGTTTGCATTAAAAATATAAATTTCGCAAGTGCATATTCCTATTATCATAATAGTTATTATAACATGAATAATATTTTCTTTTTATCCCCAAATTTTTTTATTATTGGTAGTTTCAAAATCTCTAAAAGATTTTACTTCTATTACATGGAAATTAAATAAATTATATGTTATATTTTAATCGCGGAAAGCCGCAAATATAATATTTTAGGAGGAATCATGAAAAAGATTACTTTAGTCTTGACTCTTTTTCTAGGTGTACTACTTCTAGCATCTTGCTCTAATGGCAACAAGGCAGGAGATAGTGATAAGAAGGGTGAAGAAAACACACTAAGAGTAGCAATGTCTACAGACATTGATTCGCTTGATCCATTTAAAATGACAGCAGGTGACACTGAAACAATTATGGACCAAGTTTTTGACGGATTATTTGACGTAGACACAGAAGGAAATTTGATTCCTGATTTAGCAGAGAGTTATTCTGTCTCAGAAGACGGAAAAACCTATGACTTTAAGTTAAAGAAGGATGTATATTTCCACGACGGTAAGGAGTTTAGCGCAGAAGATGTTTTATACACTTATGATGCTATGGCAGGTTTGACATCAAAGGAACCTCTATCTTCTAAGTTTTCAATTATTGAAAAGATTGACTTAGTAGATGACTATCACGTAAGGGTTCATTTAAAGGAAAGACAAAATGGTTTTATCTATTTAACTTTAAGACCAATTGTGGAAAAAGATTATAAAGATAATGGAACAAAACCAATTGGAACTGGTCCTTATATGTTTGAGTCCTACACTCCTGGCGAAGGTCTAAGACTTAAAAAGTTTGAAGACTACCACGACAAGGACCACATAGCTCACTTTGAAAATGTTGAGGTTATAAAAATAGCTGACAGACAAACTATGATTATGGCTCTAAAAAATAATGACTTAGACCTAGCAGACCGTATTAGTTCAGAAGAAGCTAGTCAACTTGAAGATGCTTGTAATATTAATAGTTTTCCACAAAACCTTGTGCAAGTTATGGGATTAAACAATGACTTTAAGGCTTTCCAAGATAAAAATGTAAGACTGGCACTTAACTATGCAATTGATAGGGATGAAATTATTAACACAGTAGCTGAGGGTAAGGCGACAAAACTATTTTCATCTTTCTCACCAGCCCTAAAAGAATACTTTGAAGATCTTGGAGAGTATTATCCATACGATCCTGAAAAAGCAAAGGAACTTTTAAAAGAAGCTGGCTACGAAAATGGTCTTTCATTTAAACTAACTGTTCCAAGTGATTACAAGTACCACATGAATACAGCTGAACTTATCCAAGCACAACTTCATAAGATTGGAGTTGAAACTACTATAGACCCAATTGAATTTTCAACTTGGCTAACTAAGGTATACAAGGATAGGGATTATGAAGCAACAGTTGTTGGATTTATAGGTTATTTTGATCCAATTCAAATTCTTGGCAGATATACTTCAGAAAATCCAAAGAACTATATAAACTTTAAGTCAGCTGAATTTGACAAAGCTATTTCAAAAGCAGAAAAAGCTACTACTAAAGAAGAAGAAATTCAAAGTATCAAGGATGCACAAAAAGTTCTTGCAAAAGATGCTGCATCTGTATTTATAGCTGACCCAGCAAACAATCAAGCACTTAGAAAGGGCTTAACTGGTCTAAACCAATACCCTATTCAAAAATTAAATCTTGAGGATGTAAAATTAGAAAAATGAGTAAAATGATTATTAAAAAGCTTATATCCCTTTTTCTTACATTGTTTTTTGTAAGCCTAATAATTTTCTTTGTCTTCCAAGTCCTACCTGGAAATCCAGCAGAGATAATTTTAGGAACAGAAGCGGATGAAGCTCAAGTTCTAGCTCTTGAAAAAGAGCTGGGACTTGATAAACCTATATTAGTAAGATATGCAAATTGGATTAAGGACATACTAAAATTAAATATGGGCACTTCTTTAAAATATCAAGTTCCTGTTAAGGATCTTTTTTTTAAGAAACTTCCAGTTACCCTATATTTAACATTTTTTTCCTTGTTCCTTTCACTTATAATTGCCATACCCCTATCAATTCAAATTACAGCAAAATCAGACAAGTGGTATGCATCAATAATAACTGCAATTACCCAACTTGGAATTTCTATTCCATCTTTTTGGCTTGCCTTTTTATTGATTTATCTATTTGCTGTTAAGCTAGGTTGGTTTAAAACCTTATCTTACAACGCAATGAGTGGAAATTTTTTCCAAAAGCTCTACAATTTTTTCCTTCCTTCTCTTGCCATTGCAATACCAAATATTGCAACAATAATAAGATATATGCAATCTGCAATCTTAGATGAAATTAACAAGGACTATGTAAGGACTGCCAGGATGAAGGGACTTTTGTTAAAGGATATCCTATATAAGCACGTACTTAGAAATGCACTTGTACCAGTTATAACAATTATTGGCATTAGTATTACTTCAAGTATTGGTGGAAGTCTTGTGGTGGAAAATGTCTTTTCACTGCCAGGTATTGGATCACTTATTGTCCAATCTATTTCTTCTAGGGACTTTCCCCTAATCCAATCAGTTGTTTTTGCTGTTGCCTTTATGGTTATAATCATAAACTTAATTGTAGACATTCTTTACAGAATTGTGGACCCAAGGATAAGAGGTTAATATGTTAAGAGAAAATAAATTATCAATAAAAATTGGAAAGGCAATCTTAATTTTTTACCTATTAATTTTTATAGTTTCAATCTTTTGGACTCCCTATGATCCCAATGAAGTTGTGACAAGCAATAAATTCCTTGCGCCTTCTCTTAGTCATCTATTTGGGACTGACAATATGGGCCGTGATATCTTATCAAGGATAATGGAAGGAACAAAAATTACTATAATGCTTTCTTTTGGAACTGTATTTTTTGCCCTAATCTTTGGCTCAATTATTGGAGGGGCTGCAGGATATTTTGGAGGCAATGTAGATGAAGTCCTAATGAGATTTATAGATTCTCTAATGGCCTTCCCAGGAATCTTATTTGCCATGATGCTTGTCTTTGTTTTTGGAGCAGGAGTTATGAATACTATAATTGCCATAGGAACTATGTCTATTCCCTATTTTGCAAGAGTTGTCCGTAGTGGATTCTTGCAAGTAAAGGAAGCTGTCTTTGTTAAGTCAGCCATGGTTAAGGGTGGAAGTCCTCTTTATATTGCAAAAAATCATATTTTTCCAAATATAAAAAATCAACTTATGGTGGCAATTATTTTATCAATATCTGCTGCTATTTTATCTGAAGCTGGACTTTCCTATTTAGGTCTTGGAGTTCGCCCTCCTCACCCTTCTTGGGGAAGAATGCTAAAGGAATCACAAGCTTATTTCAACCAAGCACCTTGGTACTTCGTGTTCTCAGGTGTAAATCTTTCCCTATTAGTTCTTGGATTTACCCTATATGGAGAAAACTTTAGGAATAAGAGATTAGAGGAGAAAAAAGGATGAATAAATTATTAGAAGTTAAGGACCTGACCGTTGCCTTTGAATTAAATGGCGAATTAAAAAACGCAGTAAATCATATTTCTTTTGACCTCTATGAAAAGGACTTTGTTGGTCTTGTTGGAGAAAGTGGTTGTGGAAAAACAGTGGCAACTCAAACTGTTTTGGGGATTCAAAGCCTTGATGCCCATATAGTATCTGGATCATGTAAACTCAAAGGCAGAGAAGTATTAAATATGTCTGAAGAAGAATGGTCTAAGTACAGGTCCAGGTCTATCTCAACAATATTTCAAGAGCCTGGTTCTGCCTTAAACCCCCTACAAAAAGTTGGAAAACAAATAGAAGAAATCTTAAAAATTCACTATGACTTTCCTAAGGAAAAAAATAAAAAAATTGTTTTAGAAACTATGGCCAAGTGTGGCTTAAGAGATACAGAAGCTGTTTATAACAAATATCCTCACGAACTTTCTGGTGGAATGCAACAAAGGATTGTAATTGCTATGAGTTTAATTGCCAACCCCTATGTACTAATTGCCGATGAACCAACTACTGCTCTTGATGCCAATATTGGCAAGCAGATAATAGAACTTTTTAAGGACATAGGAAAGCTTTATAATGGAGCAATTCTCTTTATATCTCATGATTTAAATTTAATTGAGAGAATTTCAAAAAGAGTCTTGGTTATGTATGCTGGTCGCATTGTTGAGTCTGCCCCTACTGAGGAACTTACAAAGAACCCTATGCACCCTTATACAAAAGCACTTGTTAAGGCCGTGCCTTCATACAAGAAGAGAGGCCAAAAGCTTTATAACATAAGAGGTAAGGTTCCTGCTCTTAAAAATAGGAGTAATGAAGGCTGTCCTTTCTGGGACAGGTGTGACCACGCCATGGATATTTGTAAGGAAAAATTCCCAGAAACTATAGACTTTAATGGACACAAGGTTTCTTGTCATTTATTTGGAGATGAAAATGGAAGAAATATTAAAAATTGAAAATGTTGGAAAAGTTTATAAATCTTCTTCACTACTCTTTAAGAAAAAAGAAAATAGGGCCCTTAAGGATATAAATCTCACAATTAATAAGGGAGAAATATTTGGTCTTGTTGGAGAAAGTGGATCTGGTAAAACAACTCTTGCCAATATTATTTTAAGACTTGTGAAAGAAAGTGAAGGCAAGGTTTACTTCAAGGGAAAGGACGTCTCTGAGTTTTCAAAGGAAGACCTCTTTAATTATAGAAAAGAACTTCAGGTTGTCTTTCAAAATCCCTACTCAGCCCTAAATCCAAAAAAGACTATTGGTTTTTCTTTAAAAGAAATTTTAAATATTCACAACTTATATAGTGAAGAAGAAAAAAATGAAAAAGTTTTAAAAATTTTAAGTGATATAGAATTGGAAGAAGATATTCTCGACCAATATCCAAGGAGCTTATCTGGTGGTCAAAAGCAAAGAATTGCCATTGGCCAAGCATTAATTATTGATCCAGAGTTTTTAATAATAGATGAAGGTGTCTCTGCACTAGATGTTAGTATTCAAGCACAGATTTTAAATTTAATAAAGTCTTTGCAAGAAGAGTACAATTTCACATGTCTATTTATTTCTCACGATTTAAATGTAATTTCCTACCTATGTGATAGGATTGGAGTTTTATACAACGGAGAATTGGTTGACCTATTTAAGACTGGGGATCTCAAATCACCAGATAGAAATGAATATACAAAAGAACTTTTCTCCTCAATAAGTTTAGATTAAAGATTTATAAAAAATTAAATTATATAAAAACAAAAGCTGTAAGTACGATGTGCACACATCTAAATACTTACAGCTTTATTTTATTTCAAGATTTCTTTTAAATCCTTATTATTTTGTTGTCTAATTTTATTTATTTGACGTCTTCCTTCATAACCTTCAATAATTTTTTTCTCTTCAAGACTTTCTCCAATAATTGCAGGAATCTTACCTGGCTCAGTTCCCTTGCACTTAAAAGTTAAGAAGCAAAAGGCTGCAAGTTCAGTTTCACCTGTCATGGGAGCTTCCTTGGTAAACTTCGTAAAAACTTCTACAGAAGTGTTTCCGATACCAGATATAAAAGTTGTAGCAGTTAAGAAGTCACCTTGGTTTATTGGCTTGAGAAAGCTTAAGCTGTCACATGAAATTGTAGCAACCCTTCCCCTAGTGTGTCTTATGGCACAAGTTCCAGAGCTGTGGTCTGCAATCTCAAAGAGTCTCGGTCCGTAAAGCGTGCCTCCAGTATTTAGGTCTGTTGGCATTACACCATAAGTGAAGACTACCTTTGATTCAGAAACTTTTTTTGAATTAGTAGAGGTATTTTGCAACTTCAGCACCTAATCTTGCATTATTCTTAACAAGGGCAATGTTAGCTTCAAGAGATTTTCCTTCAGTTACTTCAAGAACCTTAGTTAATAGGAATGGAGTTGTTTCTTTTCCGTGGATTCCCTTTTCTTCAGCTTCAACAAGAGCTGCTTCAATTGCCTTATTGATTTTGTCTTCGTCCATTGAATCTGCTTCTGGAATTGGATTTGTAAGAAGTATTCCTCCAGTTAGGCCAAGCTCCCATTGAGTGTTGGCTGCATCTGCTGCTTCTTGAGGAGTCTTGATATTGTAGTCAACCTTAAATTCAGATTTTCTAGTGAAGAAGGCTGGCATATGGTCTGTTTGGTAACCAAATACTGGCACTCCCTTTGTTTCAAGGTATTCAAGAGTAAGTCCAATATCAAGGATTGATTTACAGCCTGCACAAACAATCATAATGTCATTTGATGCAAGTTCTTCAAGGTCTCTTGAAATGTCAAAAGTTGTTTCAGCGTGTCTGTGAACTCCACCGAGTCCGCCAGTAACAAAGATTTTGATACCAGCAAGTCTTGATGCAATAATTGTTGATGCAACTGTTGTAGCACCATTAAGTCCACGAGAAACAATGTAGGCAAAGTCTCTTCTTGATGCTTTAATAATGTCCTTAGAAGTTGCCATAAATTCTAATTCTTCTTCGCTTAGACCAATTTTAATTTTTCCGCCGATTATTGCAGTTGTTGCAGGAACAGCTCCATTTTCTCTAATAATTTCTTCACAAGCCTTAGCTGTTTCAATATTTTGTGGATAAGGCATTCCGTGAGAAATAATTGTAGATTCAAGAGCAACTACTGGCTTACCTTCTTCCATTGCTTTTTTAACTTCGTCACTGTACTCAACATATTTTTTTAGCATTTCGTTGTTAATCATAAATTTCTCCTTTTAAATTATTTTCATTCATATCCTTTGAACAGGATTCAGCACTCATAAGGGTTATTCTCGCTGCAGCTTCTGCAGACGCCATTCTTTCTTCTATTTCTAAATCATTGTAGAGTCCATAGGCATAACCTGCCATAAAGGCATCCCCTGCTCCACTTGCACTTTCTATCATAACTTCTCTTGGCTTTCTCATCATTTTAAAATCTTTTTCAAAATAATATGATCCATGGCCACCTGCTGTTATTACTAGACTCTCTAAGCCTTTACTTATTAAGTCTTCTCCAAGTCTATCAATATTATCAGTTTCTAAACCAGATAGGGCCTGAGCTTCATAAATATTTACCTTTAAGAAGTGAATCTTATCTAAAAGATTTTTAATCTTCATTACTTTTTTAGTTGAAACACCATCAATTAAAAACTTGCCCTTTAGATTTTTAAGAACGTAATCAAGTGTCTCTTCTTCAAGATTTGTATCCATTATTGTAAACTCTGCATTCTCAATAATTTTTCTGTTTCTCTCTACATAATCCTTGTCAATATTCTTTATAAGGTCCATGTCTGAAATAGCAACATACATATCCCTTGTTTCATCTAGGATTGCGAGATAGTGAGGAGTGATACCATCAGCTATTAATACTCTCGAACTGTCAACATTTATCCTGTTGAGCTCTGTCAAAATATTTTTACCGGCATCGTCTCTTCCCACTACTGATAGAAGACTTGTATTAACTCCAAGTCTCGCTAGGTTTTCGCAAATATTTCTTCCAACGCCACCGCTAGAATATTCAATTCTTCCTGGATTTGAGTCTCTTTCTTTCAAGTTATCAAAGGTTGAGCCTGTTATATCCATATTGCATCCACCAAGTATTGCAACATAGGTATCTTCTCTTAGGATGTAGCCCCTCCCCAATATATAACCCGATGCCATCAAGTTATTTATGTGAGTGGAAACCCCCGACCTTGTGATATTTAATTCATCAGCAATCTCTTGCTGAGACATTCCAGGATTTTTCTTCAAAAGATTTATAATCTCTTTTTCTCTTGGAGTCAAAAAAATCACCTCTAATCATTTACTTATATTTTAATCAAATGATTAGAGGTTGTCAATATCTTATAAAAATTTTTCTTGATTTTCTTTTATCTTATCTTCTTCTATGGCTTCTCTATAACATCTTCTGCAGAGTGGTTCATATTCTTCAACTGCCCCAAGTTCTACTCTCTTGTCACTCTTTATTTTTCTATGAGATACCCAGGCATCTGTTCCACATTTCCTGCAAACTGCATGATGTTTGTTTAGATAATCAACCTTAGGCATAAGTTCCTTTACTATTTCAAAAGGATGAGCCATATAGTCCATGTCAAGACCTGCAAGGACAATAGTAATTCCCATTGCAAGGATTTTTTCCAAATTTTCTAGAACAAGTTCAGGTGAGTCACATAAAAATTGTATTTCATCTATTCCAATAACTTGTGGAGAGTGCTTCTCTGCATAGGCTACAATTTCATTTATTGATTCTACTTCAACAGCCTCTAGGGAAATCTTGTCATGTGTGACAATTTCATTTTTAGCATATCTCTTGTCTATTAGAGGTTTAAAGGCAACTACCTTGTAATTTGCAATAGAGAACCTCTTAAGGTCTTTTTCAAGAGAACTAGTTTTTCCAGAGAACATTGAGCCAGTGTGTAAAATCATTCTTCCTCTATACTGATGCATTATATTATCCCTTATATTCTTCTACAATTGCTTCTTCAATTACAATGTCATTCACTGGCTTATCCATAAATCCAACTCTTGTCTTTGCAATGTCATCAACTACATCCATTCCTTTGAAGACTTGGCCAAATACAGAGTGCTTACCATCAAGCCAAAAAGCTCCACCCTTTTCTTCATAGGCCTTTACAATTTCTTCTGGATAACCATTTTCTTCCCCTGCATCCTTCATTTGTGAAAGTATGTCATCGGAAAGTTTGTCTCCTTGAACTATAAAAAATTGAGATCCATTTGTATTTGGACCAGCGTTAGCCATTGACAGAGCTCCCCTAAAGTTTCTAAAGTTTAGGTCAAACTCATCCTTAAAAGGTTTATTCCACTTACTATCTCCTCCACGACCTGTTCCACTTGGGTCTCCCCCTTGGATCATAAAGTTTTCAATAACTCTGTGGAAGATTATTCCATCATAGTATTTATCTTCTATAAGTGAAATGAAGTTTTCAACAGCAAGTGGTGCTGCTTCTTCAAATAGTCTAATTTTTATATCACCTTTATTAGTTTTTAATACTGCAATTTTTTCTCCTATTGCAGGTTTTTCAAATTGTTTTAACATTTTATCTCCTTTCATACGTAGGTCTTCATATTAATTCTAAAACCTTGTGTCTTTTTTCGCAAATAATAATATATAAGAGTCAAAAATATTCCCTTTAGCACAGATGATAAGCTCATAGCAATCCAAATTCCATTTACATTAAAAATTGGCATAAATAGAAGAGCCATAGGTATTCTAGAAATATTTAATACCATGGCATTTATAGCAGGGTATCTTGTAAGTCCCAGTCCATTTAGCATCCCCGTTGTCCCAATTTCTAAAGCCATAAAATATTGTGAGAAGGCTAAAATTTTTAGGTAATCAATACCAGCCACAATTGCATCGGGGTCTTTTGGAATAAAGAGCCTAAATAAGTTTTCTGCAAAGAAAAATAATAGAACTGTTGCAAAGATCCCAATAATATTTACAATTTTCATCGCTTCACGTCTTCCATCATGAAGTCTTTCATAATTTTTGGCCCCAAAGTTTTGACCAAAGAAGGCTGAAAAGGCAACGGCAAAACCATCAGCAGTCATCCATGATATAGATTCAATTTGTGAACCAATGGAATATACAGCAATGTAGAGAGCTCCAAAGCCTGCTATATACCTATTTAATATCATACTCACTGAAGCATGAATTAGGGACTGGAGGGCTGCAGGAAGTCCTAAGTTTAAAATTGATTTATAGTAGAATCCTTCTGGAATCTTAAGGTAATTTGTCCTCACAAATATTTCCCTTGTCCCTATTCCAACATAAATATATAAAAGACTTGATATCATTTGAGCAAGGACCGTTGCAAGAGCTGCTCCCTTAATTCCCATTTGAGGAAAAATCCCTATTCCAAAAATTAAAAATGGATCTAGGATAAGATTTATAACTAAAGAAATAATTGAAATCTTAAAGGTAGTAATTGAATTTCCCTTGGCAAAAAATGCCGAAGATAAAATTGGATTTAAAAAAGTAAAAATAAGGCCACCACTGACAATTAATAAATAATCAACTGCCATAGTATGAACTGATTCTTCTAGCCTATAAAATCCAATAATTTCATTTCTCATACTTATGTATAGGATGCTTAAGCCTATACATAAGATTAAGTTTAATCCAAAGCCTGCAAGCCAAACTTTCTTAGATGACTCATCATCATTTCTACCATAGGACTGAGACAAGCCAACAGAAACTCCAGTCTTGGCAACAAGTGTTATTGCCTGGGCGATCCAAACTAAAAAGGAACAGGCTCCCACAGCAGCTACTGCTTCTGTAGAGAGTCGTCCCAACCACATTAAGTCTACAAGAGAATAGGCCATTTGAACAAAGGCCGTTCCCATTAACGGCAAAGCCATTTTTAATAGGGCAGAAAAAATATTTCCCCTTAGTAAATTGACTTCCCTCATTTATTAACAGTCACCTTGGTCTGTGATTATTATTGGCCCGTCCTTTGTGATTGCAATTTGGTGTTCATATTGTGCAGATAGTGAACCGTCTTTAGTCCTTGCTGTCCAGCCATTATCATCTATAGTAAGTTCCTTTTTGCCCATATTTATCATTGGTTCTATTGTAAATACCATTCCCTCTTGAAGTCTTAAGCCACGTCCAGCTGTTCCATAATGAAGAACTTGTGGGTCTTCGTGCATTTCTTGACCAATACCATGGCCTACAAATTCTCTTACTACAGAGTAACCATTTTCTTCTGCGTGCTTTTGAACTGCAGCTCCAATATCTCCAAGTCTATTTCCAATTACGGCCTTTTCAATTCCCTTGTACATGGATTCGCGAGTAACTTCCAAAAGTTTTTTTGCTTCGGGAGAAACTGTACCTACTTCATAGGACCAAGCTGAATCAGCTAGCCATCCATCAACATTTACTACCATGTCAACAGTTATTATGTCTCCATCTTTTAAAACATATTCCGTTGGAAAGCCGTGACAGATCTCATCATTAACAGATGCACAAATTGAATAAGGATAGCCTTCGTAACCCTTTTGCTCAGGATAAGCTCCTCTTTCCTTTAAATAATTTTCTACAAACCTATCGATTTCAATTGTCTTTACACCTGGCTTAATAAAATCTCTAAGCTTGTGGTGAACATCTGATAAGACCTTGCCTGCTACTTGCATTTTTTTGATTTCATCTTCAGTTTTTATAATTATCATTTTAACTCCTTTACTATCTCACTTAAGTCATCGTCTTTTAGTGCCCAATCATAGGCATCTTCATTTATTTCTATTGCCTTAATAATTTCTTCTTTTGCCCAGTCATCTCTTCCAAGCAAGTGGAAGGAGCAGGCTTTATTGTAGTGGAGATTTACAGATTTTGGAAAATCTATAAGTCCCCTATTTAAAATTTTTATAGCAGCATCATAATCTTTTTCTTCAATATAAATTGCAGACATATTTAAAAATAAAAAAGGATCTTCAAATTTTCCTATGGCATCATAATAGTATTTAAGTGCCAACTTATTATCTCCCTTCTTCTTACACAGGACTCCCATATTATATAGGGCCCTTCCATAGTCGGGTTTTATATCCAAAGATTTTTTTACATATCTTTCTGCTTCTTCATTTTCATTTAGAACTTCATAGATAGATCCCAAGTCGTTATAAGCAACAAAGTCATGCTTATCTAATTCAATAACCTTCTCAAATTCCTCTATGGCAAGTTTACTTTCACCAAGCTTGTCATAGGCATGAGCCAGATAATAATGGGCTCTGTCATAATCAGGATCCAAATCAATTGCACTTTTATAATTTTTTATGGAGTAGCCTATGTCCTTACCTTCAAAGTCATTACTAATGGCAAGACCATAATAAGCTCCAGGCATTTCCTTTAAGTCTAAAATTTTTTGAAAGTAAGTTTTAGCTTCTTTGTAATTTTCTTTTTTAAGGTAGATGTCAGCTAACTCAAAGTATACAGAAATTCTTTCATCAATATCTTTATCAGATGTGAAGTTAAGAGATCTTAATAGAAGGTCTTCCGCCTTATCGTAATCCTCATCTATTAAAAATTCTTCTGCTAAAATTAAATAGTTTTTAAATTTTAAGTCCATTAAAAAACCTCAATTCCTATTCTATTATATAGTATTTTTTTCAATTTCACAGGCATAGAAATAATTTTTAATTAAATATATAATGAGTTTGGTGATTTATATGAGAAGATTTTTATCTTTTAATGATTTTTTTAAAGAATATTATGGCGGCAAGACTGTAAAGCTATCTCTTGATGGTGGTTTTTCTTGTCCCAATAGGGATGGGACTCTATCTGAAATTGGCTGCATCTTTTGTTCTGATGATGGCAGTGGAGAATTTGCTGGATCAAAATATTTAAGCCTTGATGAGCAAATTGAATCGCAAAAAGAATTTCTAAAAAATAAATGGAAGGCAGAAAACTACATTGCCTACTTTCAGAATTTTACCAATACTTATGGTTCTCTTGAGACTTTAAGAAAAATCTACGATGAGGTTGTTAAACGTGATGACATAAAGGGAATTTCTATTGCAACTAGGTGTGACTGTCTTGATGATGAGAAGATAGAGTACTTAAAAGAAATCTCCAAGAAGAAGACTTTGTGGTTAGAACTTGGCATGCAAACGGTTAACGAAAATACAATTAAAGTTATTAATCGTGGCTACTCCCATAAGATTTTTGATGAAACTGTAAAAAAGTTACAAGATGCCAATATTTTATTTTTAATTCATGCTATCTTTGGCCTTCCCTTTGAAGATGAAAAAGATTTTGAAAATACAATAAATTATATAAGAGACCTGGCACCCTTTGGTGTAAAGTTTCACAACTTATATATCTTAAAAGACTCGCCTATATATGAATTATATAAAAATAAAAATTTTAAAATTCTATCAAGATATGAGTATGTAGACTTGGTCTTAAAAGCCCTTGATACTATTTATGAGAAAACTGTCGTCCATAGAATTACTGGCGACCCTCCAAAGGCAAAGCTCTTTGAACCTACCTGGTGTGCTGATAAATTATCTGTGATTTCTGAAATAGATAAGAAATTAAAAGAAGATAATAAAAAAGTAGTTTCTCAAGATGATATTAAAAAAATTGTAGGCTATTGGAAGAATATAGATCGGGCTTTTTAATAGTCTTCTTAAAATTTCTTCCCCACTAGTGTATAATGTATAAGGATAAAAATACTTAGTGTTTTATAGATAAAAGGAGAAAAATGAAAAATATTTCTAGAGATATAATAAAAAAATATAATGTTAAGTTTGTAATTCTTGGTTCTGATGAAAATGCCTATGGGATTGCCCGTATTTTAAATGACAACTACGGACTAATCTCCACAGTTTTTTGTCAAAAAGCTCTTCCTGCAACTGATAATTCAAAAATCTTAGACAGGCGAATTATAGAAAACTTTTCCGACAACGAAGTCTTTGTCAGTGAGATGATAAAATTTGCTGAAGCTAACAAGGATGCAAGTTTAATTACAATTCCTTGCGGAGATGAGTACTCCAAATTACTTTCCAACAACAAGGAAAGGATTAAAAAATATTACAAGTTCAACACTCCTTCTACTGACTTAAATGACAGGCTAGAAAATAAAATCGATTTTTATAATTCTTGTGAAGAGCTTGGCATTCCTTACCCTAAGTTTGCAATAATAAATTCTTCTAAGGAGATTAAAGACCTTGACCTTCAATTCCCACTTATACTTAAACCCAATGATTCAATTTCTTATGTGAAATTATCTTTCCCAAATAAGTACAAGGTCTACACAATTTATGACTATGAAGAACTTGAAAAAGTTGTAAAAACTATTTACGACGACAACCACTATGAAGGCACAATGCTTGTACAAGAATATATTCCTGGACCTGCATCAAACCAGGCTTCCTTTAATGTCTACTGTGACAAAAATGGAAAGGTGAGGATGATGGTTTATGGACAAATTCTTCTTGCTGACCCACTCCCACTTAGGATTGGAAATAACGATGCAATTTACACAAGATATATGCCAGACCTTTATGAATTTTATAAGGAAAAATTGGAATCAATCCACTACACAGGCTATTCAAACATTGACTTAAAGTATGACCCTCGAGATAATACTTTTAAGGCATTTGAAATGAACCTAAGACTTCCACAAAGTCATTACTTCATGGCTGCTGGTGGAGTTAATGTCCTTGATTTTTATATTCGTGACCTCTTAGACCTAGGTTTTGAAGAAGAAGTATATTACCACAAGGAAACTTCGAAAATTTGGATGAATGCCCATCCTAAGCTTTTAAAAAATTATACAAATGAAAAGTACCACAAAACTATTGATAAGCTTCTAAGGAATGGCTATGAGTTTACAATTAACAACAAGAAAGACTTTAGCTTCAGTAGAAAGATTACTTATCTAAAGAGGAAGTACGGATCAATTAAGCACTACAAGATGTATTACAAGTTAGAAAAATAATAAAAATTAAACCAGCTCAAGGGCTGGTTTTTTATTATGCTAAATATTAAGTTATTTTATTTTTTAAAATATTTTTCTATTTGCTTAAAGTATTTTTATTATATGTTTAATACTTTCTCCAACTTTAATCTTTCATTTCTTAAAAGATTTTATTTTCTTTACTAGATTAAGTTTTTTTATTCCATGTTCTGCTAGCAAAAACTTCAAAACTTTTATTCCAAATTAATTTTTCCCAAATAAAAATCCCAAGCTAAGCTTGGGTTATTTTAATCTCTCGACTGAATTATAAAGGCTGAGCCAGAATTTATTTTTATAGTGGCTTTCTCTCCCACCATCTCATTGCTAACTCCCCTGCTGGGATTTTCTGAATTGATTTCAAGGTCTTCCACTTCGTAATAAAGACCTTTAGTTGTAAAATTCATGCTTGTGCCTGCATTGATTAGAGAAAAATACTTCTTATTTGTTTTTTCAAAGTCATAGAAACCTTCTTCTACATAAATAACTTCGTTGTAATCATCTTCTATTTTTGCCCTTATTCCCTTCATATATAATTTTTTTAGGTTCATAAGATTGGCAAGCTCATGGTCAAGTCTCGTCCCAAGAGCCCCTAAGATTACAATATCTTTATATTCTTCATCAACTAAGTATGAAAGTGCAAGTTCTGTATCTGTAAAATCTTTTTTTGCTGGAAATTTTTTAACTTCAATCTCGTGTTCTTTGATATAAGTTAAAGCTTCCTCTCCAATTGAGTCAAGATCACCTAATAGGATATCTGCTCTAAGTCCATACTTCATTAGAAGCCTTGCTCCTCCGTCTGCTATGATTATAAATCTGTCAAGATACTTTTCTATTAGTTCTTTGGAGACTTGTCTTCCTCCAGAGATTAAAAGTGCTTTTTTCATAACAATTCCTTAAAGGCTTTAATATTTTCTCTAGTTTTATCTTTTTGAAAGATTGCTGACCCTGCAACAAGGATGTCTGCTCCTGCATCTAAAACTTCTTTTGCATTATCAAGTTTTACTCCGCCATCAACTTCAATTAATGTCTTAAGATCTCTCTCTTCAATCATCTTCTTAACTTGACTAATTTTTCTAAGGGCAGATGGTATAAATTTTTGTCCTCCAAAGCCTGGGTTAACACTCATTATCAAAACTAGGTCTAACTTATCAAGAGTATAGTCTAAAATCTCAAGTCCATCGGAAGGGTTAAGTGCAAGTCCTGCCTTCATACCATGGGACTTAATTAGTGAAAGAGTCCTGTCAAGGTGCTTTATTGTCTTAGGATGGATAGTAATAATGTCGGATCCAGCATTTTTAAAATCTTCAATAAAGTTTTCTGGATTTTCAATCATGAGGTGGGTGTCAAAGGGAATATTTGTTAAGGGCCTCAAGGATTTTACAATACCTGGTCCATAGGAAATGTTTGGTACATAATTTCCATCCATTATATCAAGGTGAAGAAAATCAACTTTTTCTTCATTAAGTATTTTTATTTCTTTTTCTAAATTTGTAAAATCTGCTGAGAGTAGTGATGGTGAAATCATTAGTAATCTCCTTTGCTTTTTAATTCCTCATAAATATATAAGTAGTTATCGTATCTTTCTTTTTCTATTTTGCCTGCTTCAACTGCTTCTTTAACTCCACACTTTGGTTCTTTTATGTGGTTGCAATTGTTAAACTTGCAAGTTGAGTATTTTTGAAATTCTCTAAAATAGTTTTTTAATTCATCTCTATCAATATTCAAGCTTAGAGAAGAAAAACCTGGGGTGTCAAAGATATAAATATCGTCCTTAAATAATATTTCTGTGTGCCTTGTTGTGTGCTTTCCTCTTCTAGTCTTGTCAGAAACTTTTCCAACTTCTACATCCCTATCTAAAATTTTAGATGTAATCGTAGACTTGCCTGCCCCGCTGACTCCACAAAGGGCAACTGTCTTTCCTCTGATATAATTTCTTAAGTGTTCAATGGAATCATCCTTAAAAGAAATCATAAAAGTTTTAAATCCAGAATTTTTATAAAGTCTTGATAATTCTTCGCTGACTTCCCTATCTAAGTCACACTTATTTATAAGAATTGTGACATCAATATCTTGGTGCTCAGCCTGGATAATCGTCTTATCAATAGTAACGAGATTGTATTTTGGGTCCATAACAGGAACAACAACTAGAGCCATATCAACATTAGCTACCTTTGGCCTTGTGAGCATATTTTTTCTGGGATATACTTTTTCAATATATCCCAGAGTCTTTTCTTCAAACTTAAATTCTACATTGTCACCAACTATGGGGTCTACCTTAGTGTGTCTAAAGTTACCTCTTGCCCTAGTCTCATAAACTTGTCCTTCAGCAAGAATATAGTAGAAACCACCAGTTAGTTTTATTATTTTTCCTATCATTATTTTATCTTCTCAGTCTTAACAAGATTGCCATCGACATAAATATTGTATTCACCAGGTCCAATGAGTTCAACACTTGCCACATCTCCTGCTTCAATATTGTAATTCCAAACGGTTTGAGATCCTGTTTTATTTCCATTAGCATCTCTTACTCTATCGGCAGAAACCTGGTGGCTTTCACCATCATCAGGAACCTTAACTTTTATATGATTTGTCTTGTTAAACTTATCTTCGTTGTTATTGTTATCTTCATTGTCTTTTTCATTTTCTCTGTCATCTTCTTCTAACTTAGGTCCCTTGGATATATAAAGTGTAACTGTTGAACCCTTTTCAACACTTGTCTTTGGTTTTGGATCCATGTCATAAACTTGGCCTTCAGAAACCTTATTACTATTTCCATTTTCTATAACAACAGTAAGTCCAAAGCTCTTTAACTGATTTACAACAATATCTTGGTCCATACCCTTGTAGTCACTTAAGACTACTGGAGTCTTGTCAACTCCCTTTGAGACAATAAGCTTAACTGCAGTTCCTCTTTTGACAGAGTAGCCTCCATCAGGATTGGAATAAATTATCTTTCCCTCTTCAACATCGTCATTAAATTCTTCTTCTACAGATCCAAGTTGTAGTGCATTTTCCTCAAGAACTTTTTTAGCTTCTTCTGCTGTTAGTCCCTTAAGTGGAGGAACTGGAACAGAGTCTGGTAATTCATTTATCTCAAGGGTAACTGTAGTTCCCTTATCAACTGAAGTTCCCTCTTCAGGATTTTGCCCTAAAACTACTCCGTCTGGCTCTTTTTCGTTTTCAACTGTATTGACATCTAATACTAGTCCCTGAGCCTCTATAAGCTCTTTGGCTTCTTCACGTGTCTTTCCAATATAATTTTCAACAGCAATTTTTTCTACTACGTCGCCTGACTTCATTCCCTTCATTGCCTTTGGAACGACATAAATTAAAAGGGCAATAATAACTATTGCAGAGAATATACCAAGTATTGCCGGAGCCGCTGATTTTTTCTTCTTTACAACTTTTTTGGATTTCTTTGATCTTTGTGAGTCCATGTTATTGGAATGATTTCTATTTGGTCTCCTATTGATAGGAGGAGTGACAACTGTCCTACTATCATCTTCATCATAAGTTCTATTTACAGAGAAGCTTCTAGCACCCATAGTATAGTCTTTAATGTCTTTAATAAGTTCAAAAACATCCTTGTACCTCATGTCCGGATCCTTTTCTGTCATCTTAAGGACTAAGGCATCTACAGATGGGTCTAGACTCTTTATAAATTCAGAAGGCCTTGGCATTTGTGATTGAACCTGCATAAGGGCAACTGAAACTGGGTTGTCTGCATCAAAAGGAAGTCTTCCTGTTAACATTTCAAAAAGAACTATTCCCAGTGAATATATATCAGACCTGTTGTCTACCTTTGCTCCCCTTGCTTGTTCTGGTGAGAAGTAGTGGACAGACCCCATAACAGCATTTGTAGCAGTGACAGTTGTGTTGTCTGCTACTCTTGCAATTCCAAAGTCCGTTACCTTTATCCTGTCATCTCTTGTCACCATAATATTTTGTGACTTAATATCCCTGTGAACAATGTGTTTTGAATGAGCAACCTTTAGGGCTTCAGCAATTTGTATGCAGTAGTTTAATGCTCTTTTTTCAGATAACCTACCTTCATCATTAATTAAGTCCTTTAGGGTTTTTCCATCAATATATTCCATAACAATATAGTGTACTTCCTTGTCTTGGATTTTTTCTGTACCAACATCATAAATGCTCACTATATTTGGATGAGATATACTTGCTGCTGCAAGGGACTCCCTCTTGAATTTTCTTATAAAATTATTGTCTTCATTGTATTCTAATTTTAGAACCTTAATGGCAACTATCCTATCAAGTTTTTTGTCATGGGCCTTAAAGACATTGCCCATTCCGCCAGTGCCAATTTTTTCTAATATTTCGTATCTATTTCCTAATATTTTATTAATCATTGCCCACCTACTCATTAAATACTAAAATAAATGTAATGTTATCCATGCCACCATTTTTTAGGGCTAGGTCAAGAAGCATATCTCTCGCTTCTTCAGGACTATTTTCCTTTACAATTCTAAAGATTTCTTCATCAGAAACCATGTTTGTAAGCCCATCTGAACAAAATAAAAATACATCTTTATCCTTAATGTCAAGCGTGTTAACTATAACTTCTATATCAGATGTGGTACCCATTGCCTTAGTCAGGACATTCTTCTTGGGATGATTTTTTGCTTCTTCTTCGGTGATTTCTCCAATTTCAATCAAATAATTTACAAAGGAATCATCTTGGGTTATTTGTTCCATTTCTTTATTTATTCTGTAGATCCTAGAATCTCCAATATTTGAATATATGAGAACATCTCCTAGAATAAGTCCACTAGAAAGAGTGGTTCCCATTCCCCTGTAATCTTCATTTTCTTGAGAGCTATCAAATATTTTTTTATTTGCATCCCTAATCGAAGATGAGAGAATTTCTATTGCATCATCTATGCTTTTTATTTCTCTATCTTTTGCGAAATCTTGACCAATTATTTCAGTTGCCATCTTGGATGCTCTTTCACCTGCAAGATGACCTCCCATTCCATCAGCCAATACATATAAATTTTTAGATTCGTTTACATAATAAGAATCTTCATTATTCTTTCTGTAGTTACCTACATTAGTTGCTGATACTACTTTCATTTATTTCACCTCAATCTTACGCCTTAGTTGTCCACATGAGGCGCTGATGTCACTGCCTAGTTCTCGTCTTATGGTTACGTTAAAACCCCTTCTCTCAAGCTTATTCTTGAAGTCATTAATTTCAGACTTAGAAGGTCTTTTCTCATCAAACTCTTCTATAGGATTTAAGGGTATTAGATTTATGTGACACTTTAAATTTTTTGCAAAATTATAAAGCTCATCAATGTTTTTTGTTCCATCATTTTGATTTTTTATCATTGTGTATTCAAAGGTTAACCTGTTATTAGTCTTTTTGACATAATATTCTAGGGATTTTTTAAGTTCAGCCAGGTTAAACCTCCTATTTATTGGCATAAGAGCTGACCTATCCCTATCATTTGTTTGGTGAAGACTAACAGCAAGATTAATTGGAAGATTCAAATCAGCAAGATCATAAATCTTATCAGCCACTCCACAAGTTGAAATTGTAATATTTCTATAAGATGTATTATGGCCCTTCTCGTCGTGGAGAAGTTTTATGAACCTTATGACTTCAGAGAAATTATCTAGAGGTTCGCCACTTCCCATTAATATAAAATTAGAAACTTTTATATTGTATTTATTTTCAATCTCATAAACTTGTCCCAGCATTTCACCAGCACTTAGGTTTCTAACCAGACCAGACTTAGTTGACGCACAAAAATCACAACCCATCCTGCAGCCAACTTGAGTTGACACGCATTGGGAGTAACCGTGCTTGTATTCCATTAGGACACCTTCAATTAGGTTTCCATCTTTTAATTTAAAAAGCAATTTCCTTGTTTCATCTAAGTCAGAGTCAAAGCTTTTAAATATTTCAATTTTATTTATTTCCTCATCTTTAATAAGAGCGATGGCCTTAGACGAAAGATTTGAGTTTTCCACGTCATATCTCTTCTTGTCGTGGAAGAAAGTAAAAAGTTGTGAACCCCTAAAGGCCTTTTCCTTTCTATCCTCAAAAAACTTTCGCAGCTCATCTTCATACATAGAATTTAATTCCATTAAAACCACCTATTCATCTAAACATTATACCATTAGACTTCTTTAAATTAAAATAAGATTTGAAAAATTAGCCGATAAAAAAAGACTGTGAAGAAATTTCACAGTCGTAATAGATATTAATTTTTTTCTAAGAGACAAATTGAAAAACCATCTGATCCATCTACTGATGGAAATAGTTTTAAGACTTCCTTGTCTCTTAATTTTTTTATTTTAAAATCTTTATTTTCACTCAAGAAGTTTTCGATTACATCTTCATTCTCAATTTTTGATAGAGAGCAAGTTGAATAGAGTAAAAGTCCTTGGTCCTTCACATATTCTTTAGCATTGTTTATAATTTCTAATTGAATTTTTCCAAGTTCTTTTAAGTCATCTATTCCCTTGTTCCATTTGATGTCTGGCTTCTTCCTATAAAGGCCTGTTCCAGAACAAGGTGCATCAACTAAGACATAGTCAAACTTATTTATAAAGTCTTCATTTAAGACCCTTGCGTCGTTAATCATAGGAGATATATTTTTGCAGCCAAGTCTCTGAGCATTTTCCTTAATTAAATTTATCTTGCCCTTAGACTTATCACAAGCAACAATTTCACCTGTATTGTCCATAAGCTCTGATAAATGAGTTGTCTTGCCACCAGGTGCTGCACATAAGTCAAGAACTTTTGAATCTTTCCTTGGATTTAAAAAACTAGACACTAGTATGGACCCTAGGTCTTGAACATAGAAGTGACCCTTTTCAAAATATTCAGTGTCTATGATTCCATTGGGATTTAAAACATTTAAGGCCTTGTCATAAGATGTCTCCTCTATTTCAAAACCTATTTGTGATAAGTTTTTTATTAAATCATCCCTATTAGTCTTAAAGCTATTAACCCTAATTGTGAAGGGTGCTTTCTCATTATTTGCCTTGAGAAGTTTCTTTGTAAATTCTTCTCCATAATTTTCGTAAAAGTATTCAGTATAAAATCTTGGATGAGAATAATAAGTAGATAAATTGTCTATGGAATTCTTTAAGGTAACTTGAGCAGGTTTCTTCTTTGCGATGCTCCTAAGTATTCCATTTGTAAAAGAAATTGATCCCTTGTTTCCATAAATTTTTGCAAGATTAACTGATTCATCAACTATGGAATAATCTGGAACCTTGTCAAGAAAATACATTTGGTAAATTGCCATTTCCAAGATAATAAGTATGATCTTGTGAATCCTATTAAACCTAACTCTGGAATTTTGTCTTATGACATAATCGAGATAAGTTTTGTTTCTCACAACTCCTGTTGTTATTTCTTTTATAAAGGCAAAGTCCCTTTCATCTATATTAGATACTTTTAAAATCTCTAAACTTTCCTCTAAAAATGTCCCCTTATAGAGGACATCGTTAATTATTTGTAGTGCTTTTTCTCTTGTGTTTTTCATTAATCTCTTCTTCCAAATATACTTAGTAATCTCAAAAATTGTCCTATTGCAACTATAGTTGATGCAACATAAGTTAATGCTGCTGCACTTAGGACTTCTCTTGTTCCCTTTAAATCTTCATCAGAAATAATTCCCATTGCAAGTTCATTTTTTGCTCTATTTGATGCGTTAAACTCAACAGGCAGTGTAACAATTTGGAATAAAACTGCAAAGAAGAAAAGGGCTATACCTAATTTAGTAAAAAATACTGAGAAGAAAAACCCAAGTATTATTAAAAAGAAGGACAATTGTGTCCCAAGATTTGCAAGTGGCACTAGGGCTGCTCTTATCTTTAGAGGAGCATAGTCAACTGAATCTTGAATAGCATGACCAACTTCATGAGCCGCAATAGAAACTGATGCAATAGAATTTTTATAATAAACATCTCTTGATAGGTTTAAGGTCTTATCTCTAGGATCATAATGATCCGAAAGCTTTCCATCTACCATATTGATGCTAACATTCGATAGGCCATTCCTATCTAAGATTTTTCTTGCAACTTCTGCACCACTAAGATTTGTAGATGATGGAATTTTTTTATATTTTTCATAGGCTGAACTAATTTTTGCCTGTGCATACATAGCAAGAAGTAGGCCTGGAAGTATATAAATCAAGTAAGAGTAATCATAAGTGTAAAAATATGGTCCAAACATTATTTTCCTCCAATCACATAATTTTCTTCAAATTTATTTCCTCGTAAAAAATCATCTATTCCCATGGCTCTTTTACCTGGTGCTTGAATCTCCTTTACAGAAATTGCTCTATCACTTGTTTTAATAATAAGGTCTTTGTCAGATTTTATAATTGTACCTGGTTTTTTATTAGAATTGTCATCAAATTCTTCTGCCCTATAAATCTTATAGAACTTGTCATCATACTTAAACCTAACCCCATAATGAGGAGTTAAGCCCCTTATTTTATTTACAATATTTTTTGAAGTTTCATTAAAATATAAATTCAAATCATCTTTTAAAATTTTATTTGCATAAGTCTTTTTATCCTCATCTTGGTCCACAAAATCCACTGGACCTTTCTCAGCTTCAAGGATAAAGTCTTCTAATAGATCAGCACCCATTTGTGCAAGTTTATCTTCAAGTTCTCCTGCATTCATGTCACCAATTTCAATTTCTCTTACAGATGAAACTGGGCCTGCATCAAGACCTCTTTCCACCTTCATAAGACTGACACCAGTCTTATCATGTCCTTCTATTATTGCCCTATTAATTGGAGCAGCACCTCTTAAATAAGGTAGGAGGGAAGCGTGAACATTAACTATATATTTTTCTGGTAAATCTATTATCTCTTGAGTCAAGATCTGTCCATAGGCCACTACTACAATTATGTCGGCTTGGACTTCTCTTAATTTATCAATTGCTTCTTTAGAATTTATATCTCCTGGTTGAAAAACTTCAAGCCCTAACTCTTCTGCCTTAACTTTTACAGGAGTTTTTGTAAATTTTTTTCCCCTGCCCTTCCTCTTATCTTCTTGAGATACAACAAGGGCCACATCTCCCAACTTACTTAGTCTTTCCAATATTGGAACAGAAAATTCAGGAGTCCCCATAAAAATAAATTTCATTATTCTTCACTCTCCGCTTCATACATTTGTATTGCCTTGTCTGTATAAAGTATTCCATCAAGATGGTCAGTTTCGTGTTGGATAATTCTAGCCAAAAAGTCTTCAGCTTCCATAAGATTTTCCTTACCTTCTAGGTCATTGTACTTAACTTTTATGTGCTTAGCTCTTTTAACAGTACCTTGCTTTCCAGGAACTGAAAGACAGCCTTCCATTGAGACTTCTTCACCATCTTTTTCTATTATTTCAGGGTTTATCATGTAAAATCTCATTGGATCTTCGCCTTCGCCATTATCTTCTTCCCTATTGTCAACAACAATAACCCTTTTTAAAATCCCTATTTGAGGAGCAGCAAGTCCAACTCCAGGAGCAAGGTCCATTGTTTCAAACATATCGTCTATTAAAACTTTTAGTCTGTCATTATAATTAGTAACTGTCTTAGATTTTTTTCTAAGAATTGGATCTTCGTCTGTTCTAATTTTTCTTATTGCCATTAAATCACCTAAAATTCTATATTTAAAATTATTTTTCTTTCTTCTTCTATCTTACTATTATTAATTACCCTTTTTAGGCCCTCAATTAACAAGCCTAGGTCCTTTGGCTTTACCTTAAGGGAAAATTTAGTCTTATTAATATTTTTTATTCTTGGCATCTTGATGAACTTTGTCACCATAATGTCCATGCCTTTTAAATCAAGAGACATTTGATGCAAAAACCTTTCTGCCCAAATTTGAGTTAGGTTTTCGTCATAAGATGAAAACTCAAGCTCAATTAGTTTTGTATAAGGAGGATATAAAAAAGTCTTCCTCTCTTGGATTTCATATTCATAGAAATCCTTATAGTCCCCTTGTGCAGAGTATTTTATAATTTCACTGTCGGGACTGTAGGTTTGAATTATAACTTGGCCCTTTTTGGATGCACGACCTGCTCTTCCCGATACTTGAGTTACTAGCTGGAAGGTTCTTTCTCTTGCCTTGTAATCAGAAATATAAAGAGAGAGGTCTGCTGCAACAATCCCAACAAGTGTAACATCTTCGAAATCAAATCCCTTAGACACCATTTGGGTTCCAATAATTATATCTGCTTCCTTATTTTTTATCTTCTCATAAAATTTTTCAAAGGAATCTTTTTTTCCTGTTGTGTCCCTATCCATTCTAAGAACCCTAGCCTCCGGAAAATATTTTTGAACTTCTTCTTCTACTCTTTGGGTTCCAACTCCAAACTGTTTTATGAATTTTGATCCACAAGATGGGCAAACTCTTGGCAAAGGTTTAGTCTTGCCACAATAGTGACAGATGAGCCTATTTTTTGCCTTGTGATAGGTCATTGAGATGTCACAGTCATCACATTTAATAACTTCACCACAAGATCTGCAGGAAATAAAATTAGAAAATCCTCGCCTATTTAAGAATAAAATAATCTGTTCTTTATTTTTTAACTTTTCTTCAATAGCCTCTCTAAGTTCTCTACTAAAGATTGAGACATTTCCCATTATAAGTTCGTCTCTCATATCAACTATTTCTGTATCAGGAAGAAAAGCTCCTTTTTTGGCCCTATTATTTAATTCACATAAATTATAAAAATCTTTTTGTGCATAAAAATAGGATTCTACAGATGGAGTTGCCGATCCTAGGACAACTTTCCCCCTGCCCTTCATCCTATTTATGGCAACTTCTATGGTGTCATACTTTAAGTTGTCGTGAAATTCATAGGAAGAGTCGTGAGACTCATCAACTATAATCATCTTGAGGTTTTTAAAGGGAACAAAGACTGCACTTCTAACTCCAACCACGACTTTTACTTCATCATTTAAGACCTTCCTATACTCATCATATCTTTCTCCAGCTGAAAGCTTTGAGTGGATAATAGCAACTTCATTTCCAAACCAGGACTTAAATCTCTCAATCATTTGTGGAGTTAATCCAATTTCTGGAACAAGTACAATTACCTGGCCTCCATCTTCAAGAACTTTTGAAGTAAGATTTAAATAAACCTCAGTTTTGCCAGATCCAGTTAGTCCATGAAGTAGTGAGACTACCTTGTCAGTTCTTCGTATACTCTTAAGAGCTTCTTGTTGCTCATCATTTAAAGCTAGCTTATTCTTTTTGAAAGTTTTTTCAACTGGATCTCTATTTATTTCTTTCTTATATTCTTCAATAAGATTTCTTTTTATCAGGCTTTTAATTGGAGAATAAGATATATTTAGATTCTTCATGACATCTACTCTCGATATATCTTTCTCTTTTTTTATAAAATTAAAGACTTGTGCTTGTTTCTCACTAATTCCCTCAAGATTTTTTGGGTCAAAATCACTTACAAGTCTCAAATAATTTACAATTTTTGGCTTTACAGTCACTAAGGAGTCGTAAACATATTTTAGGTAACCCTTAGCCCTTAACTTCTTAATTATTACTTTTTCATCTTCTTTTAAATCCTCGAAATACTTTGACAGATCTATAGAGTTTAAATCTTCCAAGTCCTTACCATTAGGGTATTTTTCTACAAGGATTTTTTTCTTAATTTTTTGAAGATTTCCTGGTGGTAAGATTGGAGCAAAGGCCTTTGAGTAACCAACGAGGTATCTTTCCTTCATCCAAAGGCCAAGTCTTATTAGGTCATTGGATATTATTGGTTCATCGTCAAGGACTGAATGAATCTCCTTTAACTCTTCTCGGTGGTCTCCAGAATAATTTGCATGTAAAAAAAGGACGATACCAACTCGGTAGGACTTCCCAAAATTTACGAGAACTCTCATACCTGGTTTAACATCATCTTTTACTATATATGTATAAAGTTTATCTATTTTTTGAAAATTATTTTCGATAAAAATATCTGCAAACATGTCTTCACCCACAAAAGAGCTAGATTTCTCTAGCTCATAAGTTTTTTTGCCCTATCTAAAATTTCTCTCGCAAGTTCAGCCTTAGACATAATTTCTAAATCATCAGTCTCATCTCTTGAGATAATGGAAACTATATTGGTGTCACTCCCAAAACCTGCACCTTCTTTTTTGATATTGTTAACAACAATTATATCAAAGTTCTTTTTAATTAGTTTTTCCTTAGCATATTCATAAATGTTAGTTGATTCTGCAGCAAAGCCAACTATAACTTGGTTTTTCTTCAGACTTCCATAGTGAGCAGCAATGTCAGGATTTTTTTCCATTTCAATTAGGTTCATTTGACTGTCGTTACCCTTTTTAATTTTTTCTTCACTATAAGTCTTTGGCCTATAGTCACTTGGGGCAGCTGCCTTAATCAATAAATCACATTCATCAAAGTATTTTCCAACAGCATCATACATCTCACGAGTTGAATCCACTCTTACAAAGTTATCAACTTTAGGAACATCAATTTTTGTTGGACCAGATATAAGTGTTACTTTTGCCCCTCTTTTTTTTGCATTATCTGCAAGGGCATAACCCATCTTTCCAGAAGAATAATTAGAAATAAACCTAACTGGATCAAGTGCCTCTCTTGTAGGTCCTGCTGTGATTACAACATGCTTACCTTCAAGGTCTTTCTCAGTTAATGCTCTGTCAATTTCATCAACAATTTCACTAGGCTCAAGCATCTTGCCACTACCATAGTCATTGCAGGCAAGTAGGTCTTCTTTGGTATCTAGGATTATAACTCCCCTATCTCTTAGGGTCTGCATATTCTTTTGATTTGCTTCTGAATTTAACATTACTGTATTCATTCCAGGTGCCAACATTACCTTGGACCTTGAAGCCATTAAAACTGTAGATAGCATATCATCTGCAATACCATTGGCAAATTTTCCAATAATATTTGCAGTAGCAGGTGCAATAACAATAATATCAGCCCATTTAGCTAGAGAAATATGTTCAACATCCATGTTAAAAAGTTGATTAAACATCTCTCCATGAACTACATTGTTGGACATAGTTTGAAAAGTAAGCGGTGTAACAAATTCAGTTGCATTTTTTGTCATTATAACCTTTACTTCTGCGCCTAATTTTCTCAAAAGACTGCATATACCTGGAGACTTATAAACAGCAATTCCACCTGTAACTCCAAGTAGAATTTTTTTACCCTTTAACATCTTATTCCTCTTCTAGTTCTTCTTTGTTTAAATCGTCAATCTTTTTTTGCTTAATTTCTTGTATAAGATTTTCTTTTTCTTCAGCAACCTTTTCTTCATACTCAGAGTCGCTTAATTTTTCTCCAAATTTAATTTTACCAGCCATAATTTCTTCAATAGCAATTGTTACTGGTTTTTCACTATCTGTATCTACTAAAGCTGGATTTCCATCAATAATCTTTCTAGCTCTTTTTGATACTAAAATTGCAAGTTCATATCTAGAATCTGCAACTTCTTTTAATTCTTTAAAAGATGGTATAATCATTTACTTCTCTCCTCTTCTGCTTGAACTTCTTTTTTAATATTCTTATGTCTTTTAACCCTAAGTTTTTCAGCTGCAATAATAGTTTCGATATCCTTAACTGCATTGTCTATTACATCATTTATAACAAAGTAGTCATATTCACCTACGAAGTCAAGTTCCTTAAAGGCATTTCTATACCTAGTTTCTATTTCATCTTCAGTTTCTGTATCTCTCTTAACAAGACGAGATCTCAATTCATCCATAGTTGGAGGAATTAAAAATATAAATACTGCTTCTTTATATTTTTCTTTAATTTGAAGAGCGCCTTGCACATCAATTTCAAGAAGTACAATTTCTCCCTTTTCTATTTCATCAAAAACAAATTTCTTTGGTGTACCATAGTAGTTTGTATGAACAAAGGCATGTTCCAATAATTCATCATTTTCTACCATTTTTTCAAATTCTTCTCTTGAGGCAAAAAAGTAATTTTCGCCATTTACTTCGCCTGGTCTAGGAGTCCTAGTAGTAACAGAAGTTGAGAAAATTATGTCATCATTGTTTTTCATTAAGGATTCACTTACTGTTCCTTTTCCAGAACCAGAAGGACCTGATAAAACTAATAAAAATCCGCCGTCCAAATTATCACCATCCTAAGTATTTTATTCAACATTTTGCGCTTGTTCACGCAATTTTTCTATTTCTGATTTTAGCATTACAACAGCACTTGTAATTTCAATATCATTTGATTTTGAACCTATGGTGTTGGACTCTCTGTTCATCTCTTGAATTAAAAAGTCTAACTTTCTGCCAATTGGTCCCTCTTGATTTATTATATCATTAAAATTGTGAGTGTGAATTTTAAGCCTTGTAATTTCTTCATCAATTGAAAGTTTATCAAGCATTATTGCTATTTCTGTCAAAATTCTATCTTCATTTATTTCACTTGATTGAAGAAACTCGGCTACCCTTTCTCTCAATCTATTTTCATTTTCCTTTAAACTAATAGGAGCTCTATCTTCTATAAAGTCAGTAAGTCTTTTGACTTCTTCAAGCTTTATTTGAAAGTCTTCTTTTATCTTTTCACCTTCAAAAGATCTAGATTTTACAAATTCATTTGCAGCTTCATCTAGCACTTTTAAAAGTTCTTCTTTTATATAATCTCCATCAAACTCTGCTTTTTGTGGTTTGATAATATTTGAGTCTCTCATCAACTTAGAAAATGATATATCAGAAGCTACTCCCAACTTCTCTTCTAATTCTTTACTTATAATAATATACTTATTTAGCAGCTCATAGTCAATATCAATTTCAACCTGGCTTGAATCCAAATATTCAAAATTTATGAATACATCAACCTTGCCTCTTTTGATTTTTGACTTAATAAAAGATTTAACAGCTTCTTCTGCATACATAATTGACCCAGGCATTCTCACATTAATGTCTAGATACCTGTTATTCACAGACTTCATCTCAACTTTAATATAGAAATCCTCACATCTTTTTTCAAAAAGGCCGTAGCCAGTCATGCTATTCATAAAAACTCCTTATAAAGAACAAAAAGCACTAAAAAGTGCTTTTCATTTTATTTTACAACCATATTTACAATCTTATTTGGAATATATATTTTCTTAACTATATTCTTGCCCTCTGTATTTTTTGCGAAAAGTTCATCCTTTTCTGCAATTTCTAATACTTCATCTTGGGAAGCATCTCTCTCTATCTTAATTGTATATCTAACTTTACCGTTAAATTGAACTGGAAGCTCTATTTCATTATCAATAGTAAGCTCTTCCTTATATTCAGGCCAAGCTTGTTCTGATAATACTCCACCAAGTTCACATACTTGCCACAATTCTTCTGTTATATGTGGTGCAACTGGATTTAGTAAAATTAAGAAAGTTCTAAGGTCTTCTTTAGTGATTTTTCCAGCATCATTAAATTCATTTGATAGAGTCATAAGTTGAGCAATTGCAGTATTTGCCTTTAAGTGAGCATAATCTTCAGTAACCTTTTTGATAGTCTTGTGTATTTCTGAGACTAATTCTTTACTGTAGTCATCTCCCTCAACTACAATTTCTTGTAGATTCCAAACTCTTTCCAAGAATCTTCTACAGCCCTTAACTCCATTTTCTGACCAAGGTACAGGTTTTTCAAAATCACCAATAAACATTTCATAACATCTTAAAGTGTCTGCACCGTAATCTCTAACAATATCGTCAGGATTTACTACGTTACCCCTTGATTTTGACATTTTTTCATTGTTTCCACCAAGAATCATACCGTGTGAAGTTCTCTTTTGATAAGGTTCCTTAGTTGGAACTACTCCAATATCGTATAAGAACTTGTGCCAGAATCTTGAATATAGAAGGTGAAGTGTAGTATGTTCCATACCACCATTGTACCAATCAACTGGCATCCAATAATCAAGAGCTTCCTTGCTTGCAAGTGCTTCATCATTGTGTGGGTCAGTATATCTTAAGAAGTACCAAGATGATCCTGCCCATTGTGGCATTGTATCTGTTTCTCTCTTTGCTGGTCCACCACATTTTGGACAAGTAGTGTTTACCCAATCAGTCATCTTTGCAAGTGGTGATTCTCCAGAATCAGTTGGTTCGTAATTTTCTACTTCTGGAAGTAAAAGTGGAAGTTCTTCTTCTGGAAGAGCTACATAACCACATTTTTCGCAGTGAACTATTGGAATTGGTTCTCCCCAATATCTTTGCCTTGAGAATACCCAGTCTCTCAATTTATAATTAACTTTTCTATCTCCAAGTTTATGTTCTTCAAGATAGTCTATCATCTTAGCGATGGCATCTTTAACTTCAAGTCCATTTAGGATTTCTGAATTAATCATTTTTCCTGTAGATGTTTCTGTATTTGCATGTTCTGATACATCAGATCCTTCTATAACAGGGATAATTTCAAGTCCAAATTTCTTTGCAAAGTCATAGTCACGATCATCGTGAGCTGGCACTGCCATAATAGCACCTGTTCCATATGTCATAAGGACATAATCAGAAATCCAAATTGGAATTTCTTTATTTGTAAGGGGGTTAATTGCCTTAATACCTTTTATTTCTACACCAGACTTGTCTTTTTCAAGTTCAGTTCTTTCGAAATCACTTTTCTTTGAACATTCTTCTTTGTAGGCATTTATTTCATCTAAGTTTTCAATCTTATCAGCATGTTCTTCAATTAATGGGTGTTCTGGCGCAATTACCATATAAGTTGCACCATAAATTGTATCTGGTCTAGTTGTGAAAACTTCAAGTTGTTCATCAAAGTCTTTCAGTGAAAAGTTAATACTTGCTCCTTCACTTCTACCAATCCAGTTTTTTTGTTGTGTTACAACCCTATCGATAAAGTCAAGATCGTCTAAGTCTTCGATAAGTCTATCTGCATACTCGGTTATTTTAAGCATCCATTGGCTCTTAACACGTCTTACAACTTCTTCTCCACATCTTTCGCACTTTCCACCAACAACTTCTTCATTAGAAAGTCCAACCTTACATGAAGGGCACCAGTTTATTGGCATTTCTTTCTTGTAAGCAAGTCCGTGTTTATAAAGTTGTAGGAAAATCCATTGTGTCCACTTGTAGTATTCTGGATCAGTTGTGTTAATTTCCCTAGACCAGTCAAAGGAAAATCCAATTGACTTTAATTGTTTTTTAAAGTGAGCAATATTATTTTTAGTAACAATAGCTGGATGGATTTTATTTTTTATTGCATAGTTTTCTGTTGGAAGACCAAAGGCATCCCATCCCATTGGGTAAAGTACGTTATAACCTTGCATCCTCTTCATCCTAGAAACAATATCTAGGGCAGTGTAAGGCCTTGGGTGACCTACGTGAAGTCCTTGTCCAGATGGATAAGGGAATTCTACAAGGGCATAAAACTTTTCCTTGTCTGAATTATTTTCACATACAAAGGATTCATGTTCATCCCAAAAGTCTTGCCACTTTTTTTCTATATCACTTGGTGTGTATTTATTCATATTAACTCCTAAAATTTCAAAAATTAAAATTCAGCATTTCCAACAGTTCTTGGGAATGGAATTACGTCTCTTATATTTTTCATTCCAGTTATATACATTACTGCTCTTTCAAATCCAAGACCAAATCCTGAGTGGACTACAGATCCATATCTTCTTAAATCAAGATACCAATCATAAGTGTCCATATCCATTCCAATGTTTTGCATCTTTTCTTCTAGAACGTCAAATCTGTGTTCCCTTTGGCTTCCTCCAATGATTTCGCCAACACCTGGAACTAGAAGGTCCATAGCTGCTACAGTTTTCTTGTCTTCATTTTCATACATATAGAAAGCCTTGATTTCCTTTGGATAATCAGTTACGAAAACTGGTTTCTTGTAAACTTCTTCAGTAATATATCTTTCATGTTCTGTTTGTAGGTCAATTCCCCAGCTTACAGGATAATTAAATTCCTTATCAGCCTTTTCAAGAATTTCAATAGCTTCTGTATAAGTTATTCTTGCAAACTCGTTATCAACTACATTTTGTAATCTTTCTAATAGACCCTTGTCAATGAAGTTGTTAAAGAATTCCATTTCTTGTGGTGCATTTTCAAGGACATAAGAAATAATATATTTTAACATTTCTTCTGATACGTCCATATTTACATTAAGATCAGCAAAGGCCATTTCTGGTTCAATCATCCAGAATTCTGCAGCGTGTCTTTGTGTATTTGAATTTTCTGCCCTAAATGTAGGTCCAAAAGTATAAATATCTCTAAAGGCTTCTGCAAAAGCTTCAGCTTCTAGTTGACCAGACACTGTAAGGTGAGTCTTTTTATCGAAGAAGTCCTTTGAGTAGTCAACTTCAGTAGGTTCTGATTTTGCAATTTTATCAATGTCAAGAGTTGTTACTTGGAACATTTCTCCTGCTCCTTCAGCATCTGATGTTGTGATAATTGGAGCATGGACGTAAACAAATCCCTTTTCTTGGAAGAACTTGTGAATTGCATAAGCAATTAGTGATCTTACTCTAAAGACAGCATTAAATGTATTTGCTCTTGGACGTAAGTGAGCTATTGTTCTTAGGTATTCCATTGTGTGTCTTTTCTTTTGAAGTGGATATGATGGATCAGATGAACAAATTGCTTCTATCTTACTTGCTTGTAATTCATAAGATTGGTTTTTACCAGGTGACTTAACAATTTTTCCACTGATTTCTAAAGAAGAGCTTATTGGAAATTTTTCAACTTCATCAAAGTTTTCTAATTCTTTACCATAAACTACTTGAATTGGTTTAAAAACTGTTCCATCAGTGAGTTCAATAAAACCGAAGTTTTTTGAAGCTCTAGATGTTTTTACCCAACCACTTAATACTATTTCTTTATCTAAAAAATCCTCTGGATTTTTAAAAATTTCTCTAATGCTAATTGACATAATTCCTCCTAATTTTCAATTTCTTACTTAATTGTTAAGTATATAATTAAATGCTCTATTTGTCAATTTAACTCACTTTAAACTGTCTAAGTAATCTTTTATTTTTCTTTCATAGCCAATATTTTTTGGCTCATAATATTTTCTGCCCTTAAAATTATCTGGCATATATTTTTGGTCTACATAAGCATTCTCATAATCGTGAGGATATAAGTATTTTTCATCAGTTTCATTGTTTGGGTTTCTTTTATCCCTTATATACCTGGGTATATCAATGTTAGTTGAATTTCTCACATCCTCCATGGCCTTATTTATTCCTGCATAAGCTGCATTGGATTTTTCTGATGATGCTAAATAAGTTGCAGTTTGGGCTAAGATAATTCTGGCTTCAGGCATTCCAACAGCATTTATATTGTTAAAACAAGCCGATGCAACTTGAATTGCTTCTGGATTTGCATTGCCCACATCTTCTGAAGCAAAAATTATAAGCCTTCTCGCAATAAATTTGATGTCCTCTCCGCCTTCAAGCATCTTTGCAAGATAAATTAGGGCGGCATTTGGGTCTGACCCCCTCATGGACTTTATAAAGGCAGATATAGTGTCATAGTGCTCATTATTATTCTTATCGTACCTAACATTTTTTATGAGAAGAGAGTTTTCTATTACATCTTTATCTAAAAATATTTTTCCATCAACTTCATCTGTTGATAATGCAGCAATCTCTAAGCTGTTTAAGAGATATCTACCATCTCCATTTGAATTTTTTATTAAAATATTTCTTGCCTCTTCAGTGATTTCTATATTTTCCCTTCCAAGTCCACGTTCCTTATCAGCTAAAGCCATATCCATCATTTTTTCTAAATCCTTGTTTTCTAGAGGATATAAATTTATTATTTGCATTCTCGATAAGAGAGCTCTATTGACTTCAAAATAGGGGTTCTCTGTTGTAGCACCTATTAGACTAATAACTCCTCTTTCGACAAAGGGTAGGAGAGCATCTTGCTGGCTCTTGTTAAATCTATGGATCTCATCAATAAAAACTATTGTTGATACATTATCAAACTTCATAGAGTCTTCCGACTTTTTCAAAACTTCACGAAGCTCCTTTAGGTTAGATGTTACAGCAGATAATTTAACAAAATTTTTATTAGTTGTTCTAGCAATTATCTCTGCAAGAGTTGTCTTACCAACTCCTGGTGGACCATAAAACAATACAGAAGTTAGCCTATCACTTTTTATAAGCCTGGAAAGATACTTGCCCTCTCCTATAATATGATCTTGACCAAAAAATTCTTCCAAATTTCTTGGTCTCATCCTATCAGCCAGAGGTGCTTGACTTTCTAAATTTTTTTGCATGCTAAGTTCAAATAAATCCATATTAATTCTTCTTTTTTACAAAATTCTCAAGCTCATCAACAAAGGATTGAAGATCTTTAAATTCCCTATATACAGATGCAAACCTAACATAAGAAACCTCATCTAGGTCCTTTAGTTCTTCCATTACCATCTCTCCAACTTCAAGAGAACTAATTTCTTTCTTCATAGAGTTTTCGATTTTCTTTTCTATATTGTTTACAGCATCTTCTATATCAGCAGCAGACACAGGTCTCTTCTCACAAGACTTTATCATACCTCTGATAATTTTCTCTCTGTCAAAGGCCTGTCTGTTTCCATCTTTCTTAATTACCATAATTGGTGATTGCTCAATTTTTTCATAAGTAGTGAATCTCTTTTGACAGTTTAGACACTCGCGCCTTCTTCTTATAGTATTACCTTCATCAGTTGGCCTTGTGTCTAAAACCTTAGAGTCACCATATCCACAAAAAGGACACTTCATTATTCTCACCTCATTTAAATAAGGCCCTTAAGGACCATTAAAATTATAATATCACTTAAAATTTTATTAATCAATTCTAAGAAAGCATAAAAAAAGCTGAGCCACTAGGCCCAGCCAATTTTTATATTTTCTTTTAATTTTATGACATACTTTGTGCAATATTTAAGAATATGGTAATAAATACTGAGTTTGTAATGTCGATAGCAAAAGCTCCAACCATTGGAAGTATAAAGTATGCTTTTGGTGATGGACCAAATCTTTCAGTGATTGAGTCCATGTTTGCAAGTGCGTTATAAGTAGCACCCATACCAAATCCACACATACCACCAGAAAGTACTGCTGCGTCGTAATTTTTACCCATTGCCCAGAATGTAACAACATAAGCAAAGAATAGCATAAATGCTGTTTGAGCAAATAGGATAATAAGCATTGGTCCTGCAACTTCCTTAAGGTCAATTAGGTTGATGTCGATTAATGCCATTACTAGGAATACATTTAGTCCAACGTCTCCACAGATAGAGTTTGCTCTTTGGTTAACCATTAGACGTCCTTCTTTACCAATTGTATTAACAAAGATACCTGCTATAATCATTGAAGTTACATAAGCTGGTAAGTTTAATTCTTTGCCCATAATTGATACGTGAGTTCTAATGAATTCTTGTAGAATTGAACCAAATCCAATTGAAACGAAAATAAGTCCAAGAACTTTAATAAAGTCTCCAGCTTGTAGAGGTACTACTCTTTCGTAGCCTTCACCAGCATTGTTCTCTTCCAAGTGTTCAAGAACATCATCGTAGTTTGAAGATTTTGTTTTATTTCCAGAAAGTTTGTTTCTGCTAATAAGTGTTGATCCAACAGGTCCTCCAATTAGAGATCCCATGATAACACCGAAAGTTGCTGCTGCAAGTCCAAAAGTCTTCGCATTGTCAAGACCAAGTTGAGCGAAGGTACTTCCCCAAGCTCCAGCTGATCCGTGACCACCAACCATAGTAACTGAACCACAGATAAGTCCAAGTAGTGGATTTTGTTTTAATACCTTAGCAAGAACTAGTCCTATTGTATCTTGTCCTAGAACTAATATTGCTGAAATTAACCAGAATATTAAGAATCCTTTTCCACCCTTTTTCAATGTGTCAAGGTCTGCCCCAACACCAATAGCAGTAAAGAATACCATCATAAATGGATTTTGTAAGGCTTGATCAAATTCAAAAGTTGCAATTCCACCAACTTGTAATAAGAATCTAATGATTGCAAATAAGAATCCCCCGATTACTGGTGCTGGAACACAGAATTTTTGAAAGAAGTAAACCTTATTTCTTAAAAATTTACCTATGTAGTAAACCATGATTGCAAATCCTACCGTTTGCATTAAGTTAAATGATAAATTCATTCTTCTCCTCCTTTATTTTTTTCTCACAAAGAGTATTATAACAAAAAAATATTTAAAATAACAATATTTTTTTATTTTTATCATTTGTTTAATTTTTTTAGTTTTTTTTAATTATTTAATAAATTATAGATGATTTCTAACACTTTTCGTAAGCATAATTTTTTAGTTAGTTGAGTGAATATTCATGCCTAATTTTTAAAAATTTTAAATCAATAAGAAATTTTTAAAAAAGAAAATTTTATGTCATAAAAACATTTTCACAACTTGCAATAATGTATTCTCTTTTAAACCATTTTACTTAAAACGAAAAATAAATTTATTGTAAATTATATAAAATTTCTTTTCTATAATCCTAATTACTTCTATTGAATAAAAGCATACATATGAAAAAACTATTTATCTCCAGTAAGTTAAGAAAAATTCTATTTTAAAAAGCTAACAAATCTCTTTTATTATTTTGCACTTATTTGCCTCTCCTGGTTTTGTTTTTATTTATTTTTTAGTTTGTGACTAATTTCTTATAAGTTCTATTTTTATAATAAAAATATCTGTTAAAGATTTACTCCCCAACAGATATTAAGACATTAAAAAAGGACATTGTCTCCAATGTCCTAAATCTTAAATTAAATTTATTTTCTATTAATTCTTAAGAAAGAAGGGATTTTAAGTTCTCCATTATCTTCATCATCATCATTTTCAAGGGATTCAATGGGAGATTTTTGGTTAAGTTCAACTTTCTTATCTTTCTTGTCTTTCTTATCTTCTTTATATTGGTCAAATTCAGTTGCTATAACTGTAATCTTAACTTCGTCTTTAAGTGTTTCATCAATACCTGCACCAAAGATAATGTTAGCATCTTCAGATACACAGTCTCTAATAAGGTCTGCTGCTTCATTAACTTCGAAGATACCAAGATCTGAACCTGCTGTAATATTTAGAAGAACAGATTTTGCTCCTTCAATAGAAGTTTCTAGTAGAGGAGAGTTTATTGCAAGTTTAGCTGCTTCAGTAGCTCTGTCATCACCAGATGCACGGCCAATACCCATGTGAGCAATGCCCTTATCATACATAATTGTCTTAACGTCAGCAAAGTCAAGGTTAATTAGGTTAGGAACAGAGATTAAGTCTGAAATACCTTGGATACCTTGTTTTAGTATGTCATCTGCCATTTCAAAGGCTTGTGAGAAGCTTGTCTTTTTATCTGCAATGCTAAGAAGTCTGTCGTTTGGAATTATAACTAATGTATCAACCTTTCCCTTAAGAGCATTAATACCTGATTCAGCAGATTTTGCTCTCTTTCTTCCTTCAAATGTAAAAGGTTTTGTAACAACACCAACAGTAAGTAGACCTAACTCTTTTGCAACATCTGCAATAACAGGAGCTGCACCAGTACCAGTTCCTCCACCCATTCCTGCAGTGATAAATACCATATCAGCGCCATCAAGAGCTTCTCTGATTTCATCTAAAGATTCTTCAGCAGCTTGTTCACCAATTTCTGGATTAGCACCTGCTCCAAGTCCCTTAGTGATTTTTTCACCTAATTGAATTTTTGTTTCAGCATTTGAATTTTTAAGTGCTTGTCTATCTGTGTTAAATACTAAAAATTCAACGCCCTTAACTCCAGCTTCAATCATTCTATTAACAGCGTTGTTTCCGCCGCCACCAACGCCAACTACTTTAATTTTGGCAAAATCGTCTTGGTCCATATCGAATTCCAACATAAACATCCTCCTCGTATACTAATTAATTATTTTTATATTCATTACTATCATTTTATAGAAATACTGTTAAATAGTCAATATCTAAAGGTCAATTGTGACCTTTAATTTGCGTTTTCGTCAAGCTTATTTATTTCTCTATAAGATTTATTTTTCTCTTCATCTTTAATTGAAGTTTTTTTCTCTTTTTCATCTGACTTTTTATTATCTTCCCCGTCAGTAATAAGTATTGGGCTTTCACCCTTTTCCATTTGAATTATGATGGCATTCTTATTTGTTGTACTTATATCCTTAAGTATTAATGAAAGCATCTTGAGTTTATAATCAACATTAGAATAGGATCCAAATTCAATTTTAATTCCGTCAACTGTCGTAAAAGTTGAAATAGAATCTAAAAGTTCAATATCCCTTATGTTTCCATGAAGCGAATATTCATCTTGTCTTAGGGACAATAAAAGATTTCTTTTTTCTTGGTCCTCTGAGTTAGTTAAAATATAATTCCCGGCTTGAGGGTTCTCTACATTAAAGCCTGACAAATTAACCAAGTTATCAGATTTTTTGTCTGAATTTTCAAGAATCCTAAATTTATCATCAACTAACAAATATTCAGTAGATTCCAATTGATAGTAAGGAAGTCTTTCTTTCACCTTTATGGTAACTTTTCCTCTAAGGTTATAGGAAATTTTGGCATCCTCTATATAAGGGATGCTTTCTAATTTTTCTATCCTGTCTTTTTTTGATATTACAAAAAATTTGCTTCCCTTTTGAAGTTGAGAAACTTTTTTTATCTTGCCTGCACTAACATTTTGATTGCCCTCTATGTTAATACTTTTCACATTAAAAAAATTTGAATTTTTAAGGGCAAAAATTATTAAAAATATGAAGGAAAAGAATATGAAAAATCTGCTAAAAATCCTAAAATATTTTCTTTTTTTATTCAGTTTTCTTTTTTTCTTTTCCATCTTTTTCATAAAATCACTCTATAATCATATCAACAATTTTTGAAACAGCATCTAGGCTGGCAAGTTTCTTTGAGTTTTCTGCCATTTTATTTCTTTCATTATTATCATCAAGAATTTTATTAATTTCATTTAAGAGACTTTCTCCATTTAAGTCCTTTTCTTCAATAACTGAAGATGCACCCATACCCTTGTAACTCATTGCGTTATAGTATTGGTGGTTTCCTGCAGTATAGGCCTTTGGAATTAAAATTGATGCTATGCCAAGGGCTGATATCTCTGCAAGGGTCATAGCTGATGACGAAGCTATAACTAGATCTGCGCTGGATAAATAATCATAAACCTTGTGAGTATAATCAAGGATTTCCACATTGTCTGGAAGGTCAGGTGCCTTTTCCATGAATCCATCATAATGTTCTCTACCTGTTACATGAGTTAGTTTAAAGGGAAGACTTTCATTTTTTCTTAGGATTTCTAATATTGCATCGTTAGTAGATTCTTGTCCACCAGAGCCTCCAAAACAAAATACAAATTTCTCATCTTTTTTTATATTTAATTCTTTCCTCGATTTTTCCCTGTTTAAGTGGAAAAAAACATCTCTTACAGGGTTACCAGTAAAGATAATATTGTCATTATCTAGATATTTTTTTGCTTCTTCAAAGTTAATAAAGACATAATCGGCCTTTTTAGCAAGGATTTTATTGGTCTTGCCTGGATAGGCATTTTGTTCTTGAACTACTGTCTTTATTTTTTTCTGTTGAGCCTTAAAAACTATTGGTGCACAAACATATCCACCAGTTCCAATGACAATATCTGGTTTAAAATCATTTAATATTTTATTACATTCTCTTAATCCTTTCATTAGGTTAAAGAAGGTAATAACTGTGTCCTTATTTAATTTTTTTCTCGGAAGACCAGAAATATCAATGCCTTTAAATTCAAAATTATATTTTTTTGCCAATTCTTCTTCTAAAGAATCTTTTTTTCCAACATAGAGAATTTCTGCGTCCTTGTCTTTCTTTTTTATCTCTTCTCCAATAGCAAGTGCTGGGTATATATGTCCCCCAGTACCTCCGCCGGATAAAATATATTTCATACTGTGCCTTCTTTCGAAATCTTTAATAAAATAGCTGTTGATACAAGTGCCATTACAAGTGCTGTACCTCCATAGGAAATAAAAGGTAAGGTTATACCTGTTACTGGAAGAATTTTTGCGCAAACTCCCATATTAAAAAAGGCCTGGATTCCAATGTAGGTTGTCATGCCAATAGCAGTGAATTTATCAAAATAATTTGTGGCCTTAAAGGCTATCATGTATCCCCTATAAATATAAATTATAAATAATAATATTACTATAAAAGTTCCAATAAAACCAAATTCTTCTGCTATTACAGAAAAGATAAAGTCTGTATAAGCTTCTGGAAGGTTTGTATACTTTTGTCTCGATCTAAATAAACCTACTCCAGAGTAACCTCCCAAAGCAAAGGCATAAAGAGATTGCCTTGATTGATAGAGGGCAGCCGATTGGTAGTCTGTTGAGTCAGACACAAACCCAAAAATTCTCATAAGCCTAAACTTATTTTCTGGGTCCATTAAAATTACAAATATAAGACCTATACCTAATACAACTAAGAATAAGAATTGTTTTTTATTTATTCCAGCCGCAAGAAGTATGGCAAATAGTGACACACCAATAACAACCGCTGTTGAAAAGTCCTTAATCATAATTGGTCCAACAGATATACCCATTATAGCAACTGCTATTAAAAATATTTTTCTGTCTTTTAAGGAATAAATATTTCTCGCCAAGTATTTTGATAAGTAAATTATTGAAGATAATTTTAAAATATCTGAAGGTTGAAACCTTAATATTTTAAGATCTAGCCACCTTACTTGTCCCTTCGACTTGTCACCAAGTGGAGACCACAAGAGTAGTATTAAAACGATACTTACTGGAAACAACCAATCTATATTTTTATAAATTACTGCTCTTGGCATCTTTAAAATCAATAAAAGAGCAATAATTCCTATTATTAAAAAGCCAGATTGTCTTGCCAAGTAGTGAAAGCTATTTAAATTATATTTTTTTGCAGTTGGAAAGGAAGCTGAAGTAACTGCTATAAGACCAATTACAATAAGAAACACTGTGGTCAAAAGCAGCATCAAATCAATATCTTTTATTTCCTTTTTTAACTTCATCTACATCAACTCTTTGACAAGGTCCTTGAAGTGTTGACCCCTTATTTCATAACTTTTATACATATCCCATGAAGCACACGCAGGTGATAAAAGAACATCGTCTCCACTTGAAGAAAGTTTCCTAGCAAGTTCTACAGTTTTTTTTAAGTCTTCAGTAATGTAAAACTCTACTCCAGATTTTTTACAAGAATTAGAGATTTTTTCTGCAGTTTCTCCAAATAAGATTGCTGTCTTTATTTTATCTTTAGACTTTTCTATTAGATTATCAAAATCTGCACCCTTGTCGTATCCACCAGCTATCAAGACTACGTCTCCATCCATAGCAGCAACAGCTACTTCTGTTGAATCTGGATTAGTTCCCTTGGAGTCGTTATAATATTTTACTCCGTCAACTTCTCTTACAAATTCAATCCTGTGTTCTACTCCTGTAAAAGAAAGAATGGATTTTTTAATAAGATCTAGGTCAATATTTAGAAGTTTACAAGCAATAATAGCTGCCATAATATTTCTTACATTATGGTCTCCAGGAATTTTTATGTCTTTAATATCTAAGACTTCTTCTGTCTTTTCTCCATTATTAAAATAAATTTTTCCATTATCAACATAAGCTCCCTTATCCCCTATCTTTTCCATAGAAAAATAATATTTTTCTGCCTTGAACTTATATTCTTCAGCAAGATCCTTATCTTCATAGTTTAAAATTGCAAAGTCATTTTCGTCTTGATTTTTAAAGATTTTAAATTTTGCATCTACGTAATTTTGTCTTGTCTTATGCCAGTCTAAATGATCACTGGTTACATAGGTTAAGACTCCTATGTGGGGCTTGAAATCAATTGTGTCTTCTAGTTGGAAGGATGATGCCTCTATTACTACATAATCATTATCACTTGCTTCTTTAGTGATTTCAAGAATCCCTCTTCCAATATTTCCTACAACATAAGTCTTTGCTACTCTTTTTAGAATATCTCCAAGAATTGTAGTTGTCGTCGTCTTGCCGTTTGTACCAGTAACTGCAATTACATTTTCAGTTTTTAAATTTCTATAGCTAAGTTCAATATCTGAAATAATCTCTATGTTTTTCTCTCTGGCCTTTTCTAAAAGTTCATGGAAAGGATATATTCCAGGACTTTTAACTATTAAGTCAATATAATCAAGGTCTTCTTCCTTAAAAATTATAAAATCTTCTTCTACATTTAACTTATGAAGGTCTTGATTGCTATCGTAAACATAAATCTTGCATGGAAATTCTTTTAAAAATTTTAGGGCCGTCTTTCCAGTGACCCCAAAACCCATAATTAAAATATTTTTGTTTTCTATCATCTTAAATCACCTAAAATAATATTAAGTAAGAAATCACACAAAGTATAATTTCTACTAATGAAAATACTGCTACTATCTTTTTCTCATGCCATCCCTTGTGTTCAAAATGATGGTGAAGTGGTGACATAAGGAAAACTCTCTTTCCCCTAGTTTTAAAGCTAATTACTTGAATTATAACTGAAAGTGTTTCTATAAAGTAAATTCCACCTGCAATAGGTAAAATTAAGGGCACATTTAAAAGAAATGCTATGGCAGAAATTGCTCCACCTAAGGCAAGAGATCCTGTGTCTCCCATAAAAACTTTTGCTGGAAACTTATTGTAGTATAAGAATCCCATTAAAGCACCTGCTAAGGCAAGGCAAAATAGAGAAATTTCATATCTTTGAAATTTAGCTGCAACAATATTAAAAAATATTAGGCAAATAATTGTCACGCTTGTTGAAAGTCCATCTAAACCATCAGTTAAGTTTACTGAATTCACTGTACCCACAATTACAAAGATAACAAAGGGAATATATAAAAATCCTATGGACCTATAGTCTTTTAAAAAGGGAATATATAAATCTGTCCCCATTCCTTTAGAATTGTATTGGTATATTATTAAAATAACTGCAACTAAAATTTGAAGGAGTAACTTTTGATAGGCACGAAGTCCTAAGTTTCTCTTCATTACAACCTTGATGTAGTCATCAATAAAACCAACTGCTCCAAAGGCAAGAGTTGAGAATAATATCATTAAAACTGAAACTTTAAAGTTTGCTGTTATAAGACTTGTCACAATAACAGATGCTAAAAATATTAATCCACCTATAGTTGGAGTCCCACTTTTAATTAAGTGAGACTGGGGTCCATCTTCTCTTATACTTTGTCCTGCGTGTAAACTTTTTAATATGGGAATTATAATTTTTCCAAAAATTATGGAAAGAACAAATCCCAAGCCTATATTAATTACATAATTCATCGTTTTTTAACCTAATTCCTTTTATTGTTTCTATTTTCCTTCTTATTATTTGTGTTTTTCTTAGATTTTTTAATATCTTTTTTATTTCTTTTATCTTTTTTTGAATTTTTATTTTCTTCTAAGTTTTTCTTGTTTTTTAAATTTGTTTCATTAGAAGAGTTATTAGTATTTTTATTAGTTTCGTCACTTATATTTTCTTGGTCTATTTTTGAATAGTTAAGAGTTACACTTTCATTTCCACTTAACTTTTGACCAGGTCTTGGACTTTGCGATATAAAGTCGCCATTTCCCTTGATATTATACTCTAAATTCATGGAATTTAAAATAGATTGGCTTTCTTTTCTAGTCTTCTTGCTAAAGTCTGGCATTATTAAAATACCACTGTCCTTATCATTTACAGCTAGATCAATTATAGTGTCTTTTAAGACATAAGAGCCTGCTGATGGACTTTGATTAGCGACAACAGAATATGGTAACACATTTTCTGAATTGTTGTTAAACTTAAGTCCAGAATCAATTAAAATCTTTCCTGCATCTTCAAGAAGGAGTCCTCCTACATTTGGAACAGAAATAAACTCATCTTTTTCATCAACTTCTTCAGTTTTTTGAATTTTCATATAGTTAAGAGACTTTTCCAATACATCTTGAACTACTGGAGCTGCAACTACACTACCAAGTATCCCTCCCTTAGGATTGTTAATAACTACAAGAACTGTTAGCCTTGGGTCATTAAGTGGTGCTACGCCAACAAAAGATGAGTTATATGCTTCAAGATAACCTGTAGGTGTAGCAATATTTGCAGTACCAGACTTACCACCAACTATATAACCTGGAACCTGAGCGCGTTTACCTGTACCATTTTCCACTACTCTTCTCATCATCATCTTCATTTTACCAGAAGTTTCTTCTGAGATTACCCTTCTCCTAAGTTCAGTCCTCTTTCTGTCAATTACATTTCCATTGGCATCTACCATTTCTTTAATAAGTGTTGGTTTATTTAAATAACCACCATTGGAAATTGCACTTACTGCATTTATAAGTTGTAAGGGAGATACAGCAATTGAGTGTCCATAAGACATTGTTGCAAGGTTAACCTTGCCTATATCTTTATAAGACCTTGGAACTATACCAGTTGATTCCCCATAAAGCTCTATTCCAGTTTTTTTACCAAAACCAAAAGCCTTTATGTATTTAAGAAACTTTTCAGCTCCTAGGTCTCGACCAACTTGGATCATAGTCATATTACATGATTCTTCTATTGCCTTTGCAAGGGTCTTTTTTCCTCTAGTGTTACTAGTACAAGTTAATTTGTTGTTGCCCATTACCATAGCCCCATTACATACATATTGGGAGTCTGGTTGAGCTGCATTTTCTTCTATAGCAGCTGCTGCTGTTATAAGTTTAAAGGTTGAACCTGGTTCATACTGATCGTTGACGTTAAAGTCTCTCCAGTTATCATAGAGAATTTCCATTTTTTCTTCTTCAGTTAACTTATCCCACTCTTCTTCTTGTTTTTCATTTAAAGGAGCCCTAGGATCATTTAAATTGTAGTCATCTTTAGTTGTCATAGCTAAGATTTCTCCAGTCATAGTATCCTGAACTATGATAGAAACCTTATCTGCCATATTCTCTTTTTTTGCATTCAAAGCTGCAGTTTCTGCAAACTGCTGGATATTTGAATCTATGGATAAAACCACTGAGTAACCTTCTTTAGGTGCATAAGTTTCTTCATCTGTTAGTGGAATTTTGTTTGATGCATTATCCTTTAATGAAACATTCTTACCAGAAATTCCTGATAACTCTTCATCATAGGATGCCTCAATCCCATATTGGCCCACATTCTCATCATTTGTAAATCCAATAATATAGGATGCCAAATTGTTAAAAGGATAAAGCCTTCTAGTTACATCGTCAATAGACATAGGAATGAGGTTTGATTTTTTATTATCTTTTTTTTCTTTATTTTCCTTGATAATTTTTATTTGCTGGTCCTTAAGTTCTTGGGCCTTGCCTCTTTCAATGTTAGTTGCAAGCCTTACAACCTTGTCGCCCTTCATCTTAGATCTTATTTCCTCGTAATCTACACCTATTGTATCAGAAATAATTTTGGCATCTTCATCATAAAGTTTTTCTTTTCTATTTTCAAAGTCATTTTCACTTTCATTTTTTCTCTCTTTTAAATAATCCATGTTATAAAAAACATTACATTTAGTGACATTGATCGCCATTTCTTTATTATTTCTATCGTAGATTATACCCCTGTTAGAGTTTATAACTTCAGTCCTAGTTAGTTGGTTTAAGGCTGAAATAGTCAGTTCTTCTGACTGAACTATTTGGATCCACAGAAGTTTACCAATTAATATTACAAATAAAAAAGCTAGAAAGATAAAAAATACAAATATGAATCTGTTGGCATTATTTGTCTTTGCCTTAAATCCACCTCTATTTTTTCTATCTCTAGCTTTTCTTTTATTAGTTTTCAATTATATCCCCCTAATCTCTTGTAAAAGACCTAAGGACAGAGACAATTGGACTCAAAAATACGTTGTAGTTAATGTCTGCCAAATTTTCTTCTTCCCCTGAATCAATGTAAACTATTTGGTCTTCAGAAGGATAAACCATACCAAGCTTATACATTGCTTCTTCTGCTATCTGAGCAGATGATTTTACAGCTTTAATATCGCCTACAAGAGTTGTTTTTGTTTTATTTAATTCTTCAATTTCAGCCTTTTGCTTAAGGATTTCCCTGTCAAGACCTGCAATCTGTGAATACATAATGAGTACAGCTGCAAATACCATAATGACAATTGCCATAGTCAAAATAAAAGGCTTGTTTTTTAAAAGTTGATTTCTATATATATTATAACTTTTATTTGGATTTTTAGTTAATCTTTTTGCCATTTTACACCTCTAATTTTTCGGCAATCCTTAATTTGGCTGAATGAGACCTGTTGTTTTCTTTTAACTCGTCTTCACTTGCAGTTATAGGCTTTCTTGTTATAATTTTAATTTCTTTTTTCTTGTCACAAGTACAAATTGGTGCAGATGGAGGACAGATACAATCTTTTTCCAAATATTTAAAGGAATTTTTTACTATTCTGTCTTCTAGTGAATGAAAAGTTATAATTGCAATTCTTCCACCTGGGTTAAGTCTTGTTACAAATCTTTCAATAGAATCTTTTAGAACTTCAAGCTCTTTATTAACTTCAATTCTTAAAGCCTGAAAAGTTCTTTTGGCTGGATGGGGTCCATTTCTTCTAGCACCTGCAGGAATAGCTTTTTTTATAGTTTCAACAAGTTCAAAAGTAGTTTCAATTTCCTTGTTCTTTCTCTCATCTACAATGAATTTGGCAATCCTTGCTGCCCACTTCTCTTCTCCATATTCCTTTATAATTCTTGTAATTTCGCTTTCACTGTAGTTATTTACAATATCTCTTGCAGAAATTTCAAGGTTTTGGTCCATTCTCATGTCAAGTGGAGCATCAAACCTATAAGAAAAGCCTCTCTCTGGATTATCAAATTGATAGGAGGAAACTCCAATATCAAGTAAGACTCCATCAATCTTATCAATTCCAAGTTCATCAAGAGCTTTTTCATAATCTATGTAATTTAAGTTAAAAAATTCTACGTTTTTATATGCTGAAAGTCTATCTTTAGCAACTTCAAGAGCTTCTGTGTCTTGATCAATGCCAATTAAAAGTCCAGTCCCCTTTAATTTTTTAAGAATTTCACGGCTATGACCTGCACCACCAAGAGTTCCATCGAGGTAAATCTTTCCCTCTCTAACATTTAATCCTTCAATTGTCTCATTTAAAAGAACACTTTTGTGTGCAAATTCCATTATATTCCCAACTCCGACATTTTTTCAGCAAGCTCTTCATAGGATAGAGCTTCTTCTTCATTGTACTTATTCCAGTTTTCTTCTGACCAAATTTCCGCCCTATTTGAAAGACCTATTATTACGCACTTGTCAATAAGGTCTGCATATTCTCTTAGGTGCTCTCCAATTAATACACGTCCCTGCTTATCAAGTTCACAGTCAACGGCACCTGAGAAAAAGGTTCTCACAAAAGACCTAACAGCCTTGTTAGTCATTGGAAGTTCCTTTAGTTTATTCTCAATTTTTTCCCATTGGTCACTTGGATATAAAAATAGACAGTCATCTAGACCCTTAGTCATAACAAATGATGAAAGGTCTTCTCTAAACTTTGATGGAATTGTTACTCTTCCCTTGGGGTCGAGATTGTGTCTGAATTCACCAATTAACATAAATATTCTCCACTTTATTCCATTTTAACTATTTTTTACTCCACTTTGTTCCACTTAAGTTAATTTTACTACACAAAGTCCCCATATTCTAGTCTTTTAATTAGTTTTAACAAAATAGGACTATAGGCCCTAAATTTTTATTTATAATAAATAATGTTTTCATAAAATACAATTTTTCTTGTCAGTAAAACGAATTTCTAATTTTTTTAATAATCAATCTTAAAAGTAAATTTATAATTAATTGCAAAAAATAAATTTTTGCACAAAAAAAATCGACTATCTCTAGTCGATTAAATCTTTTTATAAAATTATTTTCTTCCAATGAAATAAAAATCAGATCCTTGTCCTAATTTTGAATGAACTCCATAATCAAATCCATGAAGCTCCATTATTGTCTTCACAATATAAAGTCCAAGACCAGTTCCTATTTCAGGTCTTGTGTGGTTGTCACGAACCCTATAGAACCTATCCCATATTCCCTTTACATCTTCTTCGCTAATTCCTATTCCCCTATCAATACAGTGAAATTCAGTTTTATTTTCGTCGCCCTTTATGACTAATTTTATTTCCTTATTGACTGGTGAATAATTTATGGCATTGTTAATTAAATTATAAATTACCCTGTTTATTTTAGACCTATCAGCTAAAATTCTTGTATCTCCAGAAGCCTCAATAGTAAATTTGTATTTTGCAAAATCCTTATTAATCTTAAACCTATCCAGGACTTCTTCCACAGATTCTCTAAGATCATATTCCTCTTTCTTTATCTCTTCCAAGTTAGATTCGATCTTTGACAAGTCTAACAAGTCATTTACAAGAGCTGTTAGCTTGTCGGCCTCACTAATTATTGTCTCCAAGTGTTTGTTTCTCAAGACTTCGTTGGAACCTGATATATCTCTAATCATTTCACCGTAGGACTTTATAACTGTCAAAGGGGTCTTTAAGTCATGACTGACATTGGCCACAAGATCTTTTCTCATTTCTATTGTCTTTGTAAGTTCATTTTTTGCATAGTTAAGAGTATTGGACAAATCGTCAATTTCTGTGTATTCGCCCTTCCTAAATTGAACCTTGTAGTCACCCTTGGCAAGCTCCTTGGCAGTATTTGACATCCTAACAAGAGGTCTTGAAAGTCTTTTCGATACAAAATATGCTGTGATGGATGCAAAAATCAGTGACAAGAAAGAAATTATTATAAGAATCCTTCTAATTACATCAACTGTTGCATCCACTGGCTTCAAAACTGAATTTATATAGAGGTAATAGTCTTCTCCATCAGTTTTTCCAAGATAGCCTGCATAAATTATTGATGGGTCCTTAAGATTTTCATACCTAACTGTATAAATTTTATAAGTTCTATTGTCTCTACTTAAGGATCCAAAAAATTTATCAAAATTTTCCCAAATCATCCTTGGTCTTTCTACAAACTCATCAAAAAGTCTTAAGGGAAAGACCCAAGCACCATTTTCATCGAGAACTTTTATCTCAAGTCCCTTAGTGTTGGCATAGTTTGAAAGTTTAGTTTCAAAATCTTGAGACTTGTATTCACTCCTAAGTTCGTTACCAACCTTTGTGACTTCACGAATTTTCATTGTTTCATAAAAACTAGAAAGAAATACTGTTTGAAAGAGCCAAATAGAAATTAAGATTAGTCCAGCAAAAAAGACAAAATACTTCCACAGCTTAAATAATATGCTGTTTTTATCAATTTTTATCCTCTTCACTTCTTTAATTTCTCGTATCAAACTTGTATCCCACTCCTCTTACTGTAATAATAAATTTTCTATATTCTTTTATAGAGTTTCTAAGCATCTTTATATGAGTATCAACTGTCCTATCTTCCCCATAAAAATCATAACCCCACACTTGATTTAGGAGCTTATCACGAGATAGGGCAATATTTTTATTTTTTACCATGTAAACCAAGAGGTCATATTCCTTTGGAGTAAGGTCTACTATTTCATCATCTACAAAAACGACACGACCATCTAAGTCAATTTTTAGCCCCTCAAATTCCATGGCTTGATTTTCTTCAACCTTGTTATTTCTATTTACAATAACATTTAGCCTTGCCATTAATTCCTTTGGAGAAAAAGGTTTTGTGACATAATCATCAATTCCAATTTCAAATCCAAATAATTTATCATATTCCTCGCTCCTTGCTGATAGCATTAAGACAGGAATATTTTTTATCTTTTTTATTTCCTTGTAGGATGAAAAGCCATCAAGTCTTGGCATCATTATATCCATGACAATTACATCGAAGTCTTCTTCTTTAACCTTATCTATAGCATCAAGACCATCTACAGCTTCAACTACTTCGTGACCTTCAAACTCTGCGTAGGTTCTTATAACTTCTCTTATGCTTTTTTCATCATCCACTACTAAAATTTTAAACATTTTATCACCAACTTCATTATAATAATAATTTGTGAATTTTTGATGAAGACTTTGTTAAGCCTCATCTTATAATTTATTTATATTTACTCAATTATATCAATAAGCAAAAAATTTTGTGCAAATCTTTTTTATTAAATGAAAAATAAAAAAGCCTGCAAGAAGATGATATGTACACATCAAAATCTTACAGACTTGTAAATTTTTATTAAATTATACTTTGAATAATTTTTGATCCAGCTATGATAGTTCCAATTGATGAACCTAGGTTAGCAAGGATTACAACTAATAAGGCCTTCAAAAACTTGTTGTGGATCCATGACTTAATATTAAAGATATCATCTGGAATATTATTTACGTCCTCAACTGTTGGCTTCTTTAGGCTTGCTTCAACTAAACCTGCGAACCAACCACAAGCAAGTACAGGGTTGATTGAAGTAAAAGGAGCAGCAACAAAAGCTGTTAAAACACTGAGTGGATGTGGAAGACATAGGGCTGTAAAGATTGCTGCAAAGACAGAGTTAAATATAAACCAAGATTTTATTTGTGAAAATCCTGTATCCATACTTTGCTTAAAGCCCAGTACAATTAAAATTACAATTAGGGCTGGTATAATCCAAGGAAGCAGTTTTCCCATAAAAGACTTTGGTGGAACCTTATCAAGTTCTTCTATGTCTTGGTCCTTAAAGACCTCTTCTTCAACTCCTGGAGTATGAGCAGCACCAAGGATTGCTACAACTTTATTACCTGGAGCATTTTTAATATTGTAAGCAAGATACTTATCTCTTTCATGTAAAAGAGTCGCTGCAATTTGAGGGTAGTCCTTACCCATATCTTCTATGGCAAGCTCAAGATTGTCTCTTTCGATTAATCTTTGAAGGTCTTCTTCAGACACATCTTCATCGTCATCAATAGACATTAGTGAGAAGAATAATTTTATTTTTTCAAAGAATCCCATCTTTCTCCAAATTCTCATAAAAGTTGTTTGGATACTTCTATCAGCTAGGACCAAATTAATTCCCATCTCTTCGGAAGCCTTCATACCTTCCATCATTTCTTGTCCAGGTTTTGTCTTTAGTTTTTTTGCAATATTTTTTTGATATGATGAAAGGATGAGGTTAGCAATTAAAAGCGTAACCTTCTTCTCCTTTATAATATCTATAATATTTGTATTTTTCCAAGCCTCAGGATTTTTTAAATTTTTATACCTTTGGTCATCAAGCTCAATGCAAATTGAGTCAGGATTTTCTTCTTTTATAGTTTCCCTGACTAAATTAACACTTTCTTGAGAAACGTGAGCCGTAGGTATTAAAATAATTTCCTTTCCTTGGTAATCTATTCTAATTAATTGTTCCTTCATTTTTCTCCTAAAAAGAGTTTATTCTTTTTCTTCACTTATGGTGTAGGCTTTTTCATCTACACCCCTATAATAATTTGTAGTTAATTTCTTTTCTTCAATTTTTTCTGTCATAAGTATTTTGTCATTTGCTTTAAACTTATTAAGTCCATCTTCGTTTATTATTTCATATCCCTTTAAATAATTAATTGATGAGTTTAAAATATCAAGACAAAGGGCATTTAATATGTCTTCTTGGCTGTCATTCTCTTCCTTATCTTTTGAAGAATTATCATCAGTCAAATTTTTATTTCTAAAATTTGTATTTACACCATAAATATTTTCAGACACTTCTAATAGATTTTCTTCTTTTTTTAAAATTGAATCTTTTTCATCCTTTAACCTGGAAATCTTTGAAGAGTCATTTAATAAAATGGACTTAAGTAAATAATTATCACCATTTAATAAATAGTCTACAAGTCCAAGATTCTCATAAGCCTTGATATTGTGCTTTCCTATAGATTTATTTAAGTTGTAAGTATAATATGAATCTATAAAAAATGGCAGAATAGATAAATTATCTTCAATGTCCTCCATACTTAAGTCCTTATCTATAAAGTTTCCATTAAGAGGAAGGTAGGAATTTGTTTTTTCTCTTGATAATTCAAAAGACTTAAAACTTTTATTTTCTTCAAATGAAATTTTTGAATCTTCCAATTCCTTATTTAGGCTTTCTATCTCTGCGGATTTATTTTTCAAAACATTAAACTTCTCTAGTTCATTCTCAATGACTTCAAGTTTTGTATTCTTCAAGTTTATATCCTGACTTAGGTTTTTTAACTTATCTTCACTTTTGTCTTTTTTGTCTATTAAAGAAGAGTTTTCCCTAGTTAAATTAAAATATGAAGACTCCATTTTTTTTAAATTTGAAAAACCAAGATAAAAAAGTATTAAACTTAGAATAATAAAAACAAAAGAAAAAAATGCTTTTATATTTTTACTCATCTTTACCACTCTTCTCTAAGGCCTTAATAATCCCATAATTTTTGTAATATTCAGAAACTTTCTCATCGAGAAAGTCTTTTAAATATCCTAGTTTTTCTGAAGACAAGTCACCTGTTTTGTATGACTTTTTCTCCATCTCTCTATAAATATTTAACAAGTTATTTAGATCAACATAGACTTCAGATAAATTTACCCTTTCATCTTCCATAAAATTATAGATACTTGAAGAATATATAGAAGCATAGAATACAAATAAATTTAACTCATGAGAAGGGCTATTTTGATTTAATATATAAGATGCAAATCCATCTACATCTTTAAAAAGACCATCAAGTCCTAAATCCTTATAAAGGTTTTTACTTTTTTCAAGACTTCTTTCCCTACTAATAGTTAAGAAGTCATCAACGGCCCTGTCATAATTTTCTTTTTCATAAATATTTGAATTAAAGAAAGCTCCATAGGCCTTAAGTCTTTCCCTTACTTCAGACTTAATCGCCTTATTTTTTTCTTCATAATCTTTCTTGATGTTTTTTATTTCATCAGTTTTATTAGCTTCAAATTGATAGCCATATTTTTCGTAAAAATCTTGTGACTTTAAATTAAACTTTATATCTAAGTTATCTATTTCCTTATCCAAATCCTTAGATTTATCTTCCAAGACTTGTATTTCTTCCATTAGCTTTTTATTTTCAGCAATTAATTTGTTAGAAAATTTTTTATTAGCTAATGAATATAGAAAAAATAGTGAGGACAAAATTAGGATCACTATAGAAAAAATATAGAGAACCTTTTGCCAATTTTTGCTAGTCATCTTTCACCTACATTTTTTCAAGAAGAATGCTGGCTCCACTTATTTGTCTATTTTTGTTGTCAATGCTTCTAAGAATAATAAAAGATAGAATAAAGGATAAAATTCCCATTACTAAAGAAAGTACATCTTTATTTCCTAAACCCATCTTATTGAAAAAATAATTAGAAATAGTAATTGCTGACATAAATAGAACGAGTGGCAAGCCATAAACTAAAAATTTATAAGAAAGCACTGACTTGTCATTGGTTTTTATCTTTACTATATCTCCAACCTTGGCAGAAATAGTATTGTTAAACTCAAAGAGCTCTTGTTCTGATTCAGCACACTTAGCGTTACAAGCCTCGCACGATTCTCCGCAGGCACTTTCTCTAGTAAATTCTACAAAAATTTTGTTTTCTCTTTTAGCTCTTACAATTCCAATGCTTTCCATATAATCACCTTTTCTTATTCTTCAATTACCTTGATATGAACTTCTTCTAATTGTTTTTCTGTAAGTTCTGTTGGTGCACCTGTTAATAGACAAGTTGCAGCTTGAGTCTTAGGGAAGGCTATAACGTCTCTTATGCTCTTAGCTCCTGTAAATAACATTACAAGTCTATCTAGACCATATGCAAGTCCTCCATGTGGTGGAGCTCCATATTTAAAGGCGTCAAGAAGGAAACCAAATTTTTCTTTAGCTTCTTCTTCTGAAAGTCCAAGAGCTTCAAACATTTTTTCTTGAACCTCTGGGTCGTTAATCCTAATACTTCCTCCACCCATTTCATCGCCATTGATAACAATGTCGTAGGCTTTTGCTCTAGCATTTTCCTTATCACTTACTAATTTATCTACGTCCTCATCTAGTGGGCTTGTGAAAGGATGATGCATTGCAACATATCTCTCTTCTTCCTCATCATATTCAAATAATGGGAATTCTGTTATCCAAACAAGTTTATAGTCATCTTCATCTATTAGGTCCATGTCTCTTGCAATCTTGTTACGAAGGTTACCTAGACCACTAAATACTACAGAGTTTTTATCAGCTAGGATTAAAACTAAATCTCCTTTTTTTGCATCAAAGGCAGAAATAATTTCTTGTATTTTTTCTTCTGAAATGAATTTAGAAACTGGTGAATCAATTTCATCATCAACTCTTATCCAAGAAAGTCCCATAGCCTTAAAGTCCTTTACAAAGGATTCTAATTTTTTAACTTGCTTCTTAGAGTAGAAGTCACTTCCACCATCAACTTTAATTCCTCTAACGCTTTTGCCCTTTTCAGTGTTTCCTTCAAAAACCTTAAAGCCACAATCTTTTACTATTTCAGAGATATCCTTTAGTTCCATACCAAATCTTAAGTCTGGTTTATCTACTCCAAACCTATCCATTGCTTCAGAGTATTTCATTCTTTTAATTGGAAGTTCAATGTCCTTATTAATTACTTCTTTGAATAATTTTTGAAGATATCTTTCGTTAAGACTCATTACATCTTCTTCATCTACAAAGCTAAGTTCCATGTCAATTTGAGTAAACTCAGGTTGTCTATTGGCCCTTAGGTCTTCGTCTCTAAAGCATTTTGTAATTTGAATATATCTATCAAGTCCTGCCACCATAAGTAACTGTTTCATTAGTTGTGGTGATTGAGGAAGGGCATAAAATTCTCCAGGATTAACCCTACTAGGAACTAGGTAGTCCCTTGCTCCTTCAGGAGTTGGCTTAGTTAGCATAGGAGTTTCAACTTCTATAAATCCGTTTTCATAAAAGAAGTCACGAGTAATCTTATAAATCTGTGAACGAATCATGAGATTTTTTTGCATACTTGGCTTTCTTAAATCAAGAGTCCTATATTTAAGTCTCATGTTTTCAGAAACATTATCATTGTCCTTAACATAAATAGGTGGAACTTCTGATTCACTTAAGATTTTAAGTTCTGTTGCTAAGACTTCAACCCTACCAGTTTCTAATTCTTCGTTAATTGAAGATCTCATACGAACTTGTCCCTTTACAGCAATTACAAATTCTCCACGAAGGTGAGATGCCTTTTCCAAAAGTTCATCTGATGAAGTATCATCGAAAACAATTTGTGCAATTCCACTTCTATCTCTTAAATCAACAAAAACTATAGATCCAAGTGACCTTTGTTTTGCCACCCAACCCATTAGGGTAACTTCTTTTGAAATCATATCTTCTGAAATCTCATTACAATAATTTGTTCTTTTGAGATTTCCCATTTTTTCAGCCATATTTCCTCCTAAAAATTAAACTCCAAGCCTCAAATGGTTTGGAGCTTATTCCTTAATATTTTTATAATCGATTAGCCTTTAATATAGTTTTTTACCATAAAATTCTATTTTAATTATAAAACAAGGCCTTTAAAAATTCAACTTTAACAGATTCTCTTGTCTATTCTATGAGAAAAACCTTCTATGTCTTTAACCTTATTTTCTCTCAAAAGTTTTTCTTTTACAAAGCCTGCTCCCTTATCCATTCCTTGGCAGCCTGCAAGGAGTAAGACATCATCATTTTCTAACAAGTCAATTGATTCATTGACTGATTCTTCTAAAGTCTCGTAAATTTTACACTCAATATTATTTTTTTCTAAAATATCTTTAAAAACTTTTAGTTCTTCATCAGTGACCCTGTCCTTTTCCTTGACAGTATCTATTGACAAAGTCGCTGAAATACTTTTAGGTTTTAAAATCTTTATCCACTTGACTAGTCTTTCTGTAATTTCACGATTTACTTCAACCCCTCTTTTGCCCCTAATTGCATAAAGGATGTTTAGATTTTTATAGTCCATTTCCTTTAAAGTTTCCATTGTTGCATCAATGTTTTTTTCATTGGCAAAGTGGTCGTCTAAGATTTTAAATTCTTCGTCAAAGATTAATTCAAATCTTCTCTCCACTCCTTTAAAATCTTTTAAGGCTTTTTTAATAATTTCTATATTAATTTCAAGACATAGGGCAACTATTATTGCAACAATAGAATTCATCACTGATGAATAACCAACTGATCCCAGTTCAATTTCAAATTCAGATTTTTCTAAGATAAAATCTTTTATTCTTATATCCCTATTAATTGTAAAAACAAATTTCCCCTTGCCTGTTGAAAGGTCAAGGTCTTGAATTCCAAAATCAGCTTCATTATTTTCTAGTGAAAAGCTAAGGACTTGTGCTTTCGTCTTGTCTTTCAAAGAATAAATTTTTTCATCATCTGAATTTAAAATTGCAAGTGCATCTTCTTTTGCATGTCTAATAAGTCTTGATTTAAACCTAAAATAATTATCAAAACTTCCATGTTGATCAATGTGTTCTCTACCAAGATTGTTAAAAGTCACTATGTCAAAATCAATGTTCTTATTTCTATACAGTTCTTGGGCAGATGATGAGACTTCCATTGTCACATCAGTTACGCCACTATCCTTCATATCCCTAAAGTAAGACTGAAGAGTTAAGGATTCTGGAGTTGTGAGTACAGAGGGAATCATAACATCATCATATCTTGTTAAAACTGTGCCTATCATTCCAGTTTTTCTCTCATCTTCTTCTAATATTGAATCAACCATAAAAGCAGTAGTTGTCTTACCATTAGTTGCAGTGATACCAATTACTTTCATATCTTTTGATGGATCTTCATAAAAATTTGTGGCCATATCTGCAAGAGCAATCCTAGAATTTTTTACTCTTATTTGTTTAATCTCTTCATCAGAATAATCTTCAACTACAGCAATTTCTGCTCCCATTTCTTTTGCTTTTTTTATAAATTTATGTCCATCTGTGACATAACCCTTTATGGCAACAAAAATACCGCCTTCGACTACATCGTCTGTGTGAAAGGCGATATTTTTTATTTCCGTTTCTTTATCTATTTCATAGTTTGCATCAACAATGTCTAAGTTATTTAAAATTTTTCCTAATTTCAAAATTATCTTCTCCTTAAAAAGTCTTCAAGGTTTTTAGAATTTAAATTTCTCTCAAACTTTCCATCTTTATTTAAAATCTTTGTGCTGGCTCCTAGACCAAAACCAATAATATTTTCAAGTTCTTCCATCATCACAATATTATAAATTGATGAGTGGTCTTTTTTTGCATAGCCAATATTTTCTGATGATATTACAGATTTTTTCTGCCTATAAAGATAATAGGGCTCATAATTATTTTCTATTAATAATTTTTTTGATTCTTCCAAAAGATTTCCAAAGTCTTCTTCATTGTGGTATGAATTTTCAAAAAGTTTGGAACCATTTTTTAGGGCTAGGGTGTGGATTGTGATATTTTCAGGAGAAAACTCAATTGCTCTTTCTATTGAAGATAATATACTTTCTTTATTTTCTCCAGGAAGTCCCATAATCAAATCCATATTAATTATTTCAAATCCAAGCTCTCTTGCTGCTTTAAACCAAAATTCAAAATCTTTATTTGAAACCCTATTTAATTTATTTATCACATCTTCGTTAAAGGTTTGAGGATTAAGAGAAATCCTATTGACACCCTTGTCCTTAAGCATCTTTAACATTTCAAGGCTGAGGCTGTCAATTCGTCCACACTCAACAGTAAATTCTCTTGTAAGACCAAACTTATTATTTATAGAATCAATTATTTTTCCTAGATTATCTAGTCCAATTGACGTTGGAGTTCCTCCGCCAATGTAAATAGAATTTGCTTCTCCAGAAAAATTAAATTTATAAGAATTTATATCCTCAACTAAATTCTTTGTATAGAGATCCATCTTTTCTTTATTCTCTATTGTTGTATCAAAGGAACAATAAAGACACCTTGATGGACAAAAGGGAATATGAACATAGACATTATATTTGTCTATATTAGAGCTAAACCTAATCTCCTCTTGATTTTTATATATTTTATACAAAAAATCTCCCTCATCTCTTCCTATCCTGTACCTATCCCACAAAATTTTCATGGACTCATCATAGGAAGAGCCCTCAAAAACTTTTGCTAGAAGTTTTAAGGGCCTCACTCCAGTTAGGATTCCAAAGCTTGAATCAAAATTTTCTTCTTCAAAAAATAAATCAAATAAATATCTTTTAATTGTAAAATGAGCCTTCTCATCTTGGCGCCTGATCATTCCACTAGTATTTATATTTTCTCCAAAGATACTAATAAAAATAATTTGATTTTCTATTTTTATTTTAATGTTAAAGTTTAAATCTTTATAAGTTTTTGGAAGCTTCATCCTAAAAAATTCAAAAATAGATTTTCTTAAAGCTTCACTTTCGTTTTCTATCTTAATCATAACTGTCTAAGATATGGGTTTGCCATCTTCTCATAGGAGATTTGTGATTCAGGACCATGACCTGATAGGACATAAATCTCATCATCAAGTTTTTTTAGTTTCTTTAAGGACTCTACCATTAAGGAGTGGTCAGATTCTGGGAAATCAGTCCTTCCAATGGATCCATTAAACAGTGTATCTCCTGCAAATAAATAGTTTTCAAATAAATAGCAAACAGATCCAAGAGTGTGACCTGGTGTCTCAATTACTTTAATATTACTTTCTGAGAAAGGAATTTCATCTCCTTCTTTTACAAAGACATCTACTTCAGCTGCTTCAATTTGCATTCCAAAGGCAGAAGCTCTAACTTCCTTGGGGCTTTCTAAAAAGGCCCTATCTTCTTTTGAAAGATAAACTGGTGCCTTGTATTTTTTTACAAGGGCTGCAACTGCGCCTACATGATCAAAATGACCATGAGTTAGTAAAATATATTTTATATTCAAAGAATTTTTTTCAATAGTTTCTATTATATTTTCACTTGATCCACCTGGGTCAACTACAAAAGCATCCTTGTTTTCATCAAATAAAATAAAACAATTTTCTTGTAATTGTCCAACAACTAATTTAATAATTTTATATTCCATTATTTCACCTAAAATTCCTTACTTGAATCTAATAAAATAGTAACTGGTCCATCATTTATAAGTTCAACGTCCATGTCAGCACCATATTCTCCAACAGAAACTTTAATTCCTAAATTCTTCATTTCTTCTATGAATTTCTCATAAAGGATTATTCCCTCATCGAATTTAGCTGACCTTATATATGATGGTCTGTTGCCTTTTCTTGCATCTCCATAGAGGGTAAATTGACTCACCACTAAAATTTCTAGATCATAATCAAGAAGAGACTTGTTCATGATTCCATCTTCATCATCAAAGATTCTAAGTTTGCTAACTTTTTTTACTATATATTCTAAATCTTTTTCGTCATCATTAGCTTCAATACCAAGTAAAAGCATAATTCCCTTGTCAATTTTAGAAATTATCTTATCATCAACAGATACACTGGCTCTCTTTACTCTCTGAACTACTCCTCGCATCTTATCACGCCTTTATCCTATAAACTTCAAGGACATTGTTAATCCTTTTTAGTTTTTCCATTAGTCTTTCTAATTCTTCACTGTCTGTTATTTCAACTGTTATATCAATTACAGCGTCTCCATTTTTTACAACCTTAGCATTTAAATAGGACATACTAAGCCTTGAATCATTGACCCTACTTGCAATGTCTGGAATAACATTTGGTTTATCAAAGGCCCTAATTTCAATAGATGTACTATAGCTAGTAGAGTTAGAATTTTCCCATTTAACTTCTACAAGTCTTTCTGGATCTACATTGTTTTGTAGATTTTTGCAGTCCTTTCTGTGAACAGAAATCCCTCTTCCTATAGTTATATATCCAACAATTTCGTCTCCTGGAACAGGTGTACAACATTTTGCAATCCTAACATTTACACCGTCAACGCCCTTGACTTCTATACCTTGATTGTTGTATCTTTTTTTAGATTCAACAATTTCTTCTATGGCTTTATCATCTTTTTTGTAATGCTTGTTATAAATGTCTTGTAGCTTAGCAGTAACTTGTGCAGTAGTTATAGTTCCAAAACCAACAGCTGCATACATCTCGTCAAGACTAAGCATATTTAACTTTTCTTTAACTTCTTCTAGCCAATCGTCACGTAAGATCTTGTGAGTTTCGTAGCCAAGTTTCTTTACTTCTCTTTCAATGGCATCTCGTCCTCTTTCAATATTCTTTTCCTTGTCTTTAACTTTAAAATATTGTTGGATTTTTTTACGTGCTTGAGGACTCTTAACTATCTTTAACCAATCAAGAGATGGGCTTGTGTTTGGATTTGTAATCACATCGACTATATTACCACTTTGTAGGGTATAATTGAGAGGGACTATCCTTCCGTTAACCTTGGCACCTACGCAAGTGTTACCCACTTGAGAATGTATCCTGTAGGCAAAGTCGATTGGAGTTGAACCTTCTGGAAGATTTATTACGTCTCCCCTTGGGGTAAATACAAAGACTTCATCAGCAAAAAAGTCGATCTTTAGGGTATCCATGAAGTCTCCTGGATCATTTAAGTCTTTTTGCCATTCTAATAGTTGTCTTAGCCAAGTTAAATTTTCATCAAAAGCTGTTTCCTTAGATACTCCTGCCTTGTATTTCCAGTGAGCAGCAATACCATATTCAGCAGTTTGGTGCATTTCATAAGTCCTAATTTGAACCTCAAAAGTTTCTCCATTGTTATCAATAACAGTTGTATGAAGAGATTGGTACTTGTTAGGTTTAGGCATGGCAATATAGTCCTTAAACCTACCTGGTATTGGTTTAAAAAGTGTATGAACAACACCTAGGGCACCATAACAGTCTTTTACTGAATGAGTTAAGATTCTAACTGCAGAAAGGTCATAGATTTCATCAAAAACTTTGCCCTTTTTCTTCATCTTTTTGTATATTGAATAGAAATTCTTAGGTCTTCCCTTTATTTCACATTCTATTCCCACATTTTTTAAATTGTCTTCAAGTAGTTTTATAATATGGTTGATTAAGTCTTCTCTTTCGTTTCTTCTCTTGTTGACCATATCTACTAATTCATAGTAACCTTCTTCATCAAGATACCTAAGTGAAAGATCTTCAAGTTCCCACTTAATCCTACTCATACCAAGCCTATCTGCTATAGGAGCATAGATTTCCACAGTTTCAGTTGCCTTCTCAATCTTTTTAGCATCTGTCATGTACTCAAGGGTTCTCATGTTGTGAAGTCTGTCGGCAAGTTTAACGATAATAACTCTTATGTCCTTTGCCATGGCAAGAACCATTTTTCTTATGTTTTCTGCTTGCTTCTCTTCTTTATTCTTGTAGTTTAATTTCTTTAACTTAGTAACACCGTCAACTAAATCGGCTATTTCTTCACCAAATTCATTTTTTACATCCTCAAGAGTTACTTTTGTATCTTCTACTACATCATGAAGAAGTCCAGCGACAATAGTAGCTGTATCCATATTCATATCAGCTAAAATTAAGCTGACATTTAGTGGGTGAATTATATAATCTTCACCAGAATTTCTCTTTTGACCCTTGTGGTTCTCTTCGGCCATTTTGTAGGCACGCATAATTAGGTCTATATCTGCATTTTCATTATAGGATTTTACTTTTTCAATTAATTCATCTATTAATAACATTTTTCTCACCTGTGATTCGATAGCTCTTAATCTTTAGTTGGATATTAACATTGCCGTTGAACTTATTTAAATCAAGATTAAAAACTATATCTATAAAAATATTAGATGGCCTTCCATTTAAAAGACCCTTAACTTCTTCCCTGCCATAGGAATTTGCTAAATTATTTAAAAAAACTTGAGAGTCTTCAAACAATATCCCTGTGTAATTTATATTATCTTGAGATAAGGTCATTTTTAAAAAGTTTTTATTTTTCCCCAAGATATTGAGCGACTTAATCTGTAGGTTTTTAGCACCAAACTTTGGATCAGAGTTTCCATTTCCAAAGGGAGCAAGAGACTCTATATCATTGACAAGTTTCATGCTAATATATTTTAATTCCAAGTTTCCATCAATATAAACTTTTCTTATTAAATCCTCATTAGTTAGATTTTCATTTTTATCCACATCTCTTATAAAATCATCTAGATTTTCTAGAGGCAGAGACAGTCCACAAGCCATCTTGTGGCCTCCAAAACTACTTAAGTATCCCTTGGATTTAGAAAATTCTTGGAACATATTATATTCTTCAATACTTCTGCCAGATCCCTTAATCAAATCTTTGGAATTACTTAAAACCACACTTGGTCTATAGTATTTTTCTTTAATCTTTCCAGCCACAATGCCAAGTATTGATTCATTTAAGCCCTCTTCATAAACTATTAATACCTTGTGTTTATTCAGTAAATTGTCTTTTTGAATCTTCTCATCAATAATTTCAAAGGCATCACTAGTCAGTCTTTGCCTTTCATAATTTAGGTCCCTAAGTTCCTTTGCTTTCTCAAGGGCTAAAGAATAATCTTTTTCCAAGAATAATTCAAGGGCTTCCTTGGCAGATTCTAACCTTCCACTAGAATTTATTGTAGGTCCAATTATAAATCCAAGATGATAAACATCTATCTCATCTTTTTTTATATCTGCTGCCTCAATAAGAGCATTGAGTCCAAGGTCTTTGGTTGTCCTCAAAAGCTTAAGTCCTTCTGAGACTATAATCCTATTTTCATTGGTAAGGGGCATTACATCACATACTGTTGCTATAGCTGCATAGGGTAAGAACTTTTCATAAAATTCTTCCTTATCCACTCCCTTAATTAAAAATAAATATTCTATAAGTTTAAAGGCAACAACTCCACCACAAATTTCCTTAAAGGGATAGGAGCAAGCATATTGTTTTGGATCTATAACAGCACTTGCCTCTGGAAGCACTTCAATCTCTTTTCCATCTTTTAAAATCTTTGGAACCTCATGATGGTCTGTTATTACAATGTCAATATTAAGAGACTTCGCATAATCTACTGCATCTCTTGCGGCAATTCCATTGTCACAAGTGATAATGCACTTAACTCCATCTTCATGGGCCCTATCTATTAAGTTATTATTAATTCCATAGCCATCTTCAACCCTATGAGGTATGTCGTAAGAAACATCGCCGCCAATAGTCCTTAAGCCTTCATAGAGAATATAAGTTGAAGTCACACCATCAACATCATAGTCACCAATTATTCTAATTTTATTTTTTTTCATCAAGTGACCCAAAATTATATTTGAGGCCTTGACCATGTCCTTTAACAAAATAGGTGAATTTAAGTTAGAAAGACTTGGTTCCAAAAACTCTCTAATGTCTTCTTCTGTATTTATTTCCCTATTGAGTAAAATTTTATAAATAACATTGTTTATGCCTAATTTTTTATAATCGATGCCGGGATCACTTTTGTTTTTTATAAACCATCTTTCCATTTAATCACCACTTTATATATACAGATAATTATATCAAAAATTATCATTAAGGTAAAACAAATAGGTTTTTAGTCAACAAAAAAGAACCCTCTTGGGGTTCTTCAAAATTTTTATTATTCTTCATTAGCTAGAACTGAAATTGCACATTCAATTCTCTTCTTTTCCATTTCACATCCAACCTTGTAAGGTTTACTTAAGTCATTGTTGCTGTAGTAAGCGTTAGCGTGACAACCACCTGAGCAATAATATCTTGCCCAGCAGGTAGGACAATCTTCATTTGTATAAACGTTAGAGTTTTTAAATGTATCTCTTAGGTCTGTATTTTTTATTCCTTCATCAACATTACCAAGCAAGAAGTCTTCTTCTCCAACAAATTGGTGGCAAGGATAAATTTCTCCTTGTGGAGTTATGGCAACATATTCTGAACCTGCGCCACATCCAACAGTTCTCTTCACTATACAAGGTCCTTGTGATAGGTCAATTATAAAGTGGAAGAAAGAAAAGTCCTTGTCTTTTTTTCTAATTTCAATATAATCCTTGGACATCTTTTCATACTCACTTAAGATTTTATCAAGATGTTCTTCTCTTATTGCATAAGGTTCTCTCTCATCAGTAACCACTGGTTCAATAGAAGTCTTTTTAAATCCGTGAGAGTAAAAGTCTTTTAAGTCTTCAGAGAAGTCTAAGTTTTCGTTTGTAAAAGTTCCCCTGATAAAGTAGTCCTTGTCTCCTCTTTTATCAATAAGTTCTTTAAACTTAGGAACAATTATATCGTAAGATCCCTTTCCATTTGTGGTAGGACGCATCTCATCATTGATTTCTTTTCTACCATCGATTGATAAGACAACATTGTCCATATTTTCATTAATAAAATCTTGGATTTCATCATCAAGTAGGACACCATTAGTCGTTATTGTAAATCTAAAATGTTTGTCGTATTTCTTTTCCTCTTCTCTACCGTAAGCAACAAGTTTTTTTACTAGGTCAAAGTTCATTAGAGGTTCCCCGCCAAAGAAATCAACTTCTAGATTACTTCTGTTAGCAGAATTTTGTAATAAGAAGTCCAATGCCTTCTTACCAGTTTCAAAAGTCATAAGACTTCTATCACCCTTGAAGTCACCTTGAGATGCAAAGCAATACTTACATCTTAGGTTACAATCATGGGCAACGTGAAGGCAAAGAGCTTTTACAACATTTTGTGGGTTGTATTTAGGAAGTTTAAAGTGTTCATCTTCAGAAAATAATAAACCTTCCTTAGTTAAGTAGTCTATTTCTTCATAAGCTTCTCTAGCATCTTCTTCATTATAAAGTTTTGAAAATTTTTCTATGACTTCATCTTTTGATAATTTTTCATAGTCATCAATCATCTCGTATACAATTTTTTCTACAACATGAACTGATCCACTTGCTATATCAAGGACAATATATCTATCATTTAAATAAAATTTATGAATTCTTTCTTCCATCTTTTCTCCTTTACTTAACCCCTAACAAAATAAAAGCAAGGTTTCCCTTGCCTTAGTTTTCAGTATTTTCACATTTTTGGTTTCCAACTGTGCAGCTAGTTTTGCAAGCTGATTGACAAGATGTTTGACATTCGCCACATCCGCCTTTTTCGTAAGTTTTCTTAAGATTTTTTTGTGTAAGTGTTTTAATGTGTTTCATAATATCTCCTATTCTTCTTCAGCGTCTTTTAGATCTGCGTTCTTTTTATAAGTACCATTAACTCCCCACTTCATGACTTCAATCTTTGTGTTGTCAGTTGAGGTTTCGATAACTAAGTAATCTTCCTTTACAAGGATAATTTTTCCAATAATACCGCCAATTGTTATTATTTTATCTCCAACCTTTAAGTTTTCACGCATTTCATTTATTTCATTTGCTTTTTTCTTTTGTGGTCTTATTATGAAAAAATAAAAAACAACAAACATCAATATTAAAGGAATAAAGTTTAACATTGCGTTTTGATCCATTATTAACCCCTTTCTTTTTAGTAATTGATAATTATATTATACATTTAATCCAATAACTTAACAAGAATATATTTTTAGTCTTGCTTATAACCATACTTCTTGTAAAAATCTCTTTTATATTCTAAGAAGTAATCTCCCCTAATTGATTCTCTAATATTTTCCATCATATCAATTAAGAAGTAAAGATTGTGAATTGTTGCAAGTCTCATACCAAGAATCTCGTCTACATTGAATAAGTGTCTAAGATAAGCTTTAGAAAAGTTTCTACAAGTGTAGCAGTCACATTCATCATCAAGCCTAGAGAAATCTTCTTTGTAAACTGCATTCTTAATTGGAATTCTTCCCTGATGAGTAAGGACAGTTCCATTTCTCGCAATTCTTGTAGGAAGAACACAGTCTGCCATGTCCACTCCTCTTTCAACTGCTTCGAATAAGTAGTCTGGACTTCCGACTCCCATTAGGTATCTAGGTTTATTTTCTGGCATAAAGTCAGTTGTGTAATCTAGAATTTCTGTCATTAAATCAATTGGTTCACCAACAGAAAGTCCACCAATAGAATAACCCTTAAAGTCCATATCAACCATTTCTTTTGCAGAAATTTCTCTTAAGTCCTTATACATCCCACCTTGAATGATTCCAAAAAGAGTTTGATTATCTACATTCTTGTGATAGTCTTTACACCTCTGGGCCCACCTAAGAGTTCTTCTCATTGAATGATCAATATATTCATGACTTGCTGGATAAGGTGCACATTCATCAAAAGCCATGATAATATCTGAGCCTAAGATATTTTGTATATCAATAGATTTTTCTGGAGATATAAACATCTTGCTTCCGTCAATATGACTCCTAAAATGAACACCCTCTTCAGTTATCTTTCTATTATCTGATAGAGAAAAAACTTGGAATCCTCCAGAGTCAGTAAGAATTGGCTTGTCCCAATTCATAAACTTGTGAAGGCCGCCAGCTTTTTCTATAATTTCAGTACCTGGTCTTAAAAATAAATGATAGGTGTTGGATAATATTATTTGTGCCCCTATACCTTTAAGCTCATCAGGTGTCATTGTCTTAACTGTTGCTCTTGTCCCCACTGGCATGAAGATTGGAGTTTCAATTTCTCCGTGATTTGTAGTTATTTTTCCAAGCCTCGCTTTTGAATCCTTGGATGTTTTTAATAAATCAAATTTAAACATAAAACCTACCTTATAAACATGGCATCACCAAAACTGAAAAACCTATATCTTTCTTTAACAGCTTCTTCATATGCCTTTAAAATAATTTCTCTGCTTGATAGGGATGAAACCAACATTAATAGAGTGGATTCTGGTAAGTGAAAGTTTGTTATAAGAGCATCTACGCATTTAAACTTATAAGGTGGATAAATAAATATATTTGTAAATCCACTTTTTTCACAAACTCGTCCATTATCATCGGCAATCGATTCAACAGTTCTAACACTTGTTGTGCCAACTGCAATAACCCTATTTCCCCTATCTTTAGCTGCATTAATCTTATCTGCAACTTCCTTAGTCATAACATAAAATTCTGAATGCATTTCATGTTCATCAACATTTTCTACTTTTACTGGTCTAAAGGTTCCTAAACCTACATGAAGAGTAATGTAACAAATTTCAATACCCTTATCTTTTATTTTTTGTAGCAAGTCCTTAGTAAAGTGAAGTCCTGCAGTTGGTGCAGCCGCTGAACCTTCTTCTCTTGCATAAACTGTTTGATACCTATTTTTATCCTCTAACTTTTCTGTTATATATGGAGGTAGGGGCATTTCCCCAAGTTCATCTAATATTTCTTCAAATATTCCATCATATTCAAATTTTAAAAACCTAGATCCATCTTCGGAAATATCTACTACTTCTGCACTTAACTTGTCGCTAAAAATAATTTTTGTGCCAAGCTTTGCCTTCTTTCCAGGCTTAGATAGACATTCCCAAACATCATCTTTTCTATTTAAAAGAAGAAATTCAATTTTCTCTTCTTTTCCTTCTCTGTGTCCATAAATTCTTGCAGGCATTACCTTGGTGTCGTTTAATACCAACAAATCACCCTCATTGAGATAATCTATGATGTCATAAAAGTGTTTGTGTTCCATTTTTCCACTTTCTTTGTCTAAAACAAGAAGTCTGGAATGGTCTCTTTTTTCTTCAGGGTATTGTGCTATTAATTCCTTGGGTAAGTCGTAATAAAAATCTTTTGTTTTCATTTTTGCCTTTCTATTATTTTATTTTTTCAATATTTGTTCCTGGGAAATAAAATTCAATGATATCCTTATAATTACTTCCTTTTTTGGCCATTTCAACAGCACCGTATTGACTCATGCCAACACCATGACCGTAACCCTTGCCACTAACAAATACTTTGTTTCCAATTACATTTACATCAAATAGGGTGGACTTAATAATTGTGTTGCCAATTTTATTCCTAAAATCAGTGGCTTTTATTTTTACATCTCCTTTAGATGTAGAGAAAGTTAAATTATTTACTCTATTTGAATTATTATAGTCAAGACTAACGCTAAATACGTCAGATAAATTCAATTTCTTTAAGTCGCTATTTTTTAGTTCATACTTCCATGGGTGAACTGAGTAGGGATCTTCCTTAGAAATTAGGTATGGAACACTATTTCCGCCCCAAGCTTCAGATGATGCAACTGTATATCCACCAGAAGAAGCACAGAAGATAGTCTCCGCAACTTTTCCATCGTATTTAATAACTTGACCAACGGTTTCTTCTACAGCTTTGTTTGTTGTTTTTTCTTCAACATCTTTTCCATAATAAACTTGAGATCTTGTAGTATCGTCAAGATTATAACCATTTTTAATAAACTTATTGTAGTTATTTATGGCAAAAGATCTTGAACAAAGAGCTTGAGCCTTTAATGATTCCATAGGGAAGCTTGGACTCATTTCTTTTGGAAGAACTCCTTTTAAATACTCATCCATATCAACTCTATTCACTATGTCTAGCTTTTTATTATTGACTCTAAAGGAAATTGCTCCTCCATAGTTTCTCTTGATTTTATCTACATAAATTGGAGAATCAGAAGAAATTAAAAAAGCTCCATTTTGAGGAAAATTATTTAAATTGAAATTTTTTCCATTTAGATTAATATTTTTCCCGTCGAATTTAATGTTTATTTCCTTGTTATTTGTATTATTAATAACTTGTTCATCGGAAGTAACAACTTTTAAATTTGATTTGGACTTTACTTTTAAACTTTCACCGGCTGAAAGGGATTTTCCAACCTTAATATCAATCTTGTCATAATCTTCCTTAGCAAATATATTTAATGGCAGTAAAACCAAAAATATAGCTAACAATAATATTTTTTTCATTTTATTATTCATCCTTATACTCCAATCCAAAATGGTCATAGGCTCTTTTTGTAGCCACTCTTCCTCTAGGCGTTCTAATAATAAAGCCTATTTGCATTAAATAAGGCTCATAAACATCTTCTACTGTTCCCTTATCTTCACCAATGGCTGCTGAAATAGCATCAATACCTACTGGCCTTCCATTGAACTTTTCTATCATTGTAAGTATAATTCTTCTGTCAATATTATCTAGTCCAAACTTATCGATTTCAAGAAGATTGAGGCCCTTTATAGCAGCCTTAGTTGTTATAACTCCTCCTTCTTTTACCTCAGCATAGTCTCTAACTCTTTTTAATAACCTATTGGCAATTCTCGGTGTTCCTCTAGACCTTCTTGCAATCTCAAGAGCACCTTCCTCTTCAATTGGAACATTTAAAATCTTTGCAGATCTCATAATTATCTCAACAAGAGATTTTGTATCGTATAGGTCTAATTTTAACATTACACCAAATCTATCCCTAAGAGGTGATGTCAGCATGCCTGCTCTTGTAGTTGCTCCTATGAGAGTAAAAGGCGCTAGATCAAGTCTAATAGACCTTGCAGATGGCCCCTTCCCAATTATTATGTCTAAGGCATGGTCCTCCATAGCAGGGTATAAAATTTCTTCTACAGATTTATTTAATCTATGAATTTCATCTATAAAAAGTACATCGTCATTATTTAAGTTTGTTAGAATACTTGCTAGGTCACCCTGCTTCTCTATGGCTGGTCCTGATGTCACTTTTAGATTAACACCCATCTCATTTGCAATAATACCAGCCAGTGTGGTTTTGCCAAGCCCTGGTGGTCCACTTAAAAGAGTGTGATCCAGAGGTTCTGACCTATTCTTTGCAGCTTCAATAAAAATCTTTAAATTTTCAACTACCTTGTCTTGGCCAATATACTCATCAAGCCACTTAGGTCTAAGGCTTACCTCCCTAGCATCGCCATCAATAAGTTCTGGCTCCACTAATCTATTTTTTTCCATTGTATCAACCCATTAATTTTAAGGCTTCTCTTATTCTCTCGGAAATATCAAGAGAAGAGTCAACCTTATCTAGTGCTTTTTTAGCGTCATATACATTATAACCTAAGGAAATAAGAGCCTCAACTGCTGGATCATCCTTTTCTTCAATAGTTTCAACATTATCAGTCATTGATGCAAGATCTAAGTCTAGTTTTTCAACCTTGTCTTTTAATTCAAGGATTATTCTCTGAGCAGTTTTCTTGCCTATTCCCGGTAACTTAGTAAGGGACTTCTCATCTTTGGATATAATATATTTTGCAATATTAAATACATCGTCACCATCAAGTATTCCTATGGCAAGTTTAGGGCCAATCCCTGTTACGCTTGTCAATAAATCAAAGGCATCTCTAGTTTCAACCTGTCTGAAACCATATAAAATTACAGCATCTTCTCTTAAAACTAACCTAATATTTATAAATACTTCTTCATTTTCATAAAAAGTATGAAGTTCTCTTGATACCATATTTACAATATAGCCTATTCCATTGGATTCAAGAACTAAGTAACCCCTGTCAGTTGAGTGTACCTTTCCTTTTAAAAATTCTATCATTATATCATCCTAAAACTTTCCTTAAACTTAATTGAACTGCCATGAGTTATTGCAACTGCCAATGCATCTGCAACATCATCAGGTTTTGGAACTTTTTCTAAGTTCAAGATAATTTTTACCATCTCTTGAACCTGATTTTTTGTAGCTCTTCCATATCCAACTATAGCTTGTTTTACTTGGAGGGGCGTGTACTCATAAATTCCTGCTCCAGACTCTTTAGCAGCAAGCACTTCAACCCCACGAGCTTGGGCAACTGTTATGGCAGTTTTTACATTCTTGTTGAAAAAAAGCTCCTCAAAGGCAATATCTTCTGGCTTATACTTTTCTATTAAATCATTTAGTTCTTCATAGATAATATTCAACCTATCAGGAAGAGGAGTTTTTGCTTCAGTTGTTATAGCACCGTAGTCTAAAACCCTATATGAATTTCCCTTAAGCTCTAAGAAACCATATCCAACTATGGCTATGCCAGGGTCTATCCCCAAAATTACCAATTTATCACCACTTTAAAAAGGATAGTATAAAACTATCCTTACTTATATCTCTTTAAAACTCTATCATTAACTCCATCCCAAAAGGCATTTCTAAAAACTCTAAAGCAATCTATGTATAGAAACTTAGAAATTTTATTATTTAAATTTTCAATTTCAGAATCAGTTAAGTAGGAGTCAACTTCTTTTATTTCAACGTCATCATCTTGGCTTCTAAAGATAAGCTGCATGTCAAGATGATCATTTATACTTGCAATCTTACTGTTTAAAAGTTTTTTTCTAACATCAGTAAGAGTGTTTTTTATGAAAATTCTGATTTGTCTATCTTTTCTTATTTCTTTAAAAACTAACTTCTTAAAGGCCAAAACTTCTTCATTTTTGAACTCATATTGGAAAAGCTTCTTCCTATTGTAAAGCTCATCTATTGTAAGGTATCTTAGAGTTATTATCTCAAGCATATTTATGTGTTTTTTCGAGTTAAAACCAAGCCTATAGCCTTCTAAGTACAAGTAAAGCTCCAACCTATTTATATCATCATGGATAAGGTTGGAGAGATTCCTAGCTATAAGTTCTATTCCCTCTTTTTGCCTATATATTCTTACAATATCCTTTCTTAAATTATCAAGAGTGACATATCTTGGATATATGTTTTCTATAGATTCGTAAACATTGTAAATATTAAGTAAAATGTTAATACTATCCAAGTCGCCCTTGTATAAGAAATTTGCAATTAAGTATTTTTTTATATCTTTAAAGGCAAGTCTTTTATAAGATTGTTGATTCAGTTTTTCTGCCAATTCCATAAAAAAATCCTCCGTTAGTTCGTATAAATTATATTATACTATAAGTCACGGAGGATTGAAATCCAATTTGTAAATGTAATGTAATTATAATAATTTTATTTTATTTTCCTTGCAGAAGTTTAAGCTGTTTTCATCCCAAACCCCTACTTGGACTTCACCAATGTGTTGTTTTTCTAAGAAAAACATACAAATTCTTGATTGTCCAATACCACCACCAACAGTGTAAGGTAATTCTGCGTTTAAAACGTCTTGGTGATAAGGAAGTTTAAATCTATCTGTTGTATTGGCAAGTTCACATTGACTCTTAAGTGATTCTTCATCGACACGAATACCCATGCTTGATACTTCAAGAGAATTCCCTAGAACTTCATCCCAGAACAAGATATCTCCATTTAGGTCCCAATCATCATAGTCAGGAGATCTATGATCATGGGGCTCACCAGAAGTTAAATTATGGCCTATACCCATGATGAAAACTGCTCCCTTTTCCTTACAAATTAATTTTTCTCTTTCTTTAGATGTTTTTCCTGGGTACTTATCTTCTAATTCTTGAGAAGTTATAAAGAAAATTTCTTCAGGTAGTTTTTTTGAAAGAATGTAAGGATAGGTTTGATTGATGTATTCTTCAGTTCTTTTAAATACAGAGTAAATTTCTTTAACAATTAAAAAGAGATATTCCTTATTCCTATCTGACTTGTCAATAATTTTTTCCCAGTCCCATTGGTCAACATAAGATGAGTGAATTTCATCTAACTCTTCTTCTGCCCTAATGGCGTTCATGTCTGCATAGATACCTTCATACATGTTGAAGTTGTAGTCCTTAAGTGCATTTCGCTTCCACTTAGCTAGTGATTGAACAATTTCAACATTAATTCCATATTGTCTTAGGTCAAAATCTACTGCTTTTTCTCCATTTAGGTTGTCATTAAGGCCAGTTTCAGGTCTAACAAATAAAGGCGCAGAAACTCTTTGTAGGTTTAAGGTATTTGCCAAGTCCCTTTGAAAGTAATCTTTAACTGATTTAATTGCAATTTGTGTCTCTCTAAGATCTAGTTTTGTAGCACTAGAATTGTTCCTCATTTTTTCCTCCCTAACTATAAAAAACTTTCACCCATTAAGGGTGAAAGAATTTCTTTTAAATAAATTGTATGTCGTAATCTCCCTGAAATTGGAGACTTGATTCAATGACTAAGATAGAAATGTTTGTACATAAATTCAAGGCAAAGTTTAAATCATTGTCAAAGGAATGATCTGACTCCTTGTATTGGTCTATTACATCTATTAGATACTTTTTAACTCTTTCTTCAAGCTTTAACTCAGAATCTTCTAAGAAATTAATGTCAGAAACATTAATAACCCTAGAAAAGTTTTCTTCCAAATATTTATTTTCTCTTGCATAAAGAGCTAAGTCCTGTTCGTACTTAACATGTTTTTTCAAGTTTTCTACAAAAGTCATCCTATAAGCGTGAGGATAGCAAACAAAGTCACAGAGATAGTGACTTATTATGCCAAGCCTCTTGCTCACATAATTAATTAATAAATTGCTTTCATTTCCTTCAGAATAAGAAAATCTAGAAAAGAAAATTAATTTAGTAATTTCTTTTGCTATATAATCTCCTGATTCATCGAAATAATGTCTCTTCAACTTATAATAAGGAAGAACATCGGGGGCAACTGATCCCCAAAGCATTTTTTCTAAATTTAAATTAACATTGTATTTATCTTTTATTCTGTCGTGGACGATTTTTGCCACGATTTTGTGTGTATCTGGTAAAATTTTTAAACACTTCCTAATTAAAATTTGTTATCAATGTTTACAAGATAATTCTATACTTAAATGGCACAATTGTCAATTTTTAGTTTGTTTTATCAAGTTCTTTTGAGATTACATCCCAAATGTTAGAAGTTTCAAAACCAAGTCTCCAGCTTCCAACACCTGCTAAGTTATATTTATTGACAAGAGAAACTTTTTTCTCTAAAGAATTTGCATCTTCAATCCAAATCTTGTAGTCCGCACCATTTTCTTGATACTCAATATAATTTTGTTGAGATTCCTTATCCCATACTGGTTTTAGTCCCTTGGATGCAATAATTCTTGCAACTTCATCCATGGAAATTGTCTTTGAAGTTACCTTTCCACCATCTTCTTTCCAAATTCTTGTGTAAAGTGGAACTCCAAGAATCATTTTTTTATTAGGAATGTTTCTAAATAGGACATTTATAGATCCTTCTACCCACTTGTATTGAGCAACTGATCCAGCCTTATCTGATGAACCCCAGTGTTGGTCATAAGCCATTACAACCATATAATCAGCAATTTCAGCAAGGGCCTTTCTATCATAAGGTTCCTTTGTAACATCAGCTGATATTTGTGGCGTAACATCAACAGTTATTATAAAGTCTTCAACTGCAGCTTGTCTAAATTCTCTTACAAAGTCAGTTATATAATCTCTGTCATCTATCTTTGTATGTTCAAAGTCGATGTTTATTCCCTTCATTCCATACTTTTTACATAGTTCAAGAGTTTTATTTATAATTTTTTTACGAGTTTTTTCATTTGATAGAGCTTCGTGAGTAATTTCTGGATCAAAGGAGTTATCTAAATATGCCCAGACATCTATTCCAAGATCATTATATTTTTTAATATAATTTTGATTTCCCCTGTCAATCATATCTCCATTGCCATTTCTTATGGAGAACCAAGTTGGAATTATAACATCAAGTCCTTTGATATCCTTAATTTGATTAATCTTGTCTTCAGAATGTTCTGCGTAAGTGTAATCCCAAGTTAAATTAATAAGACCATCTGATGTATTTTTAGAAGTAGACTTAAAAGAAACTTTTTCAAAGTTTTCATCTAAATCTTTCTTCAAAACATATCCTGCATAACCTTCTGTCATCCTAACCTTGTAGTACTTTCCCTTATCTCCATAAACATAAAGCTCTTCTCCCTGAGGAAGTTTCTTTATAATAGGGCTTCTCTTGGAAGCACCTTCTCTTAAAAGAGTTTCTGAAGTAGTCTTGCTTAAGTCGTAATCCTTATCTCTGTAATCAAGTAAGAGTAGTCTAATATCCTTGTCATATCTTAGCCTTACATCATAGTCATAGATAAAAGCTTCTATTGGAAGCATAATCTTCCCATCTTTTTCTATAACAGGAGCTCTTAAATCAATTGTACCGCTGTTAAATTTTGCCTCATATTCATTTAACTTAAGCACTTTGTTTGCATGGTCGTTGTTGATTCTAACTTCACCACTTGACTTGTCATACTGGATATCTTTGTCAAGATATTCCTTTATGTAGTCTAGGGAAAGATAAATCATTCCATCTTCTATAGAAAAGTCTTCCTTATCTATATCCTTGTCTTCTGTCAAAAAGTTGAATTTATCGTACTTAGTTGAGATTTTGCTAGTTCCTCTATTTTCAACAAATAAAAATGCACCAGCTGCTAGAACCACTATTAAAAATAGTCCCATAAAAAGTTTTTTCATATTATCACCCTTTATTAAATAATTTGCTCAAAATAAAAGAATACTAAAAATAGGACATAAAGTCCCATTCTCAGTAATTTGTTTTTTCTCTAACTTTTGCAGCCTTACCTTGTCTATCTCTAAGATAGTAAAGTTTAGCACGTCTAACTCTACCTTTTCTTGTAACTACAAGATCAGCAATTCTTGGTGAGTTAAGTAGGAATGTTCTTTCAACTCCAATACCATAAGAAATTCTTCTTACTGTGAAAGTTTTTCTAGCGCCTTTTCCTTGAATCTTTAATACAGTACCATCAAATACTTGGATTCTTTGTCTTTCGCCTTCAATAATTCTGTAGTGAACGCTAACTGTATCCCCAACGTTAAATTTAGGTAAATTTTCATTTATTTGTTCATCTTCAATAGCTTTAATATAATCCATTGTCTTTACCTCCTTCCAGTAAATCTTTCAATATATCTTTTTCTTCATCATTTAAAGTTTTTTCTTTTAATAAGTCTGGCCTCTTCTGTAAAGTATTTTTTATAGACTCTCTAAGCCTATATTTTCTAATTTTTTCATGGTCTCCACTTAGAAGAATATCTGGAACTTCAAGTCCTCTAAATTCTCTTGGTCTAGTGTACTGAGGATGTTCTAAAAGTCCATTGTAGTGTGATTCGTCTTCAAAAGACTCTTCACTTGCAAGTACACCATCAAGTAGTCTTGACACGCCATCGATAACAACCATAGATGCCAGTTCTCCACCAGTTAAAACATAATCACCAATGGAAATTTCTTCATCTACATAATTTTCAATGACCCTATTGTCAATCCCTTCATAGTGTCCATTTAGAAGAATTATATGTTCTTCATCTTTTAATTCTTTTAGCTTCTCCTGTGTTAGCACCTTGCCCTGTGGGGACATATAGTAAACCTTAGAATTTTCTGTCTTTACAGATTCTATTGCCTCTACTATTGGTTTAATTTGCATTAGCATACCAGGTCCACCGCCATAGGGATAATCATCAACTTGTAAATACTTATTGATAGCAAAATCTCTAATATCTACAGTCTCTAATTCTAACTTTCCTTGGCCAATAGATCTTCCAACAATAGAAAAATCTCTAATATTATTTATGAAATCGGGAAATAATGTTAAAACACTAATTTTCACAAAATCATTCCTTCTATTAACTTAATAGTTATTGTTGAATCTATTTTTTTTATAAATTCTTTAACTCCTGGCACTTGGTAAGTTTCCTTATCCTTGCCTTCTATGACAAAAATATCATTAGCTGGGTATTCCAATATTTCCTTTAAGACTCCAATGTAATTTCCATCAGTGTCATAAACTTCTTTTCCAATTAAATCAGAAACATAATATTGGTCTTCTTCAAGCTCTAACCTGTCTTCATCCTTAATATAAATGTTTAAACCCTTTAAATTAAGGACATCATTTATATTTTCATATCCCTCAAAGCTTAGGTAGACAAAATCATTTACTCGAACTTTTTTTATAAAAAATTCCTTTAAATCTTCACCTACAAATACGCTTTTAAGTTTAGAAAACCTGCTTTTGTCAAAGGTATAGGGATCAACCTTAAGTTCACCCTTAATACCGTGAGTATTAATAATTTTACCAATGCAAGTAATTGAATCTTTAATATTCTTCAATTTCCAAATTAACCTTTACATCTTCTTTTAGTGAAACAGCTTTTAAAATTGCTCTTATTGCCTTAGCAATTCTGCCTTGTTTGCCAATAACTTTTCCCATATCATTTGATGCAACTTTAAGAGTAATATCAATTGAATTATCATTCTTAGTCATTGCCACATCAACTGAAGAAGGATCGTCAACTAAAGATTTAGCAATATATTCAATTAATTCAACCATTTTGGTCCTCCAAACATACTGTTATTCAGTAGCTTCTGATTCACTTGCTTCTGCTGTATTATTTGAGTTTGCACCAGCACCATACACTGAGTTTTCTCTGAAAAGTCTGTCAACTGTATCAGTAGGCTTTGCACCATTCTTAATCCAATTGTTAGCTTTTTCTGCATCTACAACAACTTTTTTAGGAGTTGTAAGTGGGTTGTAATAACCAATCTCCTCGATGAATTTTCCATCTCTAGGGCTTCTAGAGTCTGCTACAACTATTCTATAAAAGGGTGTTTTCTTAGCACCCATTCTTCTAAGTCTAATTTTAACTGCCAAATTATTCACCTCCACAATAAAATTTATATATTAAAATATATAAGCTAGCTTAAAAGGAAAAAGGAAGTTTAAATTTTCTTTTTCCCATTGTCTTGGACATGTTTCCAAATTGCTTCATCATCTTTCTCATGTCCTTAAACTGTTTAATAAGTTTATTTACATCGGCTGGACTAGTTCCAGAACCCTTTGCAATTCTCTTCCTTCTGGAAGAATCTATAATTTCTGGCTTTTGTCTTTCCTTCTTAGTCATGGAAAGAATCATAGCCTCTACCTTAGCAAATTCATTTTCAGGTAAGCTAATACCCTTTAGAGCCTTGCTGTTCATACCAGGAATCATTCCTATAATATCTTCAAGGGGCCCCATGTTTTTCATTTGTTGCATCTGATCTAGGAAATCTTCAAAAGTGAAAGTTGACTTTCTAAGCTTTTCTTCAAGTTCCTTTGCCTTTTTATCATCAACAGCTGTCTGTGCTTTTTCAATTAAGGAGAGCACATCCCCCATGCCAAGTATCCTTGAAGCCATCCTGTCTGGATGAAAAACTTCAATGTTGTCCATTTTTTCACCACTGGCGATGAACTTTATTGGAACATCTGTAACTGACCTAATTGATAGGGCAGCACCACCTCTTGCGTCACCATCAAGTTTAGTTAAGATAACACCTGTTAGCTTTAACATATCATCAAAGGTATCTGCAACATTTACTGCATCTTGACCTGTCATTGCATCTAGGACAAGAAGAACTTCTGATGGTTCTAGTGCATCATGAATATCTTGAAGCTCCTTCATAAGAGTTTCATCTATGTGAAGTCTACCAGCTGTATCAATGATGACAACATCATTGCCATTTTTCTTAGCATGCTCAAGAGCTGCCTTAGAAATATCTACTGGGGAAATTTTGTCACCCATAGTAAATACTGGAGTATCAACAGACTCACCTACAACTTGAAGTTGTTTTATAGCTGCCGGTCTGTAGACGTCACAAGCAACTAGAAGAGGTCTCTTTCCATCTTTTTTCAATTTATTAGCAAGCTTACCACTTGTAGTAGTTTTACCTGCACCTTGAAGACCACACATCATTATAACTGTTGGTTTTTTTGAGAAGTCAATCTTGACCTCGCTAGTTCCCATTAAGTTTGTGAGTTCTTCATTAACAATTTTTATTACTTGCTGGCCGGGAGTTAGGGATTCTAAAACTTCTTTCCCCAAAGCTCTTTCTTTTACTGTCTTGACAAAGTCTTTTACAACTCTGAAGTTTACGTCAGCTTCAAGAAGTGCAAGTTTTACCTCACGCATTGCAGCGTCAATATCTTTTTCAGATAATTTACCCTTGCCTCTTAGGTTTTGCAGGGTATTTTGCAATTTATCGGATAAACTTTCGAATACCAAAGATCCACCTCCTAGTCAAAAAGTATTTGTCTAAGTTCTTTAATCTTCAAATTATTATTTTGACTTAAAGATTCTTTTTCTATACTTTCTAAAATACTTTCTATTTTTTCTTTTTTTTCTTCTTTATTAGCTTCTTCTTTTTTTGTGTTTTTTATTAACTCAAGCTTTTCTTCAAACTCTTCTAAGTTGTTTTCAGCTCTTTTTAAGTTGTCGAAAACTGCTTGCTTAGATATATTAAGCTCAGATGAAATCTCATTGATTGTGCAATCATAAACATAATACATTAGTGCAGGCTTCATCTGCTTTTCAGTAAGAAGCTTTCCGTAGAAATCAAGTAAGCTGTTCATCCTGAAAAATTTCTCATTCATTTTATCACCATTTTTCTGAGAGGTCAACCTCTTTACTTGACCTATTTAATTCTAACTAATAGCCCACTTAATGTCAACAAGAATTTTGAAAATTTTTAAATTTTTTTAGGATGTTTTAACATTTTTCTCTCATGAGTAACTTTGAATTTAAAGAGTTTAATAACTTATAGAATTTTAATAAATGGCAAATTTATATAACTTGTAAAAATTTTTGACAATATGTCTTCTTATAATTTTTTAAGAACATCTTTTAAAATTGATCAATAAAAAAAGTAGGCTCTGTGACCTACTTAATATCTTTATTAATTTTATCCAAAAATTGTTTCTAAGAAGCTATCAATGTTAAAGTCTTGAAGGTCATCAATGCCTTCTCCAACTCCAATAAGTTTAATAGGAATTCCTAGTTCTGATTGAAGGGCAACAACCACCCCACCCTTTGCAGTTCCATCAAGTTTTGTAAGAGCAATTCCTGTTATGTCAGTTGCTTCTCTAAAGGTCTTAGCTTGGTTAATTGCATTTTGACCTGTTGTTGAATCAAGAACTAATAGATTTTCACGGTTTGCTTCTGGATACTTATTAGTGATAATTCTGTTAATTTTTTCAAGTTCCTTCATTAGATTAGACTTGTTGTGAAGTCTTCCCGCTGTGTCAACTATTAAGACGTCAGTCTTTCTTGCCTTAGCAGCTTCTATTGCGTCAAAGACAACTGCTGCAGGATCAGACCCTTCAGCGTGACTGATTATATCTACGTGAGCCCTATTTCCCCATTCCTTTAATTGGTCAATGGCTGCTGCCCTAAAAGTATCAGCTGCACAAACAAGAACTGACTTGCCATCTCTTTTGAATCTTGAAGAAAGCTTACCAATAGTTGTTGTCTTTCCAACACCATTTACTCCAACTACCAAGATGATTACAGGTGGTTCTGTATTAATTTGAGTGTTTAGGTCTGGGTTCATTAATTTCTTTGCTTCTGCCATTAGAAGTGGTTTAACTTCTTGTGGATCATTTATTTTTTCTCTTATAATTGTTTCACGCAAGTTGTCAATTAACTTCATTGTCGTTTCCATTCCAATATCTGCTGATATTAAAATGTCTTCCAGGTCTTCAAGCATTTCGTCATCAATCTTGACATAGGCCCCTAGGACTGTGTTAATTTTTATTCCTACTTCTTTTCTAGTCTTATCCAGACCTTCCTTTAGTCTTTGGAAGAGTGAAACTTTTTTGGGCTCTTCTTCTATTTCTTCTTGCTTTTCTTTCTTATCTTCTAAAGCTTCTTCAACTACTTCATTATCCTTAAAGGCTTCATTTGTATCTTCTTTTTTTTCTGAAGTTTCTACTTCTTCTTTAGAAAGATTTCCACTTTCTGAAACATTTTCAAGCTTTTCATGAATGTCTTCTACTTCTGATTGAGTTTCTTCTTGCTTTTCTTCCTTATCTTCTAAAGCTTCTTCAACTACTTCATTATCCTTAAAGGCTTCATTTGTATCTTCTTTTTTTTCTGAAGTTTCTACTTCTTCTTTAGAAAGATTTCCACTTTCTGATACTTCTTCAAGTTTTTCATGAATGTCTTCTACTTCTGATTGAGTTTCTTCTTGCTTTTCTTCCTTATCTTCTAAAGCTTCTTCAACTACTTCATTGTCCTTAAAGGCTTCATTTGTATCTTCTTTTTTTTCTGATGTCTCTACATCTTCTTTAGAAAGATTTCCACCTTCTGATACTTCTTCAAGTTTTTCATGAATTTCTTCTGCTTCCGCTTGAGTTTCTTCTTGAGCAGGTTTTTCTTTCTTATCTTCTAAAGCTTCTTCAACCACTTCATTGTCCTTAAAGACTTCATTTGTATCTTCTTTTTTTTCTGATGTCTCTACATCTTCCTCAGAAAGATTTCCCTCTTCTGAAACTTCTTCAAGTTTTTCATGAATGTCTTTTGTTTCTTCAGAATCTTTTTTCTTAAATTTATCTTTTAACCAATTAAACATATCTATCACCTAATCCTTTAATTTTACAGAGAACAACTTACTAATTCCCTTCTCTTCCATTGTAACACCATACATGGTCTTTGCAATCTCCATTGTGAGCTTTCTGTGAGTAATTATAATGAATTGAATTCCTTCTAGTGTTAAAAGGTAATCTGCATACCTCTTAATGTTTGCATCATCAAGCGCCGCATCAATTTCATCTAGGATGCAAAATGACGCCGGTCTATACTTTAAGAGAGCAAATAAGAGGGCAACTGCCGTAAGAGATCTCTCGCCACCTGATAAAAGTGAAAGTGACTGCAATCTCTTACCTGGTGGTGATGCCTTGATTTCAATTCCTGATTCTAAGACATCTCCCTCAATGCTTATTTCTGCTCGACCACCATTAAATAGAATTTTGAAAATTTCTGTAAAGTTCCCTGAAATTTCTTCCATAGCTTCATTAAATAATTTTTTCATCTCATGGTCAAGCTTGCTTAAGATCGATTTAATCTCTTCCTTAGATTGAATTAAGTCATCTCTTTGAGAAGTGTAGAAATCAAATCTTTCTTTAACTACCCTATACTCTTCTATCGATGAAATATTTACTTCTCCATAGTCACGAACTTTTTTCTTTAACCTTCTTAGGGTACCCTCTTTTAAGTCCTTGAGGCTTTCGTCAATAAATTCATGATAATCTTCTACTTCGTAATCTTCCTTTAACCTTTCCACTTCATTAGAAATTTTATTCCTATTCATTTCTATTTTTAGTTCTGTCTTTTCCATTTCAGAACTTATAACCAAGGACCTTTCCTTCAAATCTGAAAGTTCTTCTCTCTTATCTAAGTAAGTCTTATTCTTCTCATCTAAATCTTTTTTTATTTCTTCTAAATGATTCTTCAAACTTTCAATGGATTTTCTGACTTCTTCAAGAGACTTTTTGTTTTCATCATTAGATTTTTTCTTTTCTTCAATATTTCTTTGAGCTTCTATTAGAAGTTTCTTATTATTCTCAAGTTTCTCCCCAGTTAAAGATAAGTCTGAATTTATCCTATCTATTTCCCTAGTCTTATAAAGGATTTTCTCTCTATTTTCTCTTTCTAATAATTGGATTTCAATTTTTTCTGTCTTTAACCCTTCGATTTCCTTTGAAAGTCCTGCAAGCCTATCTCCGCTGTCAACTTCATTTAAGAGGTCTTCAAGTAACTTGTTTTTGTTCTCAATCTCAAGCTTGTTATTTTCTAAGGTTTTTAAATCAGCTTCTATATTTTTTTCAAGTTCTTCTTTTTCCCTTAGATACTTATTTAAGTATTCTGAATTAAGGTCCTTATCATTTTTATTTTTATAAATATTTGACTCAATATCATTGATCTTAAGCTTAAGGGAATTTCTCTTTTCCATATAAGTTTCTGCAAATTCATTGAGTTCAGAAATTTTTTCTTCAAGATGATTTTTTTCAGATTCAATTTTCTTTATTTGCCCTTGAAGATCCTTGAATTTATTTTGGAAGTCTGTAATTTCATTTTTACGCAAGATAAAGCTACTATTGTAATTGTTAAGGGAACCACCTGTTATTGCTCCTGATGGGTTAAAAACTTCTCCCTTAATAGTTACAACTTTAAGTCTGTGCTTTTTTGAAATTCTAGAAGCATTCTTGAAGTTATCGGCTATTATGACTCTTCCAAGCAAATTATAAAAGATACCTTTAAAGACTTCATCAAATTTTATTAGGTCACAAGCAAGTCCAACCATTCCATCTTCCTTAGAATTTATTTTGACCTTGTTGCCAGACACCCTATCCAGAGGCAAGAAGGTAGCCCTTCCCATCTTATTTTTTTCCAAGATTTTTAACATCTCTGAAGTATCTTTGGTTGATGACACAATAATGTTTTGTGACATAGACCCAAGGGCAACAGAAATTGCCTTTTCAAATTCTTTTTCTACATAGAATTTCTCTGCCACTGGACCATAGAGTGAATCCTTAAAAATATCGTTTTTAGAAGAAAAATTCATAAAGGATTTAACAGTTCTATTGTAACCTTCATAATTTAATTCCATATTTTCCAAAATTTTTAATCTTGCAAGGATTTCGTTTCCTTCGTTTTTTCTTCCAATTAATTTGTTTTCTAGATTTTTATTTTCTTCATCAAGCTTTAAAAGGCTTTCTTTGGTTTTTTCAAATTCCTGATCATCTTTTTCTAGATTTTCTTTTAAGGTTTTTAATTCTAAAGAATCTCTATCTATAATCTTTGAAAATTCAGCTTGATTTTCTTTGAGGTTTTCAATTGACTTATCTAAATTAGACTTCCTGTTATTTTTTTCTTCTATAATGTCTTTTAAAGTTTCACTCTTGAATTTTATATTTTCAATTTCATTCTTTACTTTATTTTTATTTTCAAAATTTAAGTTGCCTACTTCTTCTAAGTTTTTAAATTCAGCTTCTAAATTTTTTATTACAGAATCCTTTGTAGTTAACTTCTCAAGAATTCCTTCCTTTGATTTATTTAAAACTTCTCTATCTTTTCCTATTTCTTCAAGAGATTCTTTTAAACCAAGTAGGTCTTTATCTAGATTTTCATTTTCAAGACCAATTCTTTCAATATCTTTCTTTAAAGAATTTATTTTTTCTTCATCAAGGTTAATTTCTAAATTTAACTTATCAAACTCTTCCTTATAAAGCCTTAGTTTTTCACTGGAAACTTCATCTTCTTCTTTCAATTTTTCTAATTTTTCTTGGATTTCTTCAAGGTTTTGCGACAAACTTTCTCTATTAATTAAGATTTTTTTAGAATCTTCTTTAAGGACTTCAAGCTCTTCTATCTTATTAGTCAAGTCTTCTTCACGTTTTTTCATATCCTTACAAGAGTAGTTTATGTCATAGATTTTTAATTCTTCATAGTCTTTTAAGTAAGCTTCAGCTTTTTCTGCCTGAACCCTCAAATTCTTTTCTTGACTTTCAATTTCCGAAAGAATATCTTCTATTCTAATTAAATTTTCCTCAGTCTTTAAGAGTTTGTTCTTAGATTGAACTTTCTTGTACTTATATTTTGAAATTCCTGCAGCTTCTTCGAAGATATTTCTCCTGTCTTCTGGCTTTGAACTTAGGACTGATTCGATTTTTCCTTGACCAATGACGGAATAACCATCCTTACCAATTCCCGTATCCATAAATAGTTCTTTTATGTCCTTGAGCCTGCACTTCTTGTTGTTAATTAAGAATTCACTTTCAAGAGACCTGTACATCCTCCTAGTTACAGAAACTTCATTATAAGGAAGGTTTAATGACTTATCTGAATTATCAAAAAGGATTGTAACTTCAGCCATACCAAGGGGTTTTTTTGAGTCAGTTCCAGAGAAAATAACATCTTCCATCTTGGCCCCACGTAGGTTTTTAGCAGAAGATTCTCCCAGTACCCAGGTTATTGCATCTGTAATATTACTTTTTCCACTTCCATTAGGTCCAACAATTGCCGTAGTGGTCTTATCTAATTCAATTTTTGTTCTATTTGCAAAGGACTTAAAGCCCTGCATAGTAACGGATTTTAAAAACATCTGCTCACCTGTAGTAATCTCTCACATCAATAATTTCGTCTTTCTTTGACAGAATCTTTACTTCAAAATTAGTAAGATCTTCTTGTCTAAGATTTAATTTTTTTATTCCTAATTCCTTAATTATTTCATTCTTGTTTTTTGACCCCTGTCCACTTATATTTGAAATATTTTTCCCATTAGCAATGATTGTAACTTCATCTTCAATATTATTTGAAGACCTAAAATAATTTATAAGTGCCTTTTTAAAATAATAAGATTCAACTAATTGTCTGTAGGCTGGATGAAAGGCTCCTGCAACAATATCGCCACCATAATTTATATTATCTGTTGGCTGAAGTCCAACCCTTATTACATTAATATTGTGCCTATAATAAATATTTAAAAGATTTGCTACATATCCAATAGAATCTTCTAATTCAAGAGCCTGGTAACTTCCTCTTTCCAAATTTTTACATAAGGCCGTCTCTTTTATAACAAGGGTTGGATAAATTCTAACGCAATAGGGGTCTAACTTAACAAATTCTCTGGCAGTATAAAGCGATTTTTCCAAATCATCTCCTGGAAGGCCTACCATTTGCTGAAGACCTAGTTTAAAACCATAGGACTTAATTAAGCTCGCTGCTTCATATACACAAGAAGAATCATGTCCCCTGTTGGATAATCTTAGAACCTCTGGGTCAAGACTTTGGACGCCAAGTTCAATTATGTCTACGCCATATTTTTTTAAATTGTCTAGAATCTCTTCATCAATGGCATCGGGCCTTGTTGAAAGTCTAATGTATTTAACTAAACCCTTCTCCTTGTAAGAGTGGGCAACTTTTAAAAATCCAACCTGTTCTTCAAGGGGAATGGCAGTAAAACTTCCGCCATAAAAGGCAACTTCAACATTATCCTTCCTCTTAAAATAAGAAAGATATTCCAAAATAGTATCTTCCACATCACTATTTGAAATATCTGTAGATATCCCTGTAATTTTTCTTTGGTTGCAAAAAACACAATCATTAGGACAGCCGTAGTGAGGAATGAAAATAGGTATTATATTTCTCTTAGCCATTCCTTCTCCTTTCAAGGGCAACTTTGGCGGCTTCCTGCTGAGACTCTTTCTTAGTCTTTCCAGATCCCTTACCTTCTAAAATTCCATCTAGGTATAATTCTGTAAAGAAGGTCTTGTCATTGTCAGGTCCTTCTTCTCTAACTAGTTTATACTCAGCTTTCTGTCCAGACTTTTGAACCTCTTCTTGAAGCATGGTTTTAAAATCAATGTTAAAAAGCTTATATCCATCTTCCTTTAAGAATTCATCAAATAAACTTAAAATAATATTCTTTGCTACCTTGAAGTCTGAATCCAAATAAACTGCGCCAATTAGGGCTTCAAGAGCGTCAGCAGAAGTTGATTCTCTCTTGCTTCCCCCATTTTTCTCTTCACCTTTGCCAAATCTTATATAATCTCCAAGGCCTAGACCCTTGGCAATGAAAAACAAAACTTTTTCGTTAACAGACTCTGCCCTCATCTTAGTTAAAGATCCTTCAAGATCATGGGGAAATTTTTTATAAAAATATTCTCCAATAACCAAGCCAAGTATGGCATCGCCAAGAAACTCAAGTCTTTCATTGCTGTCATATTGTTTCATCTTATTTTCATTTACATAAGATGAATGAGTCAAGGCTGTTTTCAAAAGACCTTTGTCCTTAAAATCATAATTTAATTTTTTTTCAAGATTCTTTAAATTGGAAAAGGTCATGAGATTATTGTTCCAAATCTTCTACGTATTCAATTACATCGCCAATTGTTTTTAGTTTTTCAAGATCTTCTTCAGAAACTTCTGTCTCAAATTCTTCTTCTATTGTCATTACTAGTTCAACTAACTCAATAGAGTCTGCATTTAGGTCATCTTGGAAGTTCATATCTTCAGTAAGATCTTCTTTATCAAAATTAAATTGTTCAGCAATAATTTGTAATATTCTATCCTTCATTATTTTTCCACCTTTTCTTTTATTTTTTCTACAATATTAGATTCTACTATATCTATTGCATATTTTGCAGCATTTTTTATAGCTTTGGCATCAGAATTTCCATGAGCCTTAATAATATTTCCGTCAATTCCAAGTAGAATTGTTCCACCAACTTCTTTAGCATCAAGATTTTTAAATTTATTCATTAAAAACTCAGTGAAGGCTTTTTTGCTCTTATCATCTAGGTCTGATGTTGCTATTCCGTGAAATACGCTCTTTGTTGCAAAGTCAACTACACCTTCAATAGATTTAAGAAGGACATTTCCATCAAATCCATCACAAACAAGAAGGTCAACATCATTATCCATTATGTCTCTAGCTTCAATGTTTCCCACAAAGTTAAGATCAGATTCTTTTAATTTTTGGTAAGCTTCTTTATAAAGTTTGTTTCCCTTTCCTTCTTCTGCTCCAACATTTAAAAGTCCAATTCTAGGGCTTTCTATCTTAGAATATTCTCTTAGAAAGATATCGCCTAAGACTGCAAATTCTTCAAGGAGTTCTTGACTTGTGTCCATGTTTGCTCCCGAATCTATCACAAGTGTGTTGGACTTAAGCCCTGGAATTAAAGTTGGAAGCACTCCTCTTTTTATTCCCTTTATTCTACCAACTAAGAAGATTCCTCCCCCTAATAGGGCACCAGTGCTCCCTGCAGATATTAAGGCATCAGCCTTTTTTTCTTTTAATAAAGTCATTGCCTTAACAATAGAAGAGTCCTTCTTTTTTCTTAAAGCAAGAACAGGTTCTTCATTGTTTTCTATGTTTTCACTTGCATTTATTATTTCTATTTTTTCTTTATCATAATCTAATTCTTGAAGATTTTCCTTTATGAAATCTTCTCTTCCAACTAGGATAACTTCTTTGTCAAATTCCTTGGAAGCATCAATCGCCCCTTTTATTATTTCAGCCTTATTGTCGCCACCATTTATATCAAAAATTAGTTTCATTTCGACCTCCATTAACAAATTTAATATTATATTAAATAATTAAAAAAATCAATCTTTTGGCCCTATTAATTAAGATTTATTGTCTCGTTTCAGCTTGCTTCATAATAATTTTATTTTTTAAATTTCATTTTGAACTTTCTCTTATATTATAAATATTTTCAATCCTTTTTAATAAAATCTTAAGGCCTTATTGAATTTTTATGAAAAATTTTTTTAATTTATATATTAGATTGAAAACTAAAAAGTGGCCAACTTATTGTTACAATTTAGATAATATTATTTTTGTTATAAATTTATAATAATCAAAAAGATTAATCTTCTTTCTTGAAGCCTTAATTTATAAATTGAGAACAAAAAATAGCTTACTAAATAAATATGAATTTAGAATAAATTATAACTTTATAAATAATTGTTACTTCATAAATAATTGTGACTTTGTAGACACTTTTAACTTATAAACTGATTTTAGTTTAATGAAATTTAATAAGTTTTTATCAATTTCTTATTTAACTTAAATCTTATAAGATATATACTTTTAAAATATCAATAAAAAAACTCGCTCAAGTTTCCTCAAGCGAGTTAAATTTATTTATTTAGAAATTATATTATTTGGCAAAAATTATTCTTCGTCTTCTGAAAGTGCTAGGTAACTTGCGTATCTATCCTTAGCATTTTCTTCAGCAACTTCGTAAAGTTTTTCTGCTCTTTCAGGGAATAACTTCTTAAGAGATGTATATCTTACTTCTCCATCTAAGAAGTCTCTGAATGGTTTAGTAGGTTCTTTAGAGTCTAGGATGAATGGATTCTTTCCTTCTTCTTTAAGTTCAGGGTTGAATCTATATAGGTGCCAGTAACCTGTTTCAACAGCTTTCTTTTCTTCTTCAATTGAGAAGCCCATACCTACTCTAATACCGTGGTTAATACATGGAGCGTAAGCAATGATTAGTGATGGACCATTGTAAGCTTCTGCTTCTTTAATTGCCTTATAAGCTTGGTTCTTGTCAGCGCCAAGAGCAATTTGAGCTACATATACATAACCATAAGTTGTTGCCATTAGACCAAGGTCTTTCTTCTTGGTTAACTTACCAGCTGCTGCGAATTGTGCAATTGCTGCTGTTGGAGTTGCCTTAGAAGCTTGACCACCAGTGTTTGAATAAACTTCAGTATCTAGAACAAGGATGTTAATGTCTTCACCAGATGCAAGAACGTGGTCAACTCCACCATATCCGATGTCGTAAGCCCATCCGTCTCCACCGATGATCCATTGACTCTTCTTAATTAAGAATTTTTCAAGACCCTTAAGATCTTCAATGATTTCATCAGCCTTGTCGTTGCCAAATTTTTTGTCAAGAACTTTTAGTACATTTGCACTTGCTGCCTTAGAAGTCTTGTAGTCATCCATTCCTTCGATCCAAGCATTGAATGCTTCATTAGCTTCTGCGTCAACATTAAGTTCAACAAATTCTTCCATAAGGTTTTTAATTCTATTTCTTGTTTGAGTTTGAGAAACAGCCATACCATATCCGTACTCAGCGTTATCTTCGAATAAGGAGTTAGCCCATGATGGTCCATTTCCACATTCATCTGTACAATATGGCATTGATGGTGCTGATCCACCCCAGATTGATGAACAACCTGTTGCGTTAGCAATACTCATTCTATCTCCAAATAATTGTGTAACAAGTTTTACATATGGAGTTTCTCCACAACCTGCACATGCTCCTGAGAATTCAAGATATGGAGTTTGGAATTGAGTGTTCTTGAAGTTGTTCGGCTCAATGTGTTCTTCTTTAGATTTAATATTGTTAGATGCATATTCCCAGTTAGCTGCTTGAACGTCAATTTCTTCTTCAAATGGTGTCATAACAAGTGCTTTTTCTTTTGCTGGACAAACTTGAGCACAGTTACCACAACCTGTACAGTCTAGTGGAGAAATTTGCATTCTGTATTCGTAATCTTCAAGTCCCTTACCTCTAGCCTTAATTGTTTCAAAGCCTTCTGGTGCGTTAGCCTTTTCTTCTTCGTCAGCAAGGAAAGGTCTAATTACTGCGTGAGGACAAACTAATGAACATTGGTTACATTGGATACAGTTTTCGTTCTTCCAGTGAGGAACATTAACTGCAATACCTCTCTTTTCGTAACGGCTTGTGCCTGATGGGAATGTACCGTCAACCATGTTTACGAAAGTTGATACAGGAAGATCGTTACCTTCTTGTCTGTTCATTGGAATAAGAATGTTGTTGATAAATTCTGGTGCTCCATCGATTTTGAAGTCCTTAGTTGTATCAGCATCTTTCCAAGATTCTTTAACTTCTACTTTGTGTAGAGCATCGATACCTTGATCTACTGCAGCGTAGTTCATGTTAACAATGTCGTCACCCTTAGCGCCGTAATCTTTTACGATAGCTTCTTTAAGAAGTTTAACAGCCTTATCTATTGGAAGTACTTGAGAAAGGTTAAAGAATGCAGCTTGCATTACCATGTTTGTTCTTCCACCAAGTCCAACTTCTGCAGCTATTTTAGTTGCGTTAATTGTGTAGAATTCAATTTCATTATCAGCAATATATTTCTTCATATATCCTGGTAGGTGTTCGTCAAGTTGTTCATCATTCCAAATAGTGTTTAGAAGGAACTTTCCACCCTTCTTAAGTCCTCTTAATAGGTCATAAGAGTAAACATAAGATTGTTTTGAACAAGAAATAAAGTCAGTTTCTGTTAGAAGATATGTTGATGTAATCTTATTTTCACCAAATCTTAAGTGAGACATTGTAACCCCACCAGATTTTTTAGAGTCATAGTCAAAGTAACCTTGTGCATACATGTCAGTGTTGTCACCGATAATCTTGATTGCAGATTTGTTTGCACCTACAGTACCGTCAGATCCGAATCCCCAGAACTTACATCTAATAGTTCCTTCAGGTTCAGTTGTGATGTGTTCTTTAATTTCAAGTGATTTGTGAGTTACATCGTCAACGATACCAATAGTGAAATCATTCTTAGGTTGGTCTGCTTTAAGGTTTTCGTAAACTGCAAGAATATCTGTTGGGTTAGTGTCCTTTGAACCTAGACCGTAGATACCACCAACGATAAGAGGTCTCTTATCTGATTCGTAGAATGCATCTCTAACATCAAGGTAAAGTGGTTGTCCTACTGCTCCCTTTTCCTTAGTTCTATCAAGAACTGCAATTCTTTCTACAGTTTCTGGAATTGCTTCCATTAAATGTTTAATTGAGAAAGGTCTGTAAAGGTGAACTTTAACAAGTCCTGTCTTTTGTCCCTTTGCGTTTAAGTAGTCAACAACTTCTTCGATTGTTTCAGTTACTGAACCCATTGCCACGATAATATCAGTAGCATCTTTTGCACCATAGTAGTTAAATAGGTTGTATTCTCTACCAGTTAATTCAGAAATGTCCTTCATGTAACCTTCAGTAATATCAATGATATCAGTGTAGTAGTGGTTTGATGCTTCAATTTCTTGGAAGTAGATATCAGCGTTTTGTGCAGTACCTCTAATTTCTGGTCCATTAGGGTTAAGAGCTCTTTGTTTGAAAGCTTTTACTGCTTCTTTGTCTACTAGTTTTTCAAGGTCTTCGTAATTAAGTACTTCAATTTTTTGAACTTCGTGGGATGTTCTGAATCCGTCAAAGAAGTGGATAAATGGTACTCTTCCCTTAATTGATGCTAAGTGAGCAACACCAGCTAAGTCCATAGATTCTTGAACTGAACCAGATGCTAACATAGCAAGTCCTGCAGCTCTAGCTGCCATAACGTCTTGGTGGTCTCCAAAGATTGAAAGTGCATGTGATGCTAGTGCTCTAGCAGCAACGTGGAATACACCTGGAAGTAGTTCCCCTGCTATCTTGTACATGTTGGGTAGCATAAGTAATAAACCTTGAGATGCTGTATATGTTGATGTTAATGATCCAGCTTGTAGTGAACCGTGAACAGCTCCAGCAGCTCCTCCTTCTGATTGTAACTCCTTAACCAATACTTCTTGACCGAAGATGTTTTTTCTTCCGTGAGAAGCCCAAGCATCAATGTGCTCAGCCATTGGTGAAGAAGGTGTTATTGGGTAAATACAAGCAACGTCTGAAAAGGCATAAGCCACGTGAGCAGCTGCTTCATTACCGTCCATTGTTTTAAATGTTTTAGACATATTTGCCTCCTAATTATTAATAATATAAATATTAACTAACCATACTGGTTATATTATAGAACTTAATTTAATAAATTTCAATAATATTATTAATAAAAGTCTTAGAAAGATTTGAAAATAGCGAATTGCGAAAGGTGTTCCACTTTATGGAATCATGTTTCTATTTTTATATAAAGTTTTACTATTCATAATAATAAATAAACTACTCTCTAATACTTTTATCTTCTCCTACCTTCTATTATTCATTAACCTATTATTTAATGCTTCTGCGGGATTATAACCCAGTTCTTTTTGCTTATAATTCTTTGTTGCAACTTCAATTATAAGAGCTGTATGTCTTCCAGGCTTAACTGGTATGTCAAACCTTACAACATCTATCCCAAGAATGCTTTGATACTTGTTGTCTAGTCCAAGTCTTTCATATTCTTTTGATTCGTCCCAATCTTCTAAGTTAACAACAACTTCGATTTCTTTTTCTTCCATTACGAAGCCAACACCAAACATTTTTTGAATATCTATTATGCCAACGCCTCTTATTTCCATAAAATACTTTGTTATTTCTGGCGACTTTCCTATAAGCCTCTTATCTAAATTCTTTATGATAACTGAGTCATCAGAAATTAACCTCGCACCATTAGAGATAAGGTCTAGAGCTGTTTCACTTTTTCCGATTCCACTCCTACCAGTTATTAAAACTCCTATACCTGAAATATCTAAAAGAACACCATGCATCCTCATAGTTGGTGCAAGCTCATCTTCTACTAGAGAAATTATCTTACTAAAAACTTTGGATGTTGAATCAGGACTTCTAAGAATCGTTACATTGTATTTTTTTGCAAGTTCAATAGCTTGAGGAAAAATTTCAGCATTTCTAGAAACAATTACTGCTGGAATGTCATACATAAATAACTTTTCTAGGGTTTCATACCTTTTCTTGTCTTCCATAGAATTTATATAGTGCCACTCTTGAGTTCCTATAAGTTGGATCCTGTCCTTAACAAATTTTGAGTAGTAACCATTAAGTTGCAGTCCTGGCCTATTGATATCGCTACTTTCTATTTCAATATCCTTGTAGTCTGTAGATGCGTGAACAAGTTCAAAATTCAATTCATCTACTATATATTTTATTTTAACGCCCATTTTTTCCTCCCCTAAAGTGCTGGTAAATGGAATTTGCACTGGCTTCATTCATGGATTCGACTTCCATTAGTTCTTCTACGCTTGCATTTTTTATCTTATCAATTGATTTAAAATGTTTTAAGAGATTTTCCTTTCTCTTTGGCCCAATCAACTTTATATTGTCAAGTTCTGACTTAAACATAGTCTTGGACCTTAAGTTTCTGTGATAATTTATGGCAAACCTGTGGGCTTCTTCTTGAATTTTATAAATCATCTTATAGGCACGAGAATTTATATCTATTTTAAATTCCTCATTATTGTAAATAATCCCACGAGTCTTGTGGAAATCGTCCTTAACAAGTCCACAAATTTCTAAATTTAAGCCTAACTTGTCTAAGATTTCCTTGGCTGCATTGACCTGTCCCTTACCACCATCCATCATTATTAGGTCTGGAAAATTTGAAAAAGAAGATGACTTAGAAGATTTTTTCTCTTCTACTCCTCTTTTAAATCTCCTTTCAATTACTTCTTTTAAGCTTGAATAGTCATCAGGACCAACTACACTTTTAATTCTAAACTTCCTGTAGTCACTTTTTTTTGCATCACCATCTTCAAAGACAACCATGGAACCAACTGATTCAACTCCTGAAATATTTGAAATGTCATAGGCTTCAATCCTTCTTGGAATTTCGTCTAGGCCAAGTAGGTCTTTTATGTCTTCAAGAGCCTTCTTATTTGTTTCGGCACGCTTCTTAAACTTGTCTCCGTATTTTTCAATCATATCAAGGGCATTTCTCTTTACCATCCTCACAAGTTCCTTCTTGTTGCCCTTTATTGGAACTACAATGCTCACCTTATTTCCTCTTTTTTCAGTGAGCCAGTCTTCCAAGACTTTTATATCCATGGGTTTTTCTTCTATTATAATTTCCTTTGGAATATAAGATGCTCCTATATAAAATTGTTTTACAAAAGAAGAAAATATTTCTTCATAGGAATCGTTGTAATAGTCCCTAATCATGTAGTGCTCGCGTCCAATAATCTTCCCATTCCTAAAAAAGAAGATTTGAATTAAGACTTCGTCAATACCCTTGGCAAGGGCTATGATGTCTTTATCATCATTTGCCTCAGGGTCAGAAATAAGTTGTCTTTCCTTTAGGTATTCAAGATTTTTAATCCTGTCACGAATGTCTGCCGCATTTTCATAATCAAGGTTTCTTGAATAGTCCATCATCTTCTCATGAAGCTTATCAACCACGTTACTGTTTGAAGACGATAAAAAACTTAGAACTTCATCAACCATTACATTGTAATCTTCATCTTTTACTTCTCCTGTGCAGGGACCCAGGCACTTGCCAATGTAGTAATTAAGACAAGGCCTAAAGGGTTTTTCTTCCACATTTTCAAGATTTAAATTACAAGTCCTAAGTGGATAAATCCTCTCAAAGGTTTCAATGGATCCATTTACTGCAAAGACATCAGGATATGGTCCAAAATATTTTGCCCCGTCTTTTTCAACCCTTCTTGTCTTCATTACCCTTGGGAACCTCTCGTTGACCTTGACCTTGATGTAGGGATACTGCTTGTCATCACGCAAGAGGATGTTGTATTTAGGCAGATTATCCTTAATTAGGTTGGACTCAAGAACCAGGGACTCAACTTCATTTTCTACTATTATATACTCGAAGTCATGAATCTTTGACACCATGCTGGCAACTTTTTTTGAGGACTTCCCATAGGATCCAAAGTATTGTCTAACTCTTTTTCTAAGAGATTTAGCTTTTCCAACATAGATTATCTCGTCTAATTCATTTTTCATTATATAAACCCCTGGTTTGTCAGGAAGTTTATCAAGCCTTTCTCTTAAATCTAACAATTGTCTATACCTCTCTAGTTGCTTCTTTTAAAAACTCTAAAATTTCTCCTTCAATATATGGACTTAATTTTTCAAAAACTTCTTTGTGGTAGGCATTTAAAACTTCTACTTGTCTATCTGTTAAAAGACTTACATCAATTGCATCAAGTTCAAAGGGACAGAAGGAAATTGTCTTAAACTTATCAAAGACAGAGTCCACAGTTTCACAGTCGTAAACAACCCTCATGATGTTTTCGATCCTAATTCCATGATTGCCTTCTTTATAAACTCCAGGTTCATTGGAAACTATCATTCCCTCTTCCATCCTAACTGCAGGGTCTCTTGGAGAAATTCTTTGAGGTCCCTCGTGAACTGAAAGAACAAAACCAATTCCATGGCCAGTGCCACACTTGTAATCCATTCTCTCTTGCCAAAGGGAATACCTTGCTATCCCATCAAGGGCTAGGTCATAAGTTCCCTTTAAGAAAACTGCATCCATGAGGTTGATGTGACTCTTTAGGGTCAATGTGTAATCTCTAATCTCTTCTTCACTTAAATCTCCCATGGCAATTGTCCTTGTTATGTCAGTTGTTCCTGAATAGTATTGGCCACCTGAGTCCACAAGATAGAGTCCCTTGTCTTCAATAGTTGACTCATTTTCTTCTGTTGCGTGATAGTGCATCATGGCAGCATTAGGTCCATAAGCAGAAATTGTATCAAAGGAATTGGAAATATAAAGTGGGTCTTCAGCACGGAGGCTATCAAGTTTCATAGCAGCCTCATATTCTCCAATTTTATTTTTTGCATTCTTCTTTAACCAGTAGATGAACTTAAAAAGTGCTACTCCATCCCTAACATAAGTTTCTTCAAGATTTTTTATTTCAACTTCATTTTTTATAGTCTTTAAATCTTCTGAAATATTTCTTCCAAAAATAATTTCATTCTTTTCACAAAGTCCCTTATAAATTCTTTCATTAATAGATGCGGAATCAAGATAAATTTTTTCGTCCTTATAAGTTTTTAAATGTTCATAAAATTCTGAATAATCTTTTATTTTTACCACTTTAGAAAGTTCTTCTTCAATATTTTTTGTCTTAGCCTTGTCAGTAAATAAAAGAACCTTGCCTTCTTCTATTACCATAAAGGAAATTAAAACTGGTATGTCCTTTATGTCCATGCCACGAAGATTTAGAGTCCAGCCAATGTCAACAAGTGAAGAAACCACTGTCATATGGGCATTTTTCTTTTTTAGAATTTCTCTGATCTCAGAAATCTTTTCTGACGCAGACTTACCTGCGTATTTGATGTCCAACAAGAAGGCATCATCAGATGGGAAGTCATACCTATCTTCCCAAAGGTCTTTTATCAAATCTATGTCAAGGATTTTAATATTTTTATTTTGCAATTTCTTTGAGATAGAAGAAAACTCTTGATGAGAAAAGTATTCTGCATTAAGACCAAGTGTCATTCCCTCTTTAATATTTTCAACTATCCACTCATCATAATTTAAGACTCCAGCTTGTCCTTGCTTTTTGAGTTCAAAGCCAAAGTCTTTTATCTCTCTTGCAGCTTGGATGTAATATCTTCCATCAGTCCAAAGATAGGCTTCGTCTCTTGTAACAAGTGCTGTCCCTTGTGAACCAGTAAAACCTGTCAAAAACTCTCTTTCCTTGTAATAGTCTGGCAGGTACTCAGACCCATGTGGGTCCTTTGATGGCACAAGATAAAAATCTATTTTATTTTCTTTCATTAATTTTCGTATTTTATTTAGAATCACATTATCACTTCCTAGGTCTTATATTATCACAAGAGGAATTTAGGGCAAAGAAAAAAGTCCGGTCTCCCGAACTTTCTCTCTTTCTCTTAAATTTATTTTTAAAATTCGATTGTAACTTTGAATAAGTCTCCGTCGATGTCTATGTCAAAGCTTGCTCCGTGAGCTCTTACAAAGGAAGATGCTATTGATAGACCAAGACCTGATCCTGAAGTTGTCCTTGATTTTTCTCCACGAGTGAATCTTTCCATGAGTTCTTCTGCAGAAATATTAAGTGGATACTTAGAAATATTTTTTATTGTAAGCTTAACTCTGCCATCATCTCTTAAGTCAACATATACTCTTGAGTTTTCTAAGGCATACTTAGAAATATTTGAGAATAAGTTGTCTAAGACTCTTGAGAATTTTTGTCCATCAATGTTAAGCATAACTTTTTCTTCAGGAAGGTTTGAAATTATCTCAATATTGTTTTCTGCAATTTTATCTTCCCACTCGCCAATGGATTGGGCAACGAGAGAATTAAAATCAAGTTCTTGCCTATCAAGTTCAACGTTGTTAGAACTTGCCTTTGAAACTTCAAACAAGTCTTCGATTAAGACCTTGAGCTTGTTGGACTTTTCATTAATTATCCTTGCATACTCTCTAGCTTCCTCTTCAGAATTATCTTCCTTTGAAAGCAAGTCAGAGTAATTTAGTATTGAAGTGAGAGGTGTCTTTAGGTCGTGGCTCACATTTGTAATTAGTTCTGTCTTTAACCTTTCGGACTTGACTGCATCTTCAATGGCAAGGTCTAAGTTTTCTCCAATGTTGTTAAAATTGTCAACTATGCCGTCATAAAGACCACCATTTTTTTCTATATTCTTTTTGTAATTTCCCTTAACAATTTCGCTGGACTCTCTGTAAATTCTTGCAACTTCCTTTATGTTTTTAAAAATTATCACATAGAGAAAGATGCCAAATAATATCATTGGAATCATCATTTTTTCAGGAGCATAGTAAGACATAGTTGAAAACATCATGTTGAGTATTGCAAACAATAAGAAAACTACAAAATAAACTAGGGTAAATTTAACTTTTGCATCTTTAATATTTTTGTTGTCATCAGACGCATTTGAGAATTCAGAAATTGCCCCAGTAAAAATCCTATAAATTAATGAATTTTTCACTAGATAATTTTCTGTATTTTTATTAAATATGCTCTTTAGTAAGATTACAAAATAATTTACTGTTAGTGAAACAATCACAAGACCAATAAAATACAATAGATAGAAAACATACAAGTTTCTATAAATTTGATTCATACTTGATATTCCTGCACTGGAAATTACAAATATTACAAATAAGATAATCACAACTTCTATTGGAAACTTAAAGACTTTTCGCAAGCTTTCGCTGCCGTCAATTTTTTCCATATTCATAAATAGTCCAAGTATTGCTGATAAGACCGCTGCAATCAATACGCTTACTCCAATTTGCACTTGGACCTGGTCCCTAAAGACATCTCTTCCAATTTCTTTAAAGACTTCATCGTCTAAAGAAGCATAGTAAGCAAATTTTAAATTCTTAACATTATTGTTACTATTTAATCTACTGAAGGCTTCATTTAAACCTGATTTAAAAGACTTATCAATAAAATTGTAGTCGCTATCCATTAGTCTTTGACTCTTTTGAACCTTATCAATCACTGTACTATCATTGATTACTGAACCAGTGATTAAAAAGTCATTATCTCCTAATTCAATCTCTAGAGGATCAAATTCATTTTTTTCATATTCATTAGTTAGGTAAAAGGTTTTGTATTCAGACTTTAATTCTGGTTGATTTAACATACCTTCGTCCAAGTAAAGTTTTGGGTCAAGTCCCTTGGCCTTTAGGTCATCCTTCTTCTTTTGAGCTTCAATTGCTCCTGTGTCTGTAACTACATCTCCATAAATATCAAAATACTTTAGCTTGTAAGACTTTACAGCATAGTTAAATTCTTTATAACTACTATAAAATTCATCATTGTTATTTACTGACTGATAAAGAGTGTTGTATATCAAACTTTCTGTAATCCTTCTTCTATAAGAAGAATCAGGGTTTTTTTTGTATAAAAATGATCCTGCCAAAAGTGATACAAGTGAAATTACTAAAATTATTAAAGCATAATAGGATAATTTGTAAGAATTTTTTTTCATTATTTTCGCCTCAAATCTTCAAACTTATATCCAAGACCCCACTGAACTTTTAAGTACATTGGCTTCTTTGGATTTACTTCGATTTTCTCTCTAATTCGTCTAATGTGAACTGTCACAGTCTTTGCCTCCATGGCTGGTTCATTCCAGACACTTTCGTAAATTTCTTCAATGGAAAAGACCCTATTGGGATTCTTCATCAAGAGTTCCAAAATTTTAAACTCAATAGAAGTAAGCGCCACTGGCTTGTCCTCCACATAGGCAATTTTTTGTGACAAGTCTAGCTTAATACTGCCTATCTCAATAAAGTTCCTGTCCTTTTTTAAATCATAGGCATAAAATCTTCTCAAGTTGCTCTTTACTCGAGCAATAAGTTCCATTGGATTGAAGGGCTTTTGAACATAATCATCAGCACCAATGTTGAGTCCAAAAATTTTGTCTGTGTCCTCTGATTTTGCAGATAGGATAATTATTGGGACAAAGGAAACTTCTCTTAGTTTAATTATTGCTTCTTCGCCAGAAAGTTTTGGCATCATGAGGTCCATTATAATTAGGTCAATTTTTTCATTTTTAAAAATTTCTAGAGCTTCAAGTCCATCTTCAGCGTAAAAAATTTCAAAATTTTCATTTTTTAGATAAATTCCAATGGACTTTGCGATTTCCTTGTCGTCCTCGGCAATTAAAATATTGTACTTATCCATTACATCCCTCCTTCTGACATTATAATAGCAAATAATAATTACAAAACTTCTTACAAATTCTTACAAAAATCTTAAATCTTATTTTAAAATAACTTTATTGTGATTTCTCTTGCGAGATATATAGCAATGATAGACAAAATTATGCTAAGAAAGGCATAAAAAATTCCTGTCCCAAACTTGTTACTCTCTCCCATCTTAAATATCTCAAAGGCAAAAGTTGAAAAGGTAGTGAAGCCTCCACAAAATCCAACCTTTAAAAATAAAACAAGTCTCGAGTCCAAATTATTTTTCTCTGCGTAAAAAGCAATAAGTCCAATTAAAAATGATCCCACTACATTTATAATAAAAGTGCCAAGAGGAAAGTCCCCGTTACTTTTTATGGTATTAGATAAAAAATATCTAAGCATAGACCCCAAGGCTCCACCAAGTCCAACAAATATGTACATTTTTTCATCCTTTCTATCCTAGAAATATTGTTAGTTAAAAGTGAATGTGTTAAAATTTACTCAACATTATTATATGAGAAATGAGGTTTATTGTGAAGAAATATTATGGTATGAAACTTGAATATGAAGTTGACGACAAGCCAGATTTTTTGAAATCATCTCTACTTGGTTTTCAAAATATTTTGACAGCCTTTAGTGGAATTATTGCAGTCCCACTTAGTATCGCTGCTATTGCTGGCACAAATGTCGCTGAAACTTCAGTACTTATCTCTGCTGCCCTCCTTGCTTCGGGTATATGTTCCTTTATCCAAACAAGGGGGATTTTTAAGGGCAAGGCCAAGGTTGGTATAGGACTTCCAACTATTATGGGGACAGACTTTGGATTTGTTCCGCCTGCCAATGCTGTTATTAATACTATGGGCGGCGGTCTCGCTGGTTACTTCGGTGCAACAATTATGGGGGCCTTCCTAGAGTTAATCTTGAGCTTTTTTATAAAGCCACTACTTAGATTCTTCCCAGAAGTTGTAACTGGAACTGTAATCACTCTTATTGGTATTACTATGATGCCTGTTGCCTTTGACTGGGTTGGTGGAGGTTATGGTGCAGAAAATTATGGGGACCCACTCTTTATTGGGATAGCCGTCTTTACCTTCCTACTTATAATTTTTATAAATCATTACGGTAGAGGCTTTGCAACAACAGCATCAGTTGTCATTGCCATGACTATCTCCTACATCATTTGTATTCCACTAGACCTTGTTGACTTTTCACAAGTTGCTGCTGCTCCTTGGATAAGACTTCCAAGTTTATTTCCCTTTGGACTTAAATTTGATGTGAAATTTGTTATCCCCTTTATAGCAGGTTATCTTGTTACAATTATAGAAACTGTTGGAGTTATGAAAACACTTGGTGAAGTTTGCGAAGTTGACCTTGATGACAACGACATAGCTTCTGGTGTAAGAGCAGATGCTATTGGTTCAATGCTCTCTCCTGTCTTTGGTTCAGGTGCAGCCCAAACCTTTAGTCAAAACGTAGGACTTATTCCACTTACAAAGTGTGCGTCAAAAAAAGTTGCAATCTTCTCCTCATTTATTTTAATTATAATGAGTCTTTGTCCAAAATTTGCAACTCTTGTTTCTATTATGCCAACACCAATCCTTGGTGGAGCTGGAATTCTTATGTTTGGAACAATTTTAGGTTCAGGTATGCAGGCCCTATCAAGAGCTAAGTTCTCATCTAAGAATCTAATGATTATTGCTGGTGGCATTGGTGTTGGTATTGGAATCACAATGAGGCCTGACATTGTTGCAAAACTTCCAACTGTTATTGCTGCTCTTTTCTCTTCTGGAATTTCTGGAGGAACTATTGTAGCTGTTATCTTAAACATTTTATTAATAGACAAAGAATATTAATTAAACTGCCTCTTGGCAGTTTTTTTATTTTCAAAAAGTATTTTATATATTTACTGTGATATAATAAAAAAAGTAACTTTTAATCGAAAGGACAATGAGATGAAAGATTTTTTGACAAGACCTGCTTGGATAGAGATAGATCTTGATAAATTTGAAAATAATATGAAAATAATAAAAGACAAGGTTGGAGAAAAAACTGAAATTATGAGCGTGGTAAAAAGCGACGCTTATAGGTTGGGTGCTCTCCCACTTTCACAAGTTTCCCTTAACCTTGGGATAAATTATTACGCAGTGGCAACTCTTTCTGAAGCACTTAGTTTAAGAAGGAGATTTGATGGAGTTAATATTTTCATTTTAGGCTACACTCCTCGCCACCTTTACGAAGAAGCAATTAAAAATCAAATTACCTTAAATATTTACTCCTTAGCTGACGCAAAAGTCTTAAATGATCTTGCAGAAGATTTAAAAGAAGAAGCTAAGATACATATTGCCTTTGACTCAGGCATGTCAAGAATTGGTTTTACTCCCTGTGATGAAGCAAAAGAAGAAATAAAAGAAATTTTCAAACTTGAAAATATAAATGTTGAGGGGATTTTTTCCCATTTTGCAGCCTGTGAAAGTGACCCAGAATTTACTGAAAGACAATTTAGAATCTTCACTTCATTTATTGATGAATTAAATAATCTAGGATGTACTTTTAAGTATAGGCATATTGCAAATTCTCTTTCAGTTCTCTTTCACGATGAGTACGACCTGGATATGGTAAGACCTGGTATAATTCAATTTGGATACACTGACAGTGACCACCTTCCAGAGGAGTTTGGTTTAGAAGAAATTATATCTTTAAAGGCTCAAATTTCTTCAATAAGAGAAGTGAAAAAAGGAGAATCTGTAGGTTACGAAAGATTTCATATTTGCGAAAAAGACACAAAAGTTGTGACCCTTCCCCTTGGATATGCAGATGCCTTCCCAAGAATTCTCTCTGAAAAAATTGAAGTTTTGATCAATGGGAAAAGATGTAAACAAATTGGTCTCATCTGCATGGACCAAATGATGGTCGATGCCACAGGTATTGACTGCAAAATTGGCGACGATGTTGTCTTAATTGGAAGACAGGGCCATGAAGAGATAAAGGTTCGTGACATCTGTATCCACTCTGGTGATTGTGAAACATCCTTCATAACCCACTTCAACAGGAGACTTCCAAAATACTATTACAAAAATAAAGAACTTGTCCACGTGAGCAAGATGGACTAATAAGGCTATGGTTACATAGCCTTTTTTATTTGTAAGTTAACATAAAAAAAGAGAGCTCTTGGCTCTCTAAATCTTTAAATTCTTAAATTTTATTCTTCGATTACTTCTTCTGCTTCAACTTCAATAACTTCAGCCTTGTTTTCTTCTTGGTCAAGTTGTTCCTTCACAGAATAGTATTCTTTAAATACTACATCTTCAAGTTCTTTTCTCGCTTCAGCGCTAATAGGATGGGCAATGTCTCTGTATTCTCCATTAGGGAGTCTTCTGCTTGGCATTGCTAAAAATAATGATTCTTTTCCTTCTATTATTTTTATGTCGTGAAGCACAAATTCATTATCAAAGGTTACAGATACTATCGCTTTAAGTTTTCCCTCAGTTGGCAATTTACGTAGTCTTACATCAGTTATGTTCATAGAAGTATCATCCTCTCTTTCTTTATCACATTATAACACAATCAAGCTATATATTGAATATGTTAGTTAAATATTTTCCCTAAATTTACTTAAAAGAAGACTTAAAAAATTTTCTCACTTTAGAAAATATGTTATAATTATAAAGAATTGGAGGAAGTAAATTGTTTGAAATTAATATAGATAAAAGTGATTATAAGAATATATTTTTTATAGGAATTGGTGGCATCTCCATGTCTGCTCTCGCAGAGTTGATGTTATCTAAGGGCTACAATATTTATGGAAGCGACAGGAGCCCTTCTATTAATACTGAAAAGTTAGAAAAAAATGGTGCCAAGGTTTACTACGAACACAAAAAAGAACACATCAATGGCATGGACCTTGTGGTTTTTACTGATGCAATTTCCTTTGACAACGAAGAATACACAGAAGCTGTTAAACAAAAAATAGATCTTGTTGACCGAGCAAGCTTCCTAGGCGCAGTTATGAAGAACTATGAGAAATCTATCGCTGTTTCAGGAACTCATGGCAAAACTTCTACTACATCAATGCTTACAGAAATTATTAAGGACCTAAAAGTTAATCCAACAATTATGCTTGGTGGCCAACTAAAGGATATTGATGGAAATATAAAAATCGGAGATAAGAATTTATTTTTAACAGAGGCCTGCGAGTACAAGGCAAATATCCTAAAATATTTCCCTACAACAGAAATTATTTTAAATATTGATGAGGATCACCTAGATTACTTTGATAATATAGAACACATAATAAGAACTTTTAAAGGTTATGTTGATAATCTAACAGAAAGTGATTATGTAATCTTAAATATTGATGATGAAAATGTGAAGACCCTCTTGCCAATTGAAAATTGCAATGTCTTTACATTTGGAATACAAAATCATGCAGACCTTATGGCAAAAAATATTGAATTCAATAAGGAAGGCTTCCCAACTTATGACCTTTACCTGAAAGGCGAAAAGATTGCCCACGTTGAACTCTCAGTTCTTGGTAGACACAATATTTTAAATTCCCTTGCTGCTATTAGTGCTGCCTATATAAATGGAATATCCATTGAAGACTCTCTTGCTGGTTTAAAATCTTATAGAGGCGTTGAGAGAAGGCTTGAGGAAAAGGGATTTTATAAAGGTGCAAAGGTCATGGACGACTATGCCCACCACCCAACTGAAATAAAATCGTCTATTCATGCAATTAAAAATGCTTGTAAGGGCAAACTTTACACAGTTTTCCAACCTCATACCTTTACAAGGACTAAACTCCTGCTTGATGCTTTTGCAAATTCTTTTGATGAATCTGATGTAATTATAATCACAGATATTTATGCAGCACGTGAGAAGGACTATGGTGACATCCACTCAAAGACCTTGAAAAATGCCATTGCCGACCACAGAGACAATGCCTTTTACATTTCTGGTTTCGAAGACATAGTGAAGTTTGTTAAAGAAAATATCTCTAAGGACGATATCTTCGTTACTATGGGAGCTGGTGACGTCTATAAAATTGGCGAAATGCTCTTAAATGAAGAAGATAATAAATAAAATTAGGAACTCGTAGGAGTTCCTTTTTTATTGCTCTTATAATATTTTCCATAAAAAAATCTCCCCTAAAGGAGATCTTTTAATTTAACAAGTTTTTGTTGTTGTCATTTGTATTTGAAGAATTATTATTTGTTTCTAAGTTATTATTAGAAAGCTCATTATTTTTATTATTTTCATTAGACTTATTGTTTAAATTCTTGTTATTCTTTGAATTAATATCCTCATTAATAGAATTATTCACTTCAGTCTTTTCATTAAGCTCTTTATTATCTAATTCTTTTTTATCTTCAAAGTAAGAAATTTCAATTTCACGACTTTCGTGGATATAATTTACATTCATTTCTAAGTTTTCTGCAATAAATCTTATTGGAACATAAGTCCTGTCCCCTTTAATTATTGCAGCTTGGTCAATAGCAATATCTTTTCCATCAACTTTTATTGTCTTTGAGTCGATTGGAAGAAGAAGTTCTCTTCCATGGCTATTTACTGTCACCACTCTCTTATCTCCATCCCACTGAACGTCGCCGCCAATAGCTTCAACTATAAATCTAAGTGGAACAAGAGTCCTTGAGTTAGAAATAAATGGCTTTGCATCCATTTTTTTCTTTTCTCCATTAACTGTGTAGTTTACATCATTTATCTTCATCTTTATAAGTCTTGTGTTTTCATCATAAAGTGGAAGACTTGCAATTTTATCTCCAAATTTAAGAGTAATCTTTGGATTTTTTCCGTAATCATTAATTTTTATATTAAAATTATTTGGATTTACTTCAGCATTTAAATCTTCAAAGTTTAGCTTTAAAACTCTTGGAGAAATTTTTATTTTTCTTCCCTTGTATTCACCTGTTGCCTCAACCTTGATCTCGCTTCCTCTTTTTATAATATTGTTTTTTGTTGAAAGCTTTAAGTTTGTATAACTTGATGGGTCAGCAACACTAATTTCTTTATTAAAGCCATCGCCCTTGTCAGCCTTAAGATTCACCACAAACTTGCCAGGAGTCATTGGAAGATAAGTTTGACCATTTAGGATATTTGCCCCGTTTGATGATTCTGTAAGTGTGTAAGTCCTTGACTTAGTATCAATAGGATTTAAAAACTCATCCCAAGCTGCTTTTAGCTTTAGGTTTAATTGTTCACCAACAATTGTGTCTACATCACTTTCAAATTTTCCATCAGCAATGAGACCAGTGTTCTTACTTGTGTTGTAAACGCCAAGTCCATTGACAACTCTTCTTTCAGCCCCATTTCTCTCAGGGTTTGTCGCCCTAGTCCTCTTTAGGTCTCCAAGATTTCTAACAGCCATGGCAGTGGAGCCACCACCGTCAAGATTCATAGCCTTGTCTACTCCAAGGTCTAACATAAATTGTGCAAGTTCACTAATTGTAAGTCCAGATGATCTTTTTGTCCTGCCTTCAGCAGTTACAATATAAACTGTCTTACCATCTCGGCTAATTCCAACAGCAGTTCTTGCTCTTACACCGTCAATAGATTTTATGTCCTTTGTATATTTTTTTATTGCTCCATTTTCAACTAGAAGGGCATGACCGCCAATCATCATCTTCCAATTTCTGTTAGGCTCAATATTTGTTCTTACTGTAAGCTTATCTCCAACTTTAACATTATCTTGCATAAACTTTTCTGCATTTTCGGAGAATTGTAAAATCTTCTTTCCCTTAGGCACAGCCATATCTAAATTCTTCCTATAAGAAATTTGTTCTACGACATCATTTTCTGATAAAAGTAATTCCCCAGTAGTCTTATCTCCCCTAGTCTTTGAAGTCCAGAAAGAGTCATACATTTGAATTTTAGATTGGTGAGAATATTCTTTAGATGGTTGGTACCAATAAATAGTCTTGTTCAGTCCATCTATTGGAAAAGACTTGCCATTAGGCGCCGTTACACTTCCAGCGAACTTTGTAAGATCAATAAAGGCCTTGTTGTTGCTATCAATCCCAAAGGACCAAAGGTCTGTTAAGACTGCTGGAGATGATTTTATTTCCCCATTGATAATAGATGGTCCCAGTGGAGCTCCTTGAAGTTTCATTGTGAAGAAGTCACCATTTACAAGGGCAACTGCATTAGTCCTGTTGGCCATTTGTGAAACAGTGGCCTTATTTGTATAAGTACCTCCACCTGCAACAGTGTTGATCTTTACATGGGGATTGTTTAAATCTACTTTTATTACATTTGTCTCTGCATTTCTCTTACCTCTCTTAACTTTGTATTTGTATCTTACTACTCCTGGAGCAATTGGCTCTTGAAAGAGTAGTTGGTTTTCTGCAAACACATTTGAAGTTATAAAAAGTAAAAATAAAATCAATGCAATACTAATTTTTTTCTTATTCATTTTATCTACCTCACTTAATTAAAAATTATAAATCATACTTTCTTCATTCTCAAAGAATACGTGGATTTGTAACAAAAACTTAATTATGAATTATAAAAGACCTAGAGAAGGAATCATCCTCACTAGGTCTTTATTTAAACTAAATATACAATAAAAAATATCCTGTCGCCCAGGATATTCTTTAATTTATTTATTTAATATTTCGTCAAAAGTTTTTGTGAATTCTTTTATATCATCTAAGCTTGTATCACCCATATGACCAACCCTAAAAGTCTTGCCAGCAAGTTTTCCATATCCATTGGAAATTAAGAATCCCTTGTTCATAAATTCGTGACTTAAAATATCAAATTTTAAATCCTTAGTATTCTTAACACAAGTTATTGTTGGAGAAAGATGGTCCTTGTTACCAAAGATTTCAAAGTTTTCATCTGCCCACTTTTTAAAATATTGGGACATCTCTTCATGTCTTTTAAATCTATTTTCAAGTCCTTCTTCATTAATAATATAGTTAAGTTGATACTCTGCAGCAACCATATTAGAAATTGCTGGAGTTGATGGATATTGGTAATCGTGTTCTTTAACATAATTATACAAAAGAAGTAAGTCTAAGTAGTGACCTCTGTTTTCAACAGTCTTTGCCTTTTCAACAGCTTTCTCAGAAAAAGATGCAAAGCTAAGTCCTGGTACTAGTGAAAGACACTTTTGTGAAGATGTAATAGCAATATCAATTCCATATTTATCTTGATCAATTGGAGCTCCACCAGCAGAACTTACTGTATCAAGTGCCCAAACAATATTTGGATACTTGTCAATAACTGGCTTAAGTCCAGCTAGATCATTTAAGATACCAGATGAAGTTTCATTGTGAGTGATTCCTACAAAATCATAATCTTTTTCCTTCAAAGCTTCTTCTAGTTTATTAGGATCAGTTACTTCTCCGTCTTCTGCTCTCAAAATATCTGTCTCTATTCCATTTTCAAGTCCAAGTCTTTGCCAAAGGTCCCCAAAAGTTCCTATAGAACATATAAGAGCCCTCTTCTTAGTGCAAGACCTAATAGCACCTTCCATAAGTCCAGTGCCTGATGATGTTGAAACAAGGATTTCTTCCTTTGTTCCAAATATCTTTTGCATATTTATTGAAATTGATTTTTGAACTTCTGATGCTTCCTTAGTTCTATGTCCAATAACAGGTTTTTCAAATTGTTTTAAAACTTCGCTGCGAACAGACACAGGACCGGGTAAAAATAATTTCATTTTTGTTCCCCCTTTTATTACTAACAAATAATAATACAAATCAATTTTACCGTCAAATAAAAATATTTGTAGGCTTGTATATAATATTTTTGTTTTCTACTATCTTAGATTATATTTATACCTCTAAAGTGAAGATCTCAATCATAAGCTTCTTGTGATAATTTAAATTATAAATTTTTGCCAAATAAAAAACTCTGCCCTAAGACAGAGTTTAAAAATTAATTTTTATTTTAGCTTTGCAAAAATCATCTTACCTGCAGAAGTTTGAAGGGCTGATGTAACAACTACATTTACCTTTTCTCCAATTAGGTCCTTACCATTTTCAACAACGATCATAGTGCCGTCGTCAAGATAAGCAAGACCTTGCTTGTGCTCCTTGCCCTCTCTCACAATTAAAATCTCCATTTCTTCTCCAGGAAGGTAAAGGGGCTTAACAGCATTGGCAAGCTCATTAATATTCAAAACATCTAAGTTTTGCACCCTAGCCACCTTGTTTAAATTAAAATCATTAGTAACAATTTTTCCATTTAATTCTGTGGCAAGTTTTAAAAGCTTTGAATCTACTTCAGGAATTTCTTCTATTTTTCCATTGTAAATTATAACTTCTACATTTTTTAATTCTTGGATTTCTGCAACAGTATCTAGCCCTCTCCTGCCACGATTTCTCTTTAATCCATCAGCAGAATCGGCTATATGTTGTAATTCTTCTAGTACAAAAACGGGAACAACAAGAGGGCCTTCAATAAATCCAGCCTTTGCTATGTCTAGTATCCTTCCATCAATAATGACAGAAGTATCTAAGACTTTTGGAATGCCTGTGTATTCTTTTACTACATCCTTTGGCTTAACATTTCTCTTTGCAGCCAAAGATGTAAGATCCCTAACTTTTTCTGATATAGTGTCCTTGTTTGACATTCCAATAGTAAGACCTAAATAACCAAGCATACCATAGAGTAAAATAGAAATTACTGAACCCACATAGGGAATTGGTATCTTGTAAATAGGTTGCGAAATTAAGAATGCTATTATAAGACCTAATATTAGGCCTACGGCACCAAGTATTACTTCTGTAAAAGATTTTGTTTGGATTTGTCTTTCCCAAATAACTAATAAATCTTCCAAGGCTTTAAAAACCCTTGGAGAAAGTATAAAAAATATAAGTGCAAATAAAAATACAATAACCACAGAAACACCTGTGATAATTTTTTGACTTCCAATACCTCTTACAAAATCAATATCTGATAAAACAGATACAATAAAAATACCTACTAATGCGCCGATTACAGTAAATAGAAACTTAAATATTTTGGACACAATTCTTCGGTTTTTGCTAATAAAAATCCCTCCTTATCCAAAAATGGCATCGTCAATTAACTTTGTCACTTCTTCAACATTTTTTTCAAAGACAAGAACCATTTCTGATACAATAATTTGCTTTGCTTCAGTCAATATTTTTCTCTCGCCCGTTGATAAAGATTTCTCCCTATCTAGATTTTCAAGAGATCTAACAACATCAGCAATTTCAGTTAAGTCACCAGATTTTATCTTGTCAAGATTGAACCTGTACCTCCTATTCCAGTTTTTAGGCATAGAAATTTCCACTTTGGATTTCAAAGTTTCTAAAACTTTTTCCATGGTTTTATTGTCAGAAATATCTCTAACACCAATTTCTTCCGCATTTTTAACAGGCACCATTACCTTAAGATCATTTATAGGTAACCTCATTATGTAATACTTGTGGACATTACCAAGGATTTCTCTCTCTTCTATTCCAACAATTTCGCCTGCACCGTGCATAGGATATACAATCTTATCACCAATTTTAAACATTACTTACCTCCTCTTGTCCCTTATTCTAGTATAACAGAGGTTTTTATAAAAGTAAACGTAATACTATATCATAATCTTTTGAATTATGCAAAGATTTTTTGGTGATTTTTTTATTTTTTATAATTATAATTTTTCTTTGTGAAATATATAGATGGTCATTGTGAAATCTATTTGAAGTAATTTAAAATCTTTTTAAGTTTATTAAAATTTTATAAATAAACTTCGCTAAATAATTTTTTACGAGTTAATTAATTTTTAATAAGTTATAAATATTTACAAGTTTATAAATTTTAATCACTTATCAATATAATACAACTTTGTATTTAATTTTGACTTACAAATAAAATTTAACTTTTCCTTTGTTTACTACTTTGTATTTATTTCTTATTACTCAATAAAAAAAGCATAAAAAAATCCCCTGATAAATCAGGGGAAAATAATTTATATTTTATCTCTTGTTAGTTCTTCTCCAGATATTCATTTTTTCTGCTTCCTTGATTAGGTCATCCCTAAATTCTGGTGCAGCTATGTTAATGATACCTTCTGCTCTTTGCCAAGTTGATTGGCCCTTGCAGTTGAACTTACCATATTCAGTTACAAGCCAGTGAGTGTTAGGTCTTGCAGCTGTAATAGCTGAGAATGTTTCAAAGTTTGGAACAATTCTTGATTCTTCTTTTCCTGTCTTCTTGTTCATAAATTTAGAAGATAGACAGATGAAGGATTTACCACCCTTAGATAGGTAAGCACCTAGTACGAAGTCAAGTTGTCCACCTGCTCCAGAAATATGTTTAATTCCTGAAGATTCAGAACTTACTTGGCCAAACAAGTCAACGTTTACTGCGTTGTTAATAGAAACAAAGTTATCAAGTTGTGCAATTACTCTTGCATCGTTAGTATAAGATGTTGGTGCTGCCATACATGCTGAGTTACCATCAATGTAGTCATACATTTCTTGAGAACCAGCTGCAAATCCATAAGCTTGTCTAAATCTGTCGATGTTTTTCTTAGCTCCAGTAAGTTTACCCTTCTTAGCCATTTCAACAAATCCATCAACATACATTTCTGTGTGAACTCCAAGGTCCTTTAAATCAGAATCAGCAATTAGAGATCCAACAGCGTTTGGCATTCCACCAATACCTAGTTGAAGTGTAGCTCCATTAGGAATTTCTTCTACAATTAATTCTGCAACTTTTTTATCAACTTCACCAAAAGATCCCTTAGGAAGTGCTGCAATGTCAGGATTATCTCCTTCTATAATGTAGTCAACATCCTTGATGTTAATTTCGTGTTCAAATCCACCAAGTCCTCTTGGCATCTTTTCGTTAATTTCTATTACAACCTTGTCTGCTGTTTCAATAACAGCCATTAGGTGAGAGGCACTAAGTCCAAAGTTAAAGTTACCGTGTTTATCCATTGGAGGTGTAACAATAACTGCTACGTCTACTTTACAGTTTTCTCTGTACCATCTAGGTAGTTCAGAATATCTTAATGGAATATAAAATCCACCTAGAGTTGTGTTAATTCTCTTTCTGTCTGGTCCACCAGCGTGCCAAGAATTCCATACAACTTTTTCACCTTCTGGATCCTTTTTAAATACTTCTGGTTCCCAAAGAAGTACTCCACCTCTTAAATAAATTTCATTTAATTCATCAAGTCTTTCAGCAAGAGCCTTATCAAAAGCAACTGGTGTACTAACACCCCATGCGTAGTCAACCCACATATTGTCTTTTACTAGGCCAGCAGCTTCTTTAGCCGTAATTAACTTGTCCTTATAATCCTTAGAATAGTCCATATTTCCTCCTTAAATATAAATTATAAATAATCCCTTAATAGCTTGTGAGACCTTATAAAATTAATGTAATCTAAAAATTCATCCATTACTTCTTTATATTTTTCTTCACTTGTCTCTACAAGTATTTTATTTTTACCCCTTAGGTCAAATATATATGCAGCTTTCACTTTAACTTTATATAGCTTTTCATAGATTGCCGAATAAAGTATTAATTGTTTTTCATAAGTCTTCTTTAACTCCTCTTCATCGAGGGTACTAGTTTTGAAATCAACAATAAAATATTCGCCATTTATTTTTATGACTTGGTCAATGTAACCCTTTACAAGGAATCCTTCTAAGTCGTAGTAAAATAAAAGCTCTTTATCTATTATAACCTTTTCTTCCATTTCTAGATAGTTCAAAGCTAGTTTTCTTGAAATATTTAATTTTTCTTCTGTCAAACCTTCTTCATAATATGTGAAAATTTCTTTTAAGTCTTCATCAATATTTTTATCTTCTAGTAAGCTTTGGTCTCCACCATACTTATAGGCGAAGAAGTGAATAATATTTCCCAGAGTCTTGGGGTCCATAGCTTGACCCTTTCCTTGACCCATGGTGTAGTTATCAATGCCCAAGAAATATTTGTAATAAAAATCCTTCTTGCTTCTGTCGAAATTAATGAAGTCTGTGACTGTATAATACTCCCTAATCCTATTGTCAAACTTTAGGTCTAGATTAAGAGGTAAATAATTCTTTTCTTCTTCTTTTACTTCTAAGTTTGAAAATTCATATTCTTTTAGGCCTGAAAGATCTCCCAGAAGTAAAAAATAAGATCCAGCTCTTGCCTTTTCTAAATTACCAAATAAAATTAATTCCTTTTTTGCCCTAGTCATTGCGACATATAGGACCCTAATTTCTTCTTCCTCATCAATTGTCCTTAACTTATTAGATATCTCCCTATAGGAATAATTTGAAAGTTTAGAATTAATTCCAAGCCCCAAGTCCTTGTCCACAAGAATTCTATTTGTCTTTCCATATTTTTTTCCCTTATCCATGTGGGATATTATCAGCCCATCAAACTCAAGACCCTTAGACTTGTGAATTGTTAAGAGATTAATCCCATCTTCAAGGTCTTCAAAGGTCATGGAAGAAATTTGTCTTTCAAAAGACCTGTAGTCCTTGGAATTATTTTCCACAAAATCTCTTGCTAGATCCTTAAAATTATAAATATATTCCCAATCAATTTCCCTTAAAGTTCCAAGACCATAAAAATAATTCATTATCTCTTCAATTACTTCATCAAGCATGAGGTAAGATGATTTTTCTCTTGTGTCTTTTATAAAGTTTAAAAATTCTTTTATATTTTTATCTGTGGACTTGTAAGCTAATAGGTCCTCTGAATTATCAATTCCTTGGTTTAAAATCTCAATTAGATCTTTGAAATCAAAATCCAAGAGATTGGAGTTAAAAAGAGACAAAAAATTTAAAAAGTCTTTTGGACTATAAATTGCAGATAAAATATTTTTAATAAGCCTCAAGACTTCAATCTCGTCAAGCCTTCTCTCACCCTTGTTAAATTTTATCTCGCCTTGGGATAAAATTTTTCCAATTTCATCTATTTGAGCATTGGATCTTGAAAGGATGGCAATGTCTTTTGCATCATATTTTTTTAATAAGTCCTTAACTAAATCAAGGAGCTCAGCATATTCAGGGGTGTTGTAGAGATAAACTCCTCCCCCATAATTGTTGAAGGATTCCATCTCGTCATAGGGCTCAATTAAGTCCTTAAATTTTTCATTTACAAAGTGGATAATCTCTTCATCAGACCTATAGTTCTTGTTCATTAAAAGGGTCTCTCCCCTTTTTTCAATGTCTTCTGAAAAAGAAAAGTAAGATGATAGGTCTGTCCCCCTGAAGGCATAGATGGACTGCTTGGGGTCACCAACTATAAATATGTTGGAAGAAGAAAAGACGCGTATAATGTCATTTTGGATCTCGTTTGTATCTTGGTATTCATCAACTAATATGTAGGAATACTTTTCTATCAATTCACTTTTTACAATTGGATTTTTTAAAAGTATATGACAGTAAAAAATTATATCGTCATAATCTAGGCCCCTAATTTCTTCTTTAGATTCTTTATAAATTCTGTCTATTGACTTTAAAATTTTTATAATAATTTCGTAGTAAGCTTTGTTATTATCTTCTAAACCTTTTTTTAACTCTTGAATGAGATCTTTTATCTCTAGAATTTTATCATTTTCTTTTTTTGAACTACCAAGATTTTCTTCTATTTCACTTAAAACTTCGCCATCAAAGGACACAAGGTCTCTTAAATTTTCAATATTAGAATCATAAAATCCCTTAAACTTCTTTCCACTAACTTGCCTATATTCATCTAAAAGATTAATTAAGTCTTGGAAGGTCTTTTCTGATGTATCAAAGTTCAAAGATTTCTTTAAAATATCATCAAAATCTAAATTATTATTTTTAAAATCTCCATAAAGATTTATAAAATTATTTACTTCTTCAAAGGGTGATGTTTTAAAATCTAATAGGTAATCCTTAAATTTTTCATCTTCAATCTCATTTAAACTTTCCTTAACGGCTTCTTCCAAAAGATAAGCAGACTCTCCATCATCAAGAATCTTAAATTTTGGATTTATGCCTAAAATATAAGAATAGGATTCCACTATCTCGAGAGCAAAGGAGTGGATAGTCATTATGTTAAGGTCCTTATCTTCATAATCTATCCTATTTAAAACAAGGTCTTTTGAAATCCTAGCTCGCATTTCTTCTGCAGCTTTTTTAGTAAAAGTTATAGCAAGAACTCTTAGGGGTTTGACTTTATTTTTTACAATATTAATAAACCTATTGGTGAGAACCCTGGTCTTACCAGTACCGGCTCCCGCCATTAGGTTTACATCTTTGTCTAGAGTTGTGACAGCTTTTTTTTGAACTTCACTTAGTTCCATAAAAACACCTTTTATTACTTAGTGAAAAGTGCACTAGCTAGCTTCAAAATAAATTCATTTTCAACCTTATAATAAATCTCTGTTCCATTTCTTCTTGATATTAAAACACCAGCCCTCCTAAGCTTGCCTAGGTGAGACGAAACAGTTGGTTGTGGAATATGAAATTTTTCTTGTAGTGATCCCACATTAGAAGGACCATTATCGATTAAACTCTTTATAATCTTTAGCCTAATTGGATGGGCCATGACCTTTAAAACCTCAGCAGTATTCTCAAGGTTGTCATTTTTGGTTTTCATTTTTTGCCTCCAAGCATATATTTATTTTTCTTTATTGGTAATTACTTTACTATAGTTAGATTATGTAATTTTTATGAATTTGTCAATAGTTTTTGTATAAATATAAATTATGAAAATATTTCCATTAGCTTAAAATACAATTCTAACATTGTACTTTTTTACAAAAAAAATAAGGCCCATGACCTTATTTTAAAAATTTATATATTTAATGATTTTTTTAGATTTTCAATTTGAACAGTGACTGCTTCTTCAGCTGGTCCTCCATAAACTTTTCTATTTTTTAAAGAATTTTCAATTTCTATAAAGTTATAAAGATCTTCTTCAAAAATCTTGTTAAAATTCTTATATTTTTCAAGAGAAATTTCTTCTAATTTTAAATTTTCTTCTATAGCATAATTCACGATTTTACCAACTAAGTCATAGGCTTCTCTAAAGGCAAGTCCCTTTAGGACCAAATAGTCTGCTAAGTCTGTGGCATTTAAGAATCCTTTTTCTGCTGAATCTCTCATCTTATCCTTGTTTAGTTCGAGGCTTTCAATAATTCCCTTCATAATTTTTAATGAAGAAGAAGTCGTCTTTACTGAGTCAAATAAGGCTTCCTTATCTTCTTGAAAGTCCTTATTGTAGGCTAATGGCGTTCCCTTTAAAATTGTAAAAACTGTTATTAAATCTCCAAAAGTCCTTCCACTCTTTCCCCTTATTAATTCTGCCATATCGGGATTTTTCTTTTGAGGCATTATAGATGACCCTGTAGAAAATTTGCCAGAAAACTTAATATAATCATATTCACTAGATGAAAAATAAATTAATTCTTCGCAGAGTCTTGATAGGTGGGTCATAATAAGAGAGTTGTTAAATAAAATCTCAAGAACATAGTCCCTATCTGAAACTGAATCCATGGAGTTCTCTGTGGGCTTTTTAAATCCCAAGATTTCACTAGTCATAAACCTATCTATGTCGAAACTTGTTGTGGTAAGGGCACAAGATCCTAAGGGATTCTCATCTATTCTAAGAAGACTATTGTTTAACCTCTCAATATCTCTTTTAAACATCTGACCATAGGCAAGGATATAATGAGCAAAGCTAGTAACTTGTGCATGTTGCATGTGGGTAAAGCCTGGCATTATTGTGTTTTTGTTTTCCTCAGCAAGTGAAATGATTGCTTTTATAAGATTTTTTAAATCCTTATTAATTTCAGCTAAAACTTTCTTAGAATATAACTTAAGGTCTAGGGCACACTGGTCATTTCTAGATCTTGCAGTGTGAAGCTTCTTACCCACACTGCCCACTCTTTTTGTCAGTTCATTTTCCACAAAAGAATGAATATCTTCTTCCTTTAAATCTATTTCAAGTTTTTTAGACTTTATTTCTTCTAAAATATTTTTTAGTTCACTAGCTATAATTTCAAAGTCTTCTTGGCCAATTATTCCTTTTTTACTCAACATCTCAACATGAGCAAGTGAACCAGTGATGTCTTCTTCGAATAAAATTTTATCAAAATCTATTGACTTATTAAATTCATGAGTAAATTCTTCCAGTCCTTCTAAATGAGATCCCCATAAATACATATTAAACTCCTTTATTGATCTTAGCTTCAACTAGGCTTGCTAGTGAATAGAGGTTTATAAATCCATCTGCATCCTTGTGAGAGAATAAATCTTCTGCCCCATCGCCAAAGGAAGCTAAGTCTTCGCTATAAAGTGATTTGTCTGCTTCTACTCCTGCTGGTATAATATTTCCCTTGTAAAGTTTTAATTTCACCTTACCTGTAACATTTTTTGTGATTTCATTTCCAAAAGCCAAAAGTCCCTTGATAGAATTTGAATACCACTTTCCATCATAAACTAAATCGGCAAACTTTATAGAAAGATAGTCTTTTAAGTGGGCTGAGTCCTTATCAAGAGTAATAGATTCAAGAATTTCTAGAGCCTTATAAAGGATAGCTCCACCTGGATTTTCATAAACTCCACGACTCTTCATGCCAACTAGACGATTTTCTACAATGTCATCAATTCCAATTCCATTTTCTCCACCAATTTTATTTAAGTAATTTAAAATTTCTGCAGGTGTCATTTCCTTGCCATTTATTTTTTTTTGCTTCGGCAGCTTCAAATTCAATTTCCACATCGCAAACTTCATCCTTTGCCTTCATTGGAGATACAGACAGTTCTAAAATTTTGTCGTAGTCTGGGAAGTTTTTTGGATTTTCAAGGTCTAAGCCTTCGTGAGACAAGTGCATAATATTTAAATCCTTTGAATAGTTTGTCTCCCTTGATATTTTAAGTGGAATATTGTGGGCTTCTGCATAGTCAATTTCTTCTTCACGAGATTTTATGTCCCAAATTCTCCAAGGTGCAATTATTGGCATATCTGGAGCAAAATGTTTAATCCCCATTTCAAAACGAATTTGATCATTTCCCTTTCCTGTACAGCCGTGGCAAATTGCATCGCAATTTTCTTTTTCTGCAATTTCAACTAGGGACTTTGCTATAAGAGGTCTTGCTGTTGCAGTTCCCAAGAGATAATTTTTTTCATACTTTGCACCCATTTTTATAGTTGGAAATACAAAATCTTTTACATATTCTTCTACAAGATCAACTATATAAATCTTCGAAGCTCCTGTTTTAATAGCCTTCTCTTCTAGGCCTTCAAGTTCTTTTTCTTGACCAACATTTCCCACTACTGCAATAACCTCACAATTATAATTTTCCTTTAACCAAGGAATAATAATTGACGTATCAAGGCCACCTGAATATGCTAGAGCAATTTTTTTATAATTAGTTTTTTTCATTTTTATCCTCCAAATTAAATCTTTAATATTACAACAGCTAACTTTGAGACTCAAAAAAAGTATAAAAAAATCGCCCCTATCAAGGGACGAAGAACGTGGTACCACCCAAATTTGTATATTTCTATACCTCAAAAACTATAACGCATAACCGGGCAAATCTAAATATCGAGATGCCAGTTCCAAGCTCCTATTTCAAATTATCCTCCCTATTTTCTCCCAGCAAACGAAAACTCTCTTTAAGTCTTGGATAATTTTACTTCGCTTTTCAAAACTTTTGATTTGTTTGATATCCTAGCAAGATAATTTTTGTTTGTCAAGCATATTTTTAAAAAAATTTTGTAATTTATCAAGTTAAAATAATTCTATCTATTAAATGCAAAGAAAAATTAATTTTAAAATTTTTTGAATTTTATATCTCTCAAAATATTTTTTAATTTTTTTATAAAAACTATTGACAAAAATAATTTATCGTAGTAGAGTGTTCAGAAATCAATGAAGTGGACAAAAAGTATTTTCAGAAACTTTTTAGAGAGCAAGGTTAGGTGAAAGCTTGCAAGTGAAAGGAATATAATAGAACCACTGAGATTCTGTAAGGAAATTAGTATTTACAGAGGTTAACTGCCTTAAAGTTTTGAGATATCCAAAAGATAATTAGAGTGGTACCGCGGACTTCGCCTCTTTCATAGAGGCGATTTTTTTATTATGGAGGGAAAATTATGAAAAAAATATTAAGTATATCAAGTCTTATTTTACTAGTATTAATATTCGGCCTTGTAATATTTTTTACTAAGTCCAAGGACATTTCTAATTCAAGATTAGATGAAATAAAAAAATCAGGAAAAATCGTCATGGGTTGCAATGCAAACTACCCACCTTTCGAATTTCACAAAAATATAGATGACAAAGACGAAATCCTTGGCCTTGATGTTTTTATTGGAAAGGAAATAGCAAAAGACCTTGGTGTTGAACTAGAAATTTCAGACATGGAATTTTCATCAGTTCTTGCAAGTCTAGATACAGGTGTTATTGATCTAGCTATCTCTGGAGTTTCAAAGACTCCTGAAAGAGAAAAGTCCATGGCCTTTTCAGATGTTTACTATGAACCTAAAAATTATTTATTAGTCAACAAAGAAAATCTTGGCAAGTACACTAAAGAAGATGATGTAAAAGACCTCACTATTGGAGTTCAAACTGCAACTAGCCAAGAAGATATTGGAAAAAATTTGGGCATTAAAAAGTTAGTGTCCTTACCTAAGACACCAGACCTAGTTGCCCAACTTGACAAGGGTCTTATTGATGGGATTATCGTAGAAAAATGTGTTGGCGATAATTATGAGCTTTCCAATGAAAATTTAAAAATTGAAGATTCTTTTTACTTTAAAGCTGAACTTCAAGGGACAGCCATTGGACTAAATAAAAATGACACAGAACTTTTAGACCAAGTTAATAAAACTCTAAAGAGATTAAAAGTTGAAGGTAAACTAGATGAATATTATCAAGAAGCCTTAGATTTATCTACAAAGTAGGTGGACCATGGAAAATATTTATAAAATCGAAAATAAAAAACTTTCTAAAAATAATATAATTAATGGTCTAGTTATTTTTGGATTTTTAATATTTATCTTAATCTTTGGAAAATTATTAATGGAGTTCTTTGGATCTAGCTTGGAAATTTTAAAAAATTATTCATCTTACTATCTAAAAGGACTTTTGGTTACAATTTCACTTTCATTAATTTCTGTAATCCTGGGCTCCATCTTTGGACTCTTCTTATACCTTATGAAGTCATCAGAAATAAAAAGTTTAAAGGTTTTTGCCTCTTGCTATCTTGAACTTGTCAGAGGAACTCCAATGCTGACTCAGGTATTTTTTATATTCTTTGGTCTAGCAAGTATTGTAGACTTTAAAAGCTTTGGACTTTCTATTTCTTCTTTTGCATATATAACAGGAGTTATTGCAGTGAGTTTGAACTCTGCCGCCTACGTTGCAGAAATTATAAGATCAGGTATCAATGCCATTGACAAGGGGCAAATGGAAGCTGCCAAATCTCTTGGTATGAAAAAATCTCTTGCCATGGAAGAAGTTATACTTCCCCAAGCTACAAAAAATATTTTGCCAGCCTTGGCAAATGAATTTATAGCAGTCATTAAGGAAACATCTATTATTTCAACAATTGGTGTGACTGATATTATGTATAATGTCAACCTTGTTAGGGGATCATCTTATAAGGCTCTTGAACCTCTAATACTTGGGTCGCTTCTTTATTTCGCCATTACCTTTACTTTGACCAGATTATTAAAATTTATGGAGGGAAAATATGATAAAAATTCATAATTTACAAAAATCCTTTGGAGACAAAAAAGTCCTCAAGGGGATTGATCTTACTATAGAAGATTTCACAGTAACATCCATTATTGGCGCCAGTGGTTCTGGCAAGTCCACCCTACTTAGGTCCATTAATCTCTTGGAAAAAAGTAATGGCGGAGAAATTTATCTCGATGAATATGAAATTACTGGCGAAAATCCAAACCTAGAAAAAATAAGACAAGAAATTGGCATGGTATTTCAAAATTTTAACCTCTTCCCCAATAAAAGTGTTCTAGAAAATATTACTCTTGCACCAATAAAGGTTAGGGGTGAAGATAAAAAAAAGTGCAGAAGAAAATGCCATAAGCCTTTTAAAGGCCATGGGACTTGAAGACAAAAAAGATTTTTATCCGGACTCCCTTTCTGGCGGTCAAAAACAGAGGGTTGCAATTGCTAGAGCCCTTGCAAATAAACCCAAGTATCTCTTATTTGATGAGCCAACATCAGCCCTTGACCCAGAAATGGTAAAGGAGGTTTTAAACGTTATAAAATCCTTAAAGGACAAGCTGACAATGGTAATTGTCACTCATGAAATGGGGTTTGCAAAGGAAATATCTGATAATATAGTCTTTATGAAGGATGGATTAGTTGAAGACTATGGCAGCCCTCAGCATATTTTTAAAGATACAAATAATTTAAACACAAAAAAATTCTTAGAAGCCGTCTTGTAAAAATTAAAATAAATAATTTGTGCATTAAAATAAGGCCCTGGTTTCCCAGAGCCTTTATTTTTTACATTTTTTCTATATTTATTTTTATGTCGTGACCATTTAGGTTTTCAACTTCTGCATCATTGTCTTCATTAACAACTTCAAGAGCAAGAGTTTCTGACTTAATAAATTCCTTGTCAGCTTCAATAGCTTTTTCAACTTCATCGTCAGACTTATAAGAAATTTTTATGTTGTCAAGAATGTCTAGGTCTTTTTTCTTTCTAAGTTGTTGGATCTTTGATACAAATTCTCTTACATAACCTTCATTTAAAAGTTCTTCGTTAAGTTCTGTATCTAAGATTATAAAGAGGTTATTTTCCATTATTACGTCGAAGCCTTCTTTTGCAGAAATCTTAACTTCAACATAATCTCTTTCAATTTCTGTTTCTTCTCCACCAAGTTCAAGACTTACTTTTCCTTCTTCAAGTTTTCCAAGTAATTCTTTTGCATCAGCTTCTCTTAAAACTTTGCCAAATTCTTTAACCTTTGAACCTAAAATACTTCCACAAACTCTGAAGTTTGGTTTAAGTTCAAATTCCATAAATTCTGAAAGGTCTTCTTCGAATTGAACTTCTTTTACATTAAGCTCTTCTTTAATAAGTTCAGTTAAGTCGCCAATGATTTCCTTATACTTTCCGTCGATGATTACCTTAGAAAGTGGTTGTCTAACCTTGATCTTAGCTTCTTCTCTTGATGCTCTTCCTAGAGTTACAAGATCTCTTACAAGGTCCATTTTTTCTTCAACCTTGTCGTTAATCATGTTTTCATCATAAGTTGGATAGTCAGCTAAGTGAACTGATTCTTCATCTGTAAGTGACTTAAATAATTCTTCTGCTAGGAATGGAACCATAGGTGCAATTAACTTCGTAACGCCGAGTAGGACTTCATAAGTTGTCTTGTATACTGCAACCTTAGTGTTGTCCTTGTCAGTCTTCCAGAATCTTCTTCTATTTCTTCTGATATACCAGTTGGAAATATCTTCTATTACGAAGTCTTGGATTTCTCTTACAACTTTTGTAAGTTCGAATGCATCCATATCTTCTCTTACAATTTTAACAAGTCTATTGTACTTAGACAATAACCACTTGTCGATTTCTTCAAGGTCGTCATAAGAAACTTTTACTTCTCTTGGGTCAATCTTATCTGTATTTGCATATAGACTGAAGAAGTTGTAAGTGTTTCTTAAAGATCTAAAGAATTTTGATTCAATTTCACGAAGTCCATCTTCATCGAATTTTGTTGGAGTCCATGGTGGAGATACATAAAGTAGGTACCACCTAACAACGTCAGCACCATACTTGTCAAAGAGCTCAAAAGGTGCAACTGTGTTGCCACGTGATTTTGACATCTTCTTGCCTTCCTTATCAAGGATAAGGTCGTTAACAAGTACATTCTTATAAGGACTCTTGCCTGTCATGTAAGTTGATATTGCAATAAGAGAGTAGAACCAACCTCTTGTTTGGTCTATCCCTTCACAAATAAAGTCTGATGGGAAAAGTTCATCAAAGTTGTCCTTGTTTTCAAATGGATAGTGCCATTGAGCAAAAGGCATAGCACCAGAGTCGAACCAAACGTCAATTACGTCTGCTTCTCTTGTCATTGGTTTTCCACACTTAGGACACTTAAGGTGGATGTCATCAACATAAGGTCTATGAAGTTCAACATCTTCTGCCACATCTTCTATGGCCTTATTTCTCAAATCTTCAATTGAGCCAACAGATTCTGTGTGACCACATTCACATCTCCAAATTGGAAGTGGAGTACCCCAATATCTTGATCTGGAGATTGCCCAGTCATTTAAGTTTTCTAGCCAGTTGCCAAATCTCTTTTCTCCAACAAAGTCTGGGAACCAGTTAACTCCATTGTTGTTTTCAATTAGTTTATCCTTGAACTTAGTTACTTCTATATACCATGATGGGTGAGCGTAGTAAATAAGTGGAGTGTGACATCTCCAGCAGTGTGGATAGTTGTGAAGCATCTTTTGTTTTGAGAACATAAGATTATTGTCAATTAAATAGTGAAGAACATCGTGGTCAGCATCAATTACAAATTGACCCTTCCAAGGTGTGTCTGTAAACTTACCATCTTCATCAACTGGTTTTAGCATTGGTAGGTCATATCCCCTTGCAGTTTGGTAGTCATCTTCACCAAAGGCAGGAGCAATGTGAACTATACCAGTACCATCATCAGTTGTTACATAATCAGCACAGATTACAAAGAAGGCCTTCTTGTCAACTTCTAGGAATTTAAGAAGTTGTTCATATTCTATATACTCAAGGTCCTTGCCAAGCATCTCTTCTAAGACTTCATATTCATCATCTTTAAATACTTGCTTTGCAAGTGACTTAGCTACATAGTAAATATTTCCGTCAGAGTGCTTAACTTTTATATATTCAACCTTAGGGTTGACAGCAAGGGCAACGTTAGATGGAAGTGTCCATGGAGTAGTTGTCCATGCCAAGAAGTATTCATTATCCTTGTCTTTTAATTTAAATTTACAAGTTGCTGTTGTGGTTTTGATTTCTTCATAACCTTGAGCAACTTCGTGAGATGCAAGTCCAGTACCACATCTTGCACAATAAGGAACTATTTTGTGACCTTCATAAATTAGGCCGTCCTTAAACATCTTATCAAGTATGTGCCAAACTGATTCAATATAATCATTTTCAAGAGTTATATAAGGATGGTCTAGGTCAGTTAAGTATCCCATTCTTCTTGTAAGCTTTCTCCATTCCTTTTCATATTCGAAAACAGATTCTCTACATTTTTTATTAAAGGCTTCAACACCATAGGACTCAATGTCTTGCTTGTTGTGAAGTCCTAATCTTTTTTCAACTTCAATTTCTACTGGAAGACCATGTGTATCCCAACCAGCTTTTCTCTTAACTTGGTAACCAAGCATTGTATGGTATCTACAAGTCAAGTCTTTAAGAGTTCTTGCCATGACATGGTGGATGCCTGGCTTACCATTTGCTGTTGGAGGTCCCTCATATAAGATATAATTTTCTCCGTCTTTTCTTGTTTCAACAGATTTGTGTAGAAGATCTATTTCGTCCCAAAATTTTGAGACATTTTCTTCTCTAACACTTACACTGTCTTTAGATAATTCTTTAAATACTTTCATCTAAAACTCCTTTTCTTCCTTTTTTTATAAAAAATTTTGTATAAAAAAAGCCCCTTCTCAAAAGAGAAGGGACGAACTAACCGCGGTACCACCCTAATTATAGGAAACTATCACTTAATATTATAACGCAAAATAGCGCAAGAGCTTTTGACTCTTGGGCTCCGAGGTGATATGTAAAATTTCGAAAGGCAGTTTTGCACCAACCAACTGTTCTCTTACTTTCTAGAAGTTACCGTCCTCATCAAAGCCTATATGAAATTGTCAATTGTTTGACTTTTAAACATTTTAATTATTTCTGATTGCATACCAGCAAGTGCCACATGGAATTTACAGTGTCTTGTATCTCCTTCAGGGTGCTTGCTGCAGAAAGATTCTTCTTCTTGTAGACACCTATTGATTACAATAGGGCCATCTACAGCTATAAGTATATCATATAAAGTGATTTCTTCCTTGGGTTTATTTAAAAAATATCCGCCCTTAGATCCCCTCTTCGCATCTGTAATACCAGCTAAGTTTAATTTTCTAAGGATTCTAAGTGTAAATCTTTTTGTAACACCTTCGCTCTCAGCAATTTGTGGTGCTCCAATTACCTTTCCCTCGTTCTTAGCAAGATAACTTACAATACGAAATGCATAGTCTGTTTCTTGTGTTATTCTCATATTATCACCTATTTACGATATTATACCATCAATGTTCACAATTTAAAATAGTCATCTTGAATTTTTCTCAACTTAACAATTTCTGAGTCCTGGTTTAGAGAAACATCATCGTAAGTGAGTAGACTTCCCTTTTTAATATCCCTCTTGGCAATAGCACCTTCAGTTACTATCCCTATTGGTAGGTGGTTTCCTTTCTCTTGGTCTTCCTTCTTCTCAAGACTTCCAAAAATCATTTCTCCACCAATAGAATCAAAGGCCTCTCCCTTTTTGATATCCCTCTTGGCTACAGAAACTGTTTCAGCAAAAGGCCTTCCAATAGGAGCAATAGATTCATCTCTTAATACAACAGCATTTATAATAGAAACAATTGTCTCGATGCTAGTCAAGTGATAGGGCCTATAAATAGCGTAGTTTGGACCTTCTCCCATAGAAAGATACTTCATTTCCTTATCTATTATGTCTGATTTTGGTCTTACTACTGCAAAAACTCCTGGAGCAATCCCCGTTGCAAAGTCAACAACTCCATAGGAATTTAAAATTCCCCCATCTTCTTTTAGCTTGAAGTCATCTGAAATACTTTTTGGATCAGTATCTATAAAGTGACAGCCTCTTACGTCTGGCACAAATCCAAGGGCATTGCAAACTGCATTGAGTTCAATCATTGTGTTTGTTCCGTCAACAAAGGAGGTTAGCATCCTAGGGTTTATTCCCTTTTTTTCTGCTGCTTCCCTTAAAGTGTCTGGTGTAGCATAATTATTTAATTCATTATTTTTACCCTTGCCTAAGACTAGGACTTCAAAGCCACAAGTTTTTGCAAATTCATAAATTTCTACAATTGCACCAGGTTCGTCTCCCTTAGTTCCAGAATAAACTACTCCCTTTTCATCTGCCAAGACTTTTAAATAAGGACCAACAGTTGCATCCATTTCCACATTGAGGCTGACAATGTCAACCTTGTTCTCAATAGCAATAAGAGAAAGCCTTGTTCCTGTCTCTGTATCTCCAGTGCAATCCACTAGGCAATCTACAAGGGATGCAGCTATTAAATTATTCGTAGTTCCAATATATTTTTTTTCTTTTAAAAGCTTCTTAGCTTCTTCTATGTCATCAGTAAAGGCAAGGTCATTTTTATCTATATTTGCTGCATCAATGGCAGCTTCCAAAGTTTTTTTATTTCTTGACGCAAATACAAGGGGATAAAAATTTTCATTTTGGCTAAGCAAAGTGAAAAGCGAGCTTCCCATAATACCTGAACCAACAATTCCAACAGAAATATTCCCAAATTCCTTTAATTTTTTCTGTAAATAAAACATACTTCCTCCAAATCTATTGCAAGATATAATTTCAAAATTAATCGCAAAGACTATTTTAATCTGATTTAACTTCTATTGCAAATTGCTTTTTTCCCTCAATATTTTTCCGAGCCTATAGCCGCAGCTAAAGGCAAAGTGAAGATTGTAACCACCACAGTCCCCATCAATGTCTAGGGCCTCTCCAATTATATAGAGGTCCTTAAATTTTTTTGATTCATAGTTTTCTGGATTTACTTCATCAAGAGAAACTCCACCTCTTGTCACTTGGGCATTTTTAAATCCAGTGTTTCCTGTTACTCTAAAACGAGATTTTAAAAGTAGTCCAACAATCTTTTCAAAGTCTCCAACAGGAATCATGTTCATGGCAATATTTTTGTCCATATTTAGCGAGTCAACTATATAGTGGATAAACTTTTTGTCTACAATACCCAGCAAAAATTCTTCAAGTGAAAAGTCTGGGAACATGTAATACCTGTTGTAGAGCATATCGATGCTATCTTCATTTAAGTTATTTATAAGGGGAACTTCAATTATGTTATTATCACTAATATTTACCGACATATCTAGAATTGGTGGACCACTAATTCCGTAGTTAGTAAATAAAATTTCCCCTTCTCTCTCATCTACAAGTTTTTCATCCTTTAATAGCCTTGCACGACCTAGGACCTTTGTCCCACTTAGGTGTTTTAAATATTTTGAGTCAAGTTTTAACTGAGTAAGAGCTGGTTTTAAATCAGTAACCCTTATTCCCATCTTTTTTAGGATTTCAAAGCTAACTCCATCGGACCCACTTGCTGGCATGGCCTTGCCACCAAAGGCAGCTACCACTACATCAGCCTTGAGAGTCTCGTCATTAGTTATAAGCTCATAGCCCTTTTTTCTCTTCTTGATTTCCTTAACTTGCGAATTAGTTTTTATTTCTATTCCCTTTTTCTCAAGCCAATAAATAAGAATATTTAAAACAGAATTTGCCTTTAAGCTTATGGGATAGACTCTTTCTCCGTCACGAGTTGATTCAAGTCCTAAAATTTTAAAGTGATTTATAAGATCTTCGTTAGTAAATTCTTCTAGGGTTCTTTTTACAAAGTCAGGAGAAGAATAATTTTTCTCAGTCAAGTTCATGTTGGTGTAATTGCACCTTCCGTTGCCTGTGGCCAACAATTTTTTCCCAATCCTGTCATTTTTTTCTAAAAGAATTACCTTGTTGTTTTCATTTTTTGCATTTATTGCAGTGACAATTCCACTTGCCCCTGCGCCAATTATTATTATATCCATATTATCACTCATAAATTATATCCTAAGTTCATATAATTTTACAAGATTTAAGCCATTTTATGTTATAATGACTTAGAAATTTGGAGGATGTATGAAAAATAAAATTTATATAACTGGTCACAAAAATCCAGATACTGATAGCATATGTTCTGCCATAGCCCTTGCAGAATTAAAAAACAAGATGGGCGAAGACGCTGAAGCAATTAGATTGGGAAACCTAAATAGGGAAACAGAATTTGTCCTAGACTACTTTAAGGTCCAAAGACCAAGGCTAAAAACTTCTATTAAGCCACAAGTTCGCGACATAGAAATTGATGCAGCTTACTGTGTCAACCCAAGTCTTTCTATGGCCTCTGCCATGGACCTAATTCAAAAAAATAATATTAGTTCACTCCCTGTAGTTGATGACGATGACAACTTAATTGGGATAGTGAGTCTTTCCAACATAGCATCAACTTACATGGAAATTTGGGACGACTCAATTATTGGCAGGTCTAATACAAGTTTCGAAAATATTTTAGAAGTACTTAAGGGAAAGGTCCTCTATCTTCCCAAAGATCCAAGAAAATTCACTGGCAAGATGGCTGTCAAAGCCATAAAAAATCAAGACCTTATAAGCGAAGGGGACATTGTAATTGTTGGTGACGATGTAAAGGACCAAGAATCTGTAATAAGAAAAGGAGTTTCTCTTTTAATCCTAACTATTTCTAGTAAGCTTGACGATGAACTCATGGAGCTTGCAAAAGAAAATAATGTTGCAGTGATTTCAACTGGCCTATCTACCTTTATGGTGGCAAGACTTTTGCCTCAAGCTGTGCCTGTTGAATATGTAATGACAAGAGATGACCTAGTAGTTTTTCACAAAGACGATTTAATTGACGACGTAAGAGAAAAAATGTCTCAATCGAGATTTAGGTCATATCCAGTCCTTGACAACAAGAACAAGGTTATAGGAAATATTTCAAGATACCACTTGATTTCAAATTTAAAGAAGAAAATAATTTTAGTAGACCACAACGAGAGGAACCAATCTATTGACGACATTGACGCTGCAGAAATTGTTCAAATTGTGGACCACCATAGGGTTGCAAATATCTCCACATCTTCCCCAATTTATTTTAGGAACGAACCTGTGGGATCAACTGCTACAATTGTTTCAAAGATGTTTTTTGAAAATGGGATCAAACCATCTCGTGAAGTTGCTGGACTTCTTTGTGCAGCAATCATTTCTGACACCTTACTCTTTAGGTCACCAACTTCAACTGAGACAGATAAGTATGTCTTAAACAAGATGAAAAAAATTGCAGCCATTGATGTTGATGACTTTGCCATGAAGATGTTCCGTGCAGGCACGAGCCTTGAAGGCAGAAAACCTGATGAACTTTTAAAGTCTGATGTTAAAAACTTTTCTGTTGAAGGAGTTAATGTAAGGGTCTGCCAAATTTTTACCATGGACCTAGAGTCAACAGCTTCAGTTGAAAATGAACTAAAAGAGACCATGGAAAACTTTGTAGCTACATCTGATGCAGAGACTTTCGTCCTAATGATTACAGACATTTTTAAAGAAGTTTCCGAAGTCATCTTGGCAGGTTCCTTCAAGGAAGCTATTGCAAGAAAATTTGACAAGAACCTAGTTGGAGATAAGTTTTTATCAGAAGGTCTTCTCTCAAGAAAAAAACAACTTTTACCAAAGATTTCCTCAGCAATATCAGAAGAAATTTCATAAGAAGATAAAAAAATAAGAGTCTATCAAGTGATAGACTCTTATTTTTGTTAGTTTAATTGTTACAAGACTCACCACAGCCACATGAACCGTCGTGATCATCATGGGAATCGCACCCACATGAATGGTCATGATCGTGGTCGTGTTGGTGGTGGTCATTATCCTCTTCACTGTTTTCATCTATATAGACGTTGACTTCTTTTATTCCATAAACTTTTTCAAGTTCATCGGCAAATTCTACTACAGTTTTTTTGTCAAAGCCATAGATGTAAACTTCGCTTCCATAATTTAAGATTTCTAATTTTAAAATTCCATCATCATAAAGACTTAAGCCCATAAAGTTTAAGGCACTTTCACCTATAAGATTTTCTAAAATTAATTTTTTAAAGTCTTCATCAATGATGCCTTGCAAGATATACTCGTATCCATTTTCATCTGAATAAACAGCCAAGTCATCTACAAGTTTTTTTGATTTCTTGTCTTCTTTTAAAACTGTGATTTGATAAGAATCGCACCTATTAAGGTAAATTCTTACAAGGTCTTTTAGGTGTGAAAGGTCTATGTTTTCATCAATAAAAACATCATTTTCAAAATTTATATAATACAATTTATGCCTCCTACTTAGTCAAGAGATAGAATTCAATATAGGCATTTTCCATCTTGTCTTCATTGCCAAAATAAATATTTGTGAAATAGATTTTATAGTTGTCATCTTCTATTGCTAGGTCTTCTAACTTTATTTGCTCCTTAGTCTTTTTAAGAGTTTTCAGTTTATCCCTTAGGGCCACTAGATCAATAGACTTCTTAAGCCTGTAGTCACCATTAGCTTTTTTATAAATATTTATTTCTTTATTATTTTTTTCAAACTTATAGTCCCCAGATTTCGCTTCCTTATCTAGTGAGTAAACAAAAATAATATTCTTATATCCTTCTATATCTAAATTAAATCCAAGTTCTCCTTCGTCGACAATGCCATCAGTGTAAGAGTAACCAAGATAAGATTGGTTTTCAACTTTATTAGAGAAGCCAAAGACTCTTGTGAAACTTTCTTCGCTAAGTTTAAATTCCTTTGGAAGATATTTTAACTCTTCAAGTCTGTCTCTCTTATCCATATAAGAAACTATATCTATTATTTGGTTTTTTACAAAGCTATCGAGCTTCACATCAGACCTTATGTCTTCTCCAGCAATCATGTTGTTCTCCTTTAAGAGTTTTTCAAACCTAGCATTTTGTGACCTAGTTCTAAGTCTTGTTGCAGAGGCTGGCCCAATTCCAGTTATCAATATAATGGCAGCTAAGAAAATTGGCACAGTTATATTTGAATTTTCTCTATAAAAAATATAGTAAATTAAGGATAAAAATACCCAAAGTCCTACAGCTAATACAATGTATCTGTTTTCTGTAAGTCCATATTCCCCAATTCTTAGGTAAATTGCAAAAAACATCATCCCAAGCAGAGGGAATAAACTTATTGGAAAAATAATTTTAAATTTATTTATAAATCCAATTGAGTCCACTCTTGAAAGGAAAAACAAGTAAACCACAGAAAAAGATGCGAACCAAATTACAAGATTTACTATTAAGTTATTTGGGATTTGCCAAAGTACTAAAATCTTTATAAAGTATGCCAAGAGAATTAAAGCATAAATAATTACAAGTGGCGTAAATATATAGACCAAAAGAATCCTAAAGGGTTTGGGATACTTGTAGTCTGTAAAGGAGTCCCTCACCTTTGGAAAATCTTGGAAAAAAGTTATCACGTTAAATAAGATAAAGGAAAATATTCCAATTCTTAAATAAACTAAGGATCCAAAACTAAATTTAAAAAGTGAATCCAGGGCAAATACTATAGCAGAAACTCCTACAAAAACTATAAAGCTGTAAATGTTGGAAATTATAAAGGCTCTTAAGATTTTTGCAACATAGGCTACATAGTCTTCGTGATAATTAAATTTTGCTACAAAGGAAGATGCCACTATTAGTGATGCTATCAGGGTAAAGAAAACCAAATTATCATCATATTTTGTCAAAGGACCTGCCTCATTAGATACTAATTCGTAAATTCCATAAAGTATGGGCAAGCTTACAACATAAGAAATTATTTTTAATAAATTATTATTTTTTAAGTTTTTTAGATCATAAAAATTTCTTAATCCTTCATTGAAAAGTCTTATAAATGCATATAAAAATATGGCAAAGATAAAAACTAATCCGTAAGTTATCATTTTATTGTTAAAGTCTTCTGCATTTTGATCATAAGTCGCTAGTATCAAAAATATACTTGCAAGTGTAGCTGATATTATTGTAAAGGGAAATCTTTTAAAAGTATCTTTTATACTTTTAAAATCAAGAATTTTAATATTAAGTTTTTTCATAATTACCTCCCTTTTTTAATAATATACTAAAGACAATAATTTTTAAAGAATTTCACTTAAACCTTTATCATTGTATCCACTTTGACATATTTATTTTTTGTATACAAGTTCTCCTTCAGAGATTGTATATAGGACTTCCCCTCTAAGGGTCTTATCCTTGAAAGGTGTATTAGAAGATTTAGATTTATATTTATCTATCTTATATTCACTATCGAGATCTATTATTGCAAGGTCAGCAATTTTTCCTTGGCTTATTTCTCCTCCCTCAAGTCCATAAATTCTTGCTGGATTTGTAGACATGAGTTCAATTAATTTCATAAGGCTAATTTCTTCTGTCAAAACTAAATTTTCATAGCAAATTGAAAAAGACGTCTCAAGACCGATTATTCCCGATGGAGCCTTAGTTATTTCTTTAGATTTTTCTTCTGCAGTGTGAGGGGCATGGTCTGTTGCAATAATTTCTATTGTTCCTTCTTTTATTCCCTTAATAATTCTAAGTCTATCCTCTTCACTCCTTAGTGGAGGATTCATTTTTGCAAGACTTCCATATTCTAAAACTGCAGAATCATTTAGAGCTATGTGGTGGGGTGTTACTTCTGCATAAATATTTGCGCCCATTTCCTTTCCAAACTTCACAAGGTCTACTCCAAGTCCTGTGGAAATATGTTGGATAGAAATTTTTGCCCCAGTATAGATTGCCATAGCCACGTCTCTTGCTATAAAAGATGTCTCTGCAATATTAGGTGAACCATATATTCCAAGTTTTTCTGAAACTTCTGAATGGTTTATTCCATTTTGTCCAATTAAGTCTGGGTCTTCTTCGTGGAAGGAAATAATTGCATCAAGGTCTTTGGCCCTGTTCATTGCTTCAAGTATAAGTTCAGAATTCCTATTTGGGATTCCATCATCAGTGAAGGCAACTGCTCCCCTCTTAAAATTTTCTTCCATATCAACTAGTTCTAAGTCTCCAAAATTTTTTGTAAGAGCTGAAACTGTAAAAACTTTTAGGGGTAAGTCTCTGGCCTTCTTGTAATGTTCAATTATTTTTTCCTTAGAATCAATTTTTGGACTTGTGTTTGCCATTTGGACCACACTAGTAAAGCCACCAGCAATGGCAGCTTGGCTTCCTGTCACTAGGTCTTCCTTTTGAGTTTGACCAGGATCTCTAAAGTGAACATGGACATCTATTAGGCCTGGGACTACGACTTTTTCTCTTGCATCAATAACTTCTTCCTTGTCACTTGATGCTTCAATATCTTTTGCAATCTTTATAATTTTCCCATCTTCAATCTTTATGTCTATAACTTCATCTCTTTTAGATACTGGATCAAGAACTCTTCCACCTTTAATTATCATATAAACTCCTCTTAAATAAAATCTTAAAAAATCAAATAAAATTCTACATCCTAAAAAAGACGAGGGTTAACCTCGCCTTTTAAAATATTTTATTCTTCTTCTGCCTCTTCTTCGTCTTCGTCATAAATTTCTAAATCGTCAAAGTCGAAATCATCATCATAAAGGTCGAATTCAATGTCATCATTTTCATAAACATAATCTTCAAGATCAGCAAGATCTTCTTCAATAATATCTACATAGTCTTCAATTTCTTCACGAGATTCTCTCATTTCATCGATAACATCACTTAGAATATCTACAAGTTCAGAAATAATTTTTCCTTCATTTGTAGTAGTGTCTAAATCATATCCATCACAAAGACCTCGTAAGTAAGATATTCTCTTTAATAAATATTCCATGTTTCCTCCAAGTTTCCTCCAAATTAAACTCTAGACATATATTCGCCATCTCTAGTGTCAATTCTTATCATATCGCCTGTATTGATAAATAGTGGCACGTTGAGAGTAAAGCCTGTTTCTACTGTAGCTGGTTTAGATCCACCACTTGATGTATCTCCCTTCACGCCTGGTTCTGTTTGAGTAACTTCTAATTCAACAAAGTTAGGAGGAGTTACCCTAAATGCCTTTCCCTTGTAGAAGTTAATAGTAGCCATGTCATTTTCCTTAATAAAGTTAAGAGCATCTTCCACCATGTCTTTTTCTAGTGGGATTTGTTCGTAGGATTCTTGATCCATGAAGTAGTAAAGTTCACCGTCAGAATATAGGTATTGCATTTCTTTGTTTTCAATAACAACTCTTTCAAATTTTTCAGATGGGTTAAAAGTAGTGTCTCTAATTCCACCAGTTAGTACTGATTTAATTTTACTTCTTACAAAGGCAGCTCCCTTTCCTGGTTTAACGTGTTGGAAATCAATAACTTCCCAAACATCTCCATCCCATTCAAATGTAAGTCCTTTTCTTAATTCTCCTGCGTTGATCATATTATCCTCCATATTTAAGTATTATCTTCTATGTCGTAGTAGTTAAGTGAAATTGGCTGAAATTTTATGTATTCAGGCAACAAATAACCATATAAACTGAAGACTCGTGAAGAATATTTAACTCCTATACCTGAGTTTCTATCATATAGGTCTATTAAATATCCATTTAAAGTGCAAGTATTAGCAATTTGTGCATTTTCCTTTAGTATAATTATACCAGATAATGTATTATCATTAAACACAACTTTATCATTTATTATGAAAATTTGACCCCTAGTAGATGATAAAAATTTTAAAGTTCCTGACTTTTGAATAATTATATCTTTTTTTGATACATCATAAAGTGGATTTAATTTTTTGATGTAAGAATCACTTTCTTCATCGTACAATTCTATCTCTTCGAAAATAATATATTTCCCACCCTGATAATCATAAATAAAATCGCCGTCAAGATATATTTTTTTATTATTTTTATCTGTCCAATCATCGCATGCAAATTTTTCTCTTAAATTATTTAAAGCTTCTCCATTTACTTTAGATGAATTTAGAATTCCATCTTCTTCCTTATAAATTTTATTTATGTAGTGACCTCGAATCCTCCCGTCCACAAGAGTATCCTTATATTTGATTTGACTCTTGAGGCTAATTAAGTCTATATCCTTATTTTTTTCATCTTCATAATCTTCTTTCTTAAAATTAAGACTTAAGAGTTCAGTATCTTCTGGAAGTTTTTTTATCTTTAACTTATTAGAGGAATCTTTAAAAATAAAATCTTCTAGGTCTTTTTGAAAGTCATCTTGTGAGATTTTTATATTAAGTGTTGACTCTAAAGCATAGTTTGCTTGAAGAGACTCCAGTCTATTTTTACTTATGTAAGTAGAACCAGACATGTAGGAGTAAATAAAATAAAAAAAGATTGCAAGGAGGCTAATGAGTAAAATTGTAAAAATATAAATATATCCCTTTTCTCTTTTACTCATAAAGTCTTGACCTCTTTGCAATCTTTCTTATAATTTCTTCTTTATCCTTATATCCAATTTTTATAGAAAAACAATCTCCTTCATCATCAATAGAAAATGAAGAAATGTTATCTGCTAGTGCATTGACTCCGTCGGACTCAATCTTTTCCGTTTTGCCTAACCTGTCCCTCAGAAGAGAATACCTGTAAACTTTATTGTTCTTTAGTCCAAAGAAAACATAATTAAATTTATTTTCAACTGGCTGGATAAAATAAATTTTTCCATCAACAACTGTATAGTAATCACTTGAAGTGATCTCATCTTTTATGTAACCCAAGGCGTAGGACAAGTCAGATGAAATATTTTCATTTTCATAGGTTTTTGTCAGGGCCTTCTGAGACACTCCCAAGATTGATGTTATTACCATCCCAATTATTAAGAGCATGGCCATGGACATAACAAGTTCAATCAGTGAATAGGCCTCCCTTTTTGAGGTATACCTCCATCTTAATCTCTTCATCAGAACCTCGTCTCTTTCCCCTTAAAATTATATGGTCTAACTTATCTTCTGACTCCTTCTCAACTTCAATCTTAAATTTATCATTAAAACCATCGGCATCATCAAAGTGTAAATCTAAGTCTTCATTATTGTAGGAGCTACCAATTACTTCTTCCATTCTAGATGACATGAGGCTTATAAGTTCTTCCCTCTCGCCGATATAAGTCTGATTCTTTAAAAGACTTATTACATTAGGAAGAATTGTTGACGCTATTAGTGCCAAGAGAACAATAGAAAATAAAACTTCAAGCATTAAGTTGCCCTTGTGCTTATTCTTTATAATCAATAAAATTCACCTTACCTGTCACTGGCTGTATTGTAATCTTATATTTCTTATCTCCAATGGAAAAAATCATTGTTCCAGCTGATGATTTTTCATTTACATAAGAGGGCTTACCCTTTTTTGAAAAAGTAATTTCGCTGAGGTTTGTGGACTCTAATTTAAGAAGAGAATTAAATTTAACTTCTTTTGACTTTTTACCAAATTTTATTGAGTAACCTTGGTCATTTAAAGTCATTGAAGTCCTCAAATTATTTATTTGAGAATAATTTTTTAAAAATTTTAAATCAAGTGCTAGTTCTTTTACTTGTTCTCTAGCCTGAACCCTGTCCCTTATTTTAAAATTAAGTCCTCCAATGCTAAGTAAAACTAAAATTATGCCTATGCTAATCACTAACTCAATTAGGGTAAAGGCTTTGTTCTTCTTCATAGTAATCAACTTCTTTTAAAAATAAAAGTAAATCTTCATCCTCTTCTGCTATAAAGTAAATATAGCTTATATCGTCTTGGGCTAAGTTTATTCTAGTCCACTGATTCTCAAGAATTTCTCCACTAAAAGGCAAGTTTTCTCCAGCAATATTTATAGTTCCCATTTCTCTAAAAGATTTTTTTGGAAGATATATAGAAAAAGAAAGACCATTGCAGTGCCTGTCCACTCCAAGTTTCACTTTGTCATTTAAATCCTTTTTACTTGCAAAGACAGATGTGATTCCATCTTCTGGATAATAATCTAATTTTATATTATCGCTTTCAATAAACTTTAAACCCTCTTCATTAGATTTAGTTTTATCTTGTTCAAATATACTTTCACTTTTAATTGAATCGCTTAAATTTAAGGGCTTAGCTGAAATACTATTCTTATCTAAATTTTTTATTGTCTCTTCATGACCCTTGATTTGCTTTTGATTCTTAGCTATATTCTTAATATTACTTTGCTTTTTATTCTTTAATTGAATATTTTTCTTGGTATTAGTAATTTTTTCAGAGTTTTTTTCTTTAGTTACATCTTGTTTTTCTTTATCTTCTGATTTCTTCTCTTCAATTTGTTTATTTTCTCCAAAGTAAGCCTTCTTTAAATCGCTATAATAAATTGCCTTTGAAGGTTTCTCTGCTTTAAGCCTGTAATTGAAGTTTCCTTCATCACTTCTAGTCAAGTCAATACTAGAGTATCCATAGTAATTAATAAGGTTCTCAATTTTATTTAAGTTATTAGAGTTTACGCTCCCCTTAATAATTAAACTTTCAATATCACTTTGAGATTCTTTAGAAAAATTATCTTTACTTATATTGCTTTCCTTGGCAATTTTTTCTAATTTATCTTGTGAGAAGTCACGGAATCCCTTATATGTAAATTCTTCTTCGATTACAGGCATATTATCCTTAAGACTTGCTTCAGATGTGCTTTGGACTTCATTCTTTAATAGAAAATTATAAAATAAAAATTCAATTAAAAGTAAAATCAAAAGGCTGGATAGGATTTTTTCTCTCTTTGAAAGTTTTCGATATCCAATTTTTTTGCAAAAAATATCATAAATATCCATTTAATTTTTCCTCAAGATAAGCTGCTAAGTCCTTGTGAAGCCTTGTGTTAGGATGAATTCCATCGATAAGGTCTTCTTCTATATAGTTTTCTTTAGCATAATCGTAGAAGGATACGACCCTATAGTCTCCTTCTCTTTCCTTTAAGATCCTATCAAAATCTTCTATTTTTTTATTTACAGAAGTAAAATTTATAAAACTTTTATAGGCTTCGTCAAGATTTAAAAAAGACGTTGGATAAGGTGTAATTATGAAAATTTTTCCCTTATTTATTTTTAACTTATCTACAATTTTAAAAATATTATCTAAGACATGATCAAGAGACTTCCCATTATAAAAATCATTTAAACCAATACAAACTAAATTCACATCATAGGCAATTAAGTTATCTAGTGTCAAAAGTAGTTCGTCACTAGTTAGACCATTAACCCCATAGTTATCAATATCATAACCTTTTCCCGATAAGTAATAAACTAAGGATTTTCCTCCTACTAAAAATCCCTCAAAAATCGAATCACCTAAGGCACAGAATTTCATAAGCCCTCCTATAAAAGTCCTTCTTCAAGAAAACTAAAGTATCTGTTGTCTCCAATAATTATATGATCCAAGATGTCTATACCAATAATCTTAGAAGCCTCAATTAAATTTTTTGTGAGCCCTATATCTTCCTTTGATGGGCTGGGGTCACCAGTTGGGTGATTATGTAATAGAATTATGCTGTGAGCATTGTCAGATATAGCGGCCCTGAAAACTTCCCTTGCATGGACTATAGTCATATTAATAGTTCCCTTAGAAATTTCCCTGATAAAGTTTATTTCCTTCTTTGTATTAAGAGTCATAATCCTAAAGTGTTCTTGCTCCAATACACTCATCTCGCTCAACACATAATTAGCAGCTATAGATGGCGAAGTAACTCTTATCTTTGTTCCATTACTTGAAACAGCAAGTCTTATGCCCAGTTGGACTGCCGCCAAGATCATAGCAGCCTTGGCCTCTCCTATTCCATCAACCTCCATAAGATTAGAAAGGTTTGCATTCTTTAAGGAGTTTAGTCCATTAGAATCATTAGCTGTCCTAAGGGACCTCAAAACCTTAGTAGCAGTATCAATGGCTGAATCTCCCTTCCTATTTCCCGTCCTAATAATTAGGGCTAGGAGTTCAGCATTAGATAGATAATCTGGACCAAACTTAATTAGTTTCTCTTGAGGCCTTTCGTCCTCTGGCATTTCCTTTATAGTGTATTTTTCAAAATCTCTCTCTTTCATCTAAACCACCAATCACTTATTGCCATAAATTAAAATCAAATAACCTAGTTAGGTCTCTATTTATTTTTCCAATTGGAAGACCAACAATATTAAAAAAGTCACCCCTGATTTCTTCAACAAGTAAGGCTCCCTTGTCTTGTATACCGTAGGCACCAGCCTTGTCTTCATATTCTAATGTATCCAAATAATTTTCAACTTCTTCATGGCTTAAGTCATAAAATTTTACAGAAGATTTTTCATAGTCCACATACTTTATGCCTTGAGACAATTTAAAAATAGCATAAGCCGTATAAACATTGTGGACCTTACCACTTAAAGACTTAATCATTTCTCTCGCCTCATCCCTGTTCTTAGGTTTGCCCATTAGTTTTCCATCAAGTTCCACTAGGGTATCAGCAGATAAAACAATAGAGTTTTCATTTTCCTTGGCAACTTCTATACCTTTTCCAAAAGCAAGGCCCATAACAGTTGCCCAGGGAGAAAAAGTATCGTCCTTAATTTCATTTATTTCTCTTGTTATAATTTCAAAATCTATAAATTCTCCCAAAATTTCTCTTCTTCTTGGAGAATTTGACGCTAAAATAATTTTTTCCATATATACCTCTACTTAGAAATGTTTGTGTTGTCAACTATATAGATTGAAGTAAGTCCAACAAAAAAACCTGTGAAAATACCAAGAATAACCAAAATTGGAAGATAGGCTAAGATTGCTGTGGTCCTCATTATAAATGAAGCCACAAGAACCTGACCTAAATTGTGAAAAAAAGAACCAATTTCACTTATACCAATAAGTGATAAATATTTTCTCAAGAATTTGTGGGCTAAAATCATAGAAAGAGAACTCAATATAGCCCCACCCATGGAGAAAAATAAACTTGAAATTGCTCCAGTCACAAGTCCCAATAATATAGTTTTAAAAATAGCTACAAAAAAACCCTCCTTGTAGCCAATTGCAACTATAGTTACTAGGACAACAATATTGGATAATCCAAGTCTTGCTCCTGGAATAGCTACAGGTAGCGGAATCATGGACTCAAAGAGACCAAGCACAATACCAAGAGCACTTAAGAGGGATAGGTAAATTAACTTTTTATTATTTCTCATTTTATTATCATATCCAAACTCTCGTCGCTAGGCTTGTCTTCAACAATCTTAAGCATAAGTCTATTAGGTAGACAAATAATAGAATCACCTGTTAGACTAATTTTTCCCATCTTCATGCAAATCTTATCCTTGCAATCAGATTCATGCATATGAACTTCTCCATTATTTATATGAACTTCGTTCTTGCCGTACTTAGTATCTATATCAAGATCTAAATTCGTATCTTCATTTAATTCAACTTCCTTATAAATTTTTCCGTCAACAGTTATAACAAGTTTTTTAGAAGATATTTCATCTTCTTTCGGTAACTTGTTGGTGAAAAAATAAATAAGAAAAGACGAAATAATTATTAAAAAAATAACTAAAACATCAGCTTTTTTTATCTTATTCATGAATTTATTATAGCATACTTTTATTTACTAATGACTTAATAAATAAAATTTTAATTTTTATATTTAACTAATTATAATTTTTAGTAAAAAATAGTTTAAAGTCGGTGTGAAAATTTTTAATTTTTTTCGAATGGAAAAATTGATTTTAAATGATTAATAATTAAATATGAATGATCTCTTATAAAAAAAAGTGGACATTTGGTGTGGATTTTGGCATAAATAGACGGCAAAAAAACAATATTACAGGGCAATAAAAAAATCGTGTATCATCATTAACCGCATGAAATACAAATAAACGGCAATTAACGATAATACACGATAATAGAAAATGGTGCTAAAGATGGGACTTGAACCCATACGATCTTTCGACCGCCAGATTTTGAGTCTGGTGCGTCTGCCAATTCCGCCACTCTAGCAAAATAAAAAAAGAAGTGCCAGGCACTTCTAAATATTGTGGGGTGGATAGTGGGAATCGAACCCACGATCTTCAGGACCACAATCTGACGCCTTAACCAGCTAGGCCATACCCACCACGAACAATAAATATATAATAACAAATTAAAAATGTATTGTCAATAAAGATTTACAATAATTATAAGTTTTCTAATTTTTCTCTTAAATTCTTCAAGGCTCTTGCTCTGTGAGAAATTTCATTTTTTTCTTCGTGAGACATTTCTGCAAAAGTTTTGTCAAATCCATCTGGTATGAAGATACTATCATAGCCAAAACCATTGTCTCCTCTTTCAACTTCTGAAATTTTTCCCTCACAAACCCCTTCTATTGGAATTATATTCTTCTTTGAATCGATTAAGATTATTTGAGTTTTGAAATAGGCTGACCTGTCTTCTTTGTTCTTTAAGTTTGTTAAAAGTTTTTCTCTGTTTTTCTTATCATCATGCTCTGATGCATACCTTGCAGAGTGAACTCCTGGCTCACCATCAAGTGCATTTACAAAAAGTCCTGTGTCATCAGCCAGGACTGCGAGGTCAATTCTTTCTGCCATGGCACTTGCTTTTTTCAAAGCATTGTCATAAAGTGTTTCTCCATCTTCTACTACTTCAAAATCAAGTCCATCTATATCAGACTTCCCAAAGATTTCAATATCTAAGTCAGCTAAAATTTCTTTTATTTCTCTTAATTTATTTTTATTATCTGTTGATAAAACTATTTTATTCATAGACTTTGCTCCAAAATTTCAAAATATCGGAAGATTTCTCCAATTCCTCTCTTAGCTCCTTGTAAAAATTCATTTAACTCTTCAATGGAAAATGTGTCTTTTTCTCCAGTTCCTTGAATTTCTACAAGTTGAAAGTCGTCATTCATTACAATATTTAGGTCTACATCTGCATTGGAATCTTCTTTGAAGTCTAAATCAACTAGGCTTGTCCCATTAACTTTTCCTACACTAATAGCTGCAACTTTTGAGATGATTGGATCTTCTTCAAACCTCTTATTCTCTAAGGCTTTTTTAACTGCAAGTTTAAGTGCAATGTAAGAACCTGTTATTGCTGCTGTTCTAGTTCCTCCATCGGCAGATATAACATCGCAGTCTATCCAAATAGTTCTTTCTCCAATTTTATCTAAATCTATACAAGTCCTTAAGGATCTTCCAATTAATCTTGAAATTTCGCTGCTTCTTCCATCAAGTTTCCCCTTGGAAATGTCCCTAACTTTTCTAGTAGGGGTTGATCCAGGTAACATTGAATATTCACTTGATAGCCAGCCCTTATTTTTTCCTCTTAAAAATCCTGGAACCTTGTTTTCGATCATGGCACTACAAATAACTCTTGTCTTGCCACATTCTATTAAAACTGATCCATCGGGATGGTCTAAGTAATTAGGAGTGATCCTTATAGGTCTTGCTTCATCGTTCTGTCTATCTTCTCTCATAATTCCCCTTCTATTTTTCTACAAATGTGTTCATATATTCTTCTATACCATTATAGAGTCCTTGTGCTAATTTATCAATGTAGTCAGGGTCTTTAATATTTTCTAAATCATCTTCATTGGATAAAAATCCAAGTTCTGCTAAGGCAGCAACATTTTTTGTCTTATTTAAAACAATTATAGCTGGCCTATTTTTAATTCCACGATCAACTGCTCCTGTTTCTTTTATAAGAGCTTTTTGTAAGCAGGATGCGAAATCTTTTTGAACTGTATCTTTAATTCTTACGTTCTTTTCTGATGCGTAAAGAACTTCTATCCCCTTGGCACTAGAATTATCAGCACTGTTAAAGTGGATTGATAAAAATAAGTGAGCGTCTCCATCGTTAGAAACACCTGCCCTATCTAGAAGCTTAATGTATTCGTCTCTTGTTCTTGTTATTGTTGGGCTTATTTCACTATTGGCAGATAGTTTATCCATTAATCTCTCAGCAACTAATAGATTTACAGTTTTTTCATAGGTTTCTCCATCAAGAGCAACTGCTCCTGAGTCTTTTCCACCGTGACCAGGGTCAATTACAATTTTTAATTTGCCATTAACTTCTATCTTATCTTTAATTACCCTCTTTTTCTTTTCATCTGATTTATCAAGTTCAGCTTGGTCAAAAATCTTGTCCTTGTTGCCACCCTTAATTTCTTTTGTAATCTTGTTAGTTTCTCTCTTTTCCACATTTGACTCAAAATAATTGCTATCGAATATGGATTTTGAATTAGAATTCTTAGTCTTAGATGCAACTTTTTTCGTATTCTTATTCTTAGACTTATTATTCTTAGTATTCTTATTAGAATTTTCTTTCTTGTCATCTTCAACAATAGACTTAGTCTTATTTGTGCTTATCTCTGCCCTAACTTTATCGTTATTCCAATCAACATCATAACCAAAAGTTTCAGAAATAAATCTCAAAGGCACCATTGTCTTGGTTTCTTTTCTTGGGCTTGAATAAAGAGCAAGTTGTGGTGCTTGAGCATTGTCAAGGCTTATTTTTTTACCATTAACTCTTACATTAGGACTATTTATTTTCATGTCAATAACATCTCCATTAAGACTAATCTTAATTGACTTATCCCTGTTGTTCCACTTGACATCTGCTCCGAGATTTTCTGTGATTTCACGGATCGGCACAAAAGTCCTGCCCTGCTTTATGTAGGGGGAGAATTCTGTCTTTAATGTCCTATTATTTACTAGAACTCCAGCTTTCTTAACCTGAAATTGTGTCCTGCCTATGCTTACTTTAAATAAGTTGTTGGCAAATACTGGTGTAATAAGTAATGCCAAGCACAATATTGAAATTTTAATAATTTTTTTCATTTAATTCACCTAGATAAAGTTTATAGACTTTTGTAATTATTGTCAACAATGTAACCAAATTGTAATAATTTTAGACCACTTTATAAAGCTCATCAGGATCAGGATCTTTTAATATTATTTCTTTGTCCTCATACTTTACTACAGCTTCATTTTCTCCATTTATTTCTCCAATTTTTGTAACTTTAATTCCTTTAGCTTCTGCTTCTCTTTTAAAGTCATCAAAGCTTTCTTTATCAAATACCATTAACATGGACCCACTTGATATTAACTTCATGGGATTTATATCATAAAAGTCGGAGATTTTCCTAGTTACATCTAAAAGAGGGATTAAGTCATTATAAATTCTTATACCGTGACCTAAAGCTCTAGAAGTCTCCCACACTGCACCAAAAAGTCCACCTTCAGTGATGTCGTGCATGTGTTTTACATAGTATTTACCTGCAATTTTAGATTCCTTTAAAACAGAAATTTCCTTGGAAAGTGATTTTGCAAATTCATATTCTTCTTCGTTTAAAATTTCTTTTACCTGGTCTTTTTCATGGGCAATTATACTTGTGCCTTCTATGCCAAGATATTTAGAAACCACAAGTACGTCTCCTGGCTTTACACTTTTTATGTCTGGTCTTCTATCTTTATTGACTCTGCCTAGGACTGTAGTTGAAATTACAATTTTATTTACGGCATCAGTTACCTCAGTGTGTCCACCAACTATATCAACATTTAGTTCTTCTGCAGTTCTTGTTGCATCATTTACAATTTCCTTTAAGTCGTCTAGGTCGGCAGATGGCGGAATCAAAAGTGTCATTAAAACTCCCACTGGGTCTGCACATTGGCAACTCACATCATTTACAGAAATATTTATGGCAAGTGATCCTAGGTTTTTTGAAGCACCTGTTATGGGATCAGTTGAGGCTACTATTAGGTCTCCTCCAAAATCCATTACTGCATTGTCAAGACCAGTTCCTCCACCCATTATCACTTCTTTTCTATTTGAAACAAGCTTATCAAAAATATATTTTTCCAACAAGTCTGTTTTTAATTTTCCAATTTTCATCCTTTACACCTCACAAAAATTTTACACTTATTTGATTTGCATTTCAAATTTGTTAAATCCATTTTCCTTGTAAAAATTTTTGCTCACAATATCTATATCTTTAAAAGTCTTATTAAAATAATCTTCATCTTTTACTAGGCCTCTCACTACTATCCTTCCCTTGTCAAAATTGTAGGATGTTATGACCAAATTTTCATCTTCAAGTTTTTGTATTTCAGAAACTTTTTCTATAAACTTTTTATTCTTTTCTTGAAACCTATCAGATGATAAATCTATGTCCTCGCCCTCGGTTGCTTCTTGAGTTTTTATTTTTTCACTTATGATTTCATTTTCATTTTTTAGCTTCTTGTAATAAAAAAGATTTGAAATTATTAAAATTAATATAGCAAGGGGCAAAATGTAATTAATATAATTTTTATCTTTTTTTGTTTTATTCTTCTCTTTTTCTTTAGTCTTTAAAATATTAAGTTCTAAATTTTTCCCAAGATACTCATATTCTAAATTGCTATAGGACTTTAGAAGATCCTTAATAGTTTCTGAGTCTGCAATTTTTCCAAAAAGATAAATTTTATCTCCACTTGCAAATTTTTCTATTTTATTAATGTGTCTGATAAAATAATTCTTATATTTAAACAAGAAGTCTTCTTCAACTTTTTGTTCCTCTATATCGTACCTAAGATTAATTATGTTTGAGGCATTTTTCTCTTCTAGTCCATTGTCTTCAATTATTTTTTCAATGTTCTCGTCGTAAATTTTCTCATAGGATTTTACTAGATCATCCTCAATAGAAATCAATTTTATGTAAGTAGCTTGGACTTCTAGAAACTTACCATCCTTTGAGAAAGTTTGACTCTCTGGAAGTATCTCATAATTTTTAACTTCTAATTTATCTAAGATTTCTTCAATTTTTAAAATCATGTCTTTGGGAACTAGATCAATAGAAAGTTCTAGGTTATCTCCAAGAGATTTTTTCTTATAAAAAATTTTGTAATCATCAAGATTAAAATCTCCATAATCTTCCAATTCAAGATTTAAAAATCCTCTAATTTCAGACTCATCAATTTCTGGAATCTTGTAATTAATATGAATAAATTCACTTGAATCAAATATTACATAGGCTTTATCCCTCTTCTTTAAATCAAGTTTCTTAAAAATCTTTCCCATCTTATAGAAAAAATGGTGGTAATCTAAAATATTCCCATCCTTATATATCCTATAAGGCATGGGAACAGAATTTTTCTCTTCTTCACTTTTTGTCTTGTCAAAAATATTTATAAAACCGTCATTAAGCTTAATTTTTATACTTCTGTCAAACATATTTCACCTACAAATTAAGAAAATAATTATAGCCACAGTCATAAAGGGTCCAAAAGCAATGGAATCCTTGAAAGTTTTCTTCTTAAGTAAAATTAATATTAAAGATATAAGTCCTGCACTTATAAAGGAGTCCTTAAATAGGACAAAGGCCTCATATAAATTATTCGCCAAGAGCCCCATTATAAGAGAATAATAAACATCTCCTAGACCCATCATCTTTGTAACAAAATATATTAGAAAAAATATAAGACCCATTCCAAGAGAATATTTTAGAGAATTTATAAGCCCTCCAATAATAAAAACCTTATAAATAAGGACAAAAAACAATAATATTAAGAGGTCAAGGTTATAAATATAACCTGTCTTATAGTCAATGATTCCAATAAAAAATGCAATTATTAAAATAAAAATAACTATCAGGGTCTCAAGAGAAATTTTATATCTCATAAAAACTAAAAGAGCCAAAAGAGAAGTTAAGACTTCAAGATAAAAGTTTTCTCTTTCAATTTTTTCTCCACAATAAGAGCATTTCCCTCTTAAAAATATATAAGAAAAAACTGGAATCATTTCATAAAAACTTAAAGTCTTCTTGCAAGAATCACAATGACTTCTTGAGAATATAAAGTCTTCTCCCCTCTCCCTTCTCTCAACAAAAACTTTGTAAAAGGATCCAAGGGAACCGCCAAATAAAAATACTAATAAAGATATAAAAATAAAATATAAGTTAACTTTCATTATCTTTGACGAGCTTCTTGTCTTGAACTTTTATTGGACCTGGCTCTACTGTCACATCTCCATCAGCTGTTGATGTGATTTTAAAATCTTTTGCTCCATCAAGATGCTTTGCGGGTTTTGGAATCTTTCCTCCTTCAATATAGGGCTTTAAATCTTCTGCATTAATTTCACCTTTTTTATCGGGATTGTCAATGAAATATAAAATGCCTGCACTTTTTAAGACCTTGACATTGGCATTGTGAGCTGCCGCTTCTGCTGCCAAGTTAGTTGAGCTATATCTCATAGCTGCAATGGAAATTAAAATTGCAATAATTGCTATTACAATTACCAACTCAATTAAAGTAAATCCCTTGTTTCTTTTTTTGTTTTTCATATGTCCCTCCTAAAATTGATTTACCATATCAAAAATTGGTAGTGCAATTGACAGCACTATAAATCCAATTATCAATGCCATTATAATTATTAAAATTGGTCCCATTAGACCAAGGAATTTTTGGTTTCTGGAATTTAATTCTTCGTCATAATATGAAGACATTATAGAAAAAACTTCTCTTAAGCTTGAAGACTCTTCTCCAACCCTAATCATTGATAGCAAAATATTTGAAAAAACTCCAGCTTCTTGAAAACTTTTATATAGATGATCTCCTGACTTTAACCTTGCTAAAATCTCTTGATACTTTTCTTTTAAGCTTAAATTTTTTTCCATCTTAGAAATTATTTCAAGACTCCTATCTACTGTTAAACCTGACCCAAGTAAGAGATCCATGTTAAAGGATAGGTTCATGGACTTTGTCATCTTATAGTAAGAGGATTTCAATAAGAAAGAATGAAAAGTCTTGGGATGTTTTTTATGATAAATTAATGCAATCGATACCACAATTAATATTCCTAAAATTATAAATAAATAATTCTTATAAATAAAATTTGAAAATCCTAATAAAATCCTCGTTGGTAATGGAAGCAAGTTATTGTTGTCAGAAAAAATCTCCGCAAAACTTGGAATTACATTTATAATCAAAAAATTAATTATAAAGATTGAAGTCACTAAAAGAATTATAGGATAGGCCATGGCTTCAATAATTTTTGAACGAGTCTTTCTCTTTTTTATGTAGTAATCAGAAAGTTTATTAAAAATTTTTCCAAGACTTGAAGTATTTTCTCCAACATAAACCATGTTTATTACAAGACTCGGGAAGGCTCCCGTCAAATTCATGGCATCTGATAAAGAGCTCCCAGATCTTAAACTATCCCTTATATTACTTAAAATCTTTCCCTTGTCCTTTACAAACTGTGTGGATAATATTTCAAAGGCACTTTCTATATTTATTCCAGAATTTATAAAAAGAGAAAGTTGTCTAAATAAAATATAGAGATCCTCATTCTTAAATTTTTTCTTGAAGTCAAAAGAATTTGAAGACTCAATATTTTCTTCTATCTTTATGGGCCTAAGTCCCTCTCTTTTTAATTTCTCCTTAGCTTTCTTTAAGTTGTCAGCCTTAATATTTCCCTTAACCTTTTCCCTGCCCCTAAAGGCCTTGTACTTGTAAATCATAATTCACCAACAGTATGTATGTTTCTATAATACTCATCAAAAGTTGTCTCTCCACCTGCTATTAAGTTTAGAATTTCACTTGATAGGGTCTTCATTCCCTTTTCTATGGCGAGATTTTTTATATTTTTAACAGATTCTCTCCTGCTAATCATCTCTCTAATTTCAGAATCAACAATCATTATTTCAAAGACAGCCATCCTGCCAGAGTAACCTTGGTTGCACTTATGACAACCCCTTGCCCTATAGATAAATTCATTCTTTATAAGTGGGTTTGTATTTTTAATCTTTTCTTTACAATGTGGACAAAGTCTTCTTATTAATCTTTGGGAGATTACCCCAATAAGGCCTGCAGAAATTAGGTAGGGCTCTATTCCCATATCAATAAGTCTTCCTATTGAAGCAGGGGATGATTCTGTGTGAAGAGTAGATAGGACTAAGTGACCGGTGATTGAAGATGAAATTGCTATGTGAGCTGTATCTTCATTTCTTATTTCGCCAATCATAATCTTATCTGGGTCCATCCTCAAAATTGCCTTGAGACCTTTTTCAAAGCTTAGACCTGTGTTGGGATTTACTTCAATTTGATTTATACCGTCAATTTTATACTCAATTGGGTCTTCAATAGTCATGATGTTTATGTCATCATCTTGAATTTTTCTTAGAAGAGTGTATAGGGATGAAGTCTTACCGGAAGATGTTGGTCCACAAATTAGAATCAAGCCTGATGGTTGAGAAATTAATTTCATTACCTTGTCATAATTTTCTCCGACAAGTCCAATTCCTTCAGGTGTATAAGAAATTCTTTGAATGTCCAAAATCCTCAAGACAATTTTTTCGCCGCTACCAGTTGGAGTTGTGGCAACCCTTATGTCGATCTTATCTCCCTTGAAGTCAAAGGAAAATCTTCCATCTTGAGGAAGTCTCTTTTCTGAAATATCAAGTTGAGATAGAATCTTTATCCTGGTTATTAAATGAGGATAAATCTTTTCAGGCAAGTCTATTAACTTATTTAGGGCTCCATCAATCCTGATTCTCACAACTATATTGTCATGCCTTGGTTCTATGTGGATATCACTAGCATTTTTAGCAATGCTTTCTCTAAGAATATAATCAAGGGCTCTAACAGCTGGTGAGTCTTCCTTATCCTCATCTTCTAAGACGATTAAGTCCTCATACTCCTTGTTTATATCTTCTAAAAGATAATCTTTTCCATCACTATTATAGATTTCATCTAAAATTAGATTTATTTTTTCTATACTCGCTTCCTCAAAGGAAATTTCTCTTCCTAGTTTTTCGCTGAGATTGTACTTTAAAATCTCATCATTAATATGTAAAGAGTAGAAGACCACTAGGTCGCCTTCTTCTCTATGTGGAGCTATAAAATTTTTTCGACAGTAATTTTCTGTCAAAATATTTTTAAGATCAAAAGAAAAATTATTCACTTTCCTCTCTCCTGTAGTCACAAGTAGAATTACTACATTTTATTGTCTTTTTATTTCTTGAATTCATCTCTGTCAAAATGCTTCCACACTTTGGACATTTTTCATCAATTGGCTTGTTCCAGGACACAAATTCACATTTTGGATATTGGTCACAGCCGTAGAAGATTCTTCCCTTTTTAGATCTCTTAACTACAATTTCTCCATCGTCACAGTCTGGGCACTTAACTCCAATTTTTTCAACAAGAGGTTTTGTGTTCCTACATTCTGGGAAGCCTGGACATGCCAAGAACTTTCCATACCTACCCATTTTTATAACCATGTTTCTGCCACATTTGTCACAGATTTCATCAGTTACTGGATCTTCAATTTCTACTTTTTCTATATTTTCATAAGCCTTATCGAGGTCTTCTTTTAAATCACCATAGAAGGACCTAACAAGTTCCTTCCAAGGTTTTTTACCTTCAGCAATTTCATCAAGTTCAAACTCCATTTGGGCAGTGAACTTCTTGTCAACTAGGTTGTCAAAGTTATCAACTAAGATCTCATTTACTGTTTGACCAAGCTCTGTTGGGACAAATTTCTTCTCTTCAAGGACTACATAATACCTACTTTGGAGAGTAGAAATTGTTGGCGCATAGGTAGAAGGTCTTCCAACTCCCAAGGCTTCAAGCTCCTTAATGAGTGAGGCTTCGTTATATCTTGGAGGTGGATTTGTGAAGTGTTGTTCCTTCTTAATATCTTTCAATTTTAGGACTTGTCCTTCTTCAAGTGGCGGAAGTTCCTTTGCTTTCTCAAGACTATAATCGTAAACTCTTAAGAATCCGTCAAAGTCCAAAGTAGACCCAGTTACCCTAAATAATTCAAGATTAGAAACTATATCTGCTGATATTGTGTTAAAAATTGCATTTGCCATAAGTGATGCAACAAACCTCTTCCAAATTAAGGAATACAATTTAAATTGATCCTTTGAGAGAGAATCTTTTATTGAGTAAGGTGTTTTTGTAACATCAGTTGGCCTAATACATTCGTGGGCATCTTGAATGTTTTCAGTTTTCTTTGCTGGTGCCTTTGCTTTTCCTAGATAATTTTTACCATAAGACTTTTCTATAAAATTTAGGCATGCATTTTGTGCCTCTTGGGAAATCCTCACTGAGTCTGTTCTCATGTAAGTTATAAGACCTACTGAACCTTCTTTTGGAAGTTTAACACCCTCATAAAGACTTTGGGCAACCATCATGGTTTTCTTTGTGGAAAAATTAATTCTCCTAGAACTTTCTTGTTGCATTGTAGAAGTTGTGAAAGGATTTGGAGACTTTCTAGCTCTTTTTCCCTTCTTCACAGAGTCCACAGTAAACTTGTCCTTATCTACATTATTTATTACCTTGTCAGCATCCTTTTCAGTCTTAAGTTCAACTTTCTTAGCCTTATTATTTTCTTTTACACCATAATAATCAGCAAGAAGTTTCCTTCTTCCTGCCCTTAAATCAGCTTCAATAGTCCAGTACTCTTCGGGGATAAAGCTATCAATTTCCTCTTCCCTATCACAAATTAATTTTAGGACTGCTGATTGAACACGACCTGCTGATAAGCCAGACTTAACTTTCTTCCATAATAAGGGAGAAATTTTATAACCTGCAAGCCTATCAAGTTCACGTCTTGCTTGTTGAGCATCAACAAGGTTCATATCAATAGTTCTTGGGTTTTTAATTTCTCTTTTTACTGTGTCCTTAGTTATTTCATTGAAGGTAACCCTGTTTTTATCATCTTCATCCATACCTAAAATATAAGAAAGGTGCCAAGATATGGCTTCTCCTTCTCTATCGGGGTCGGTTGCAAGGAATATCTTGTCTGCTTTTTTTGCTTCAGACTTAATTTCTTTAATTAAAGGACCCTTACCATATATATTCATGTATTGTGGTTCAAAATCATTTTCTATATCTATACCAAGTTTGGACTTGGGTAGGTCCCTAACGTGTCCTACAGATGCAATAACATTGTAATTTCTGCCAAGCATCTTTTTTATTGTCTTTGCCTTAGTAGGTGACTCGACTATTACGAGATTTTTTGCCAAAATATCATCTCCTTCTTCCTAAAATTTATTTTAAAATTTGGAATTCGTTCATGGAAATTTTTTCTATAATTCCCTTAAGTTCCAATTTTGTCAGTAGCTTATTTATATAAAATACCTCATTATTTAAATTTATGCAAATATCATTTGTGTTATTTATCCCCTTTTCAATGAGATTATAGACTGCTCTTTCTTCCAAATCTAATTCAATTTCTTCTTCTTTTTCTTTTTTGTCCAAAATCCCTGGATAAAAATCTAAGATATCTTTTATCTCTATTAAGGGAATTGCTCCGTCACGAATCAGCTTATTCGTTCCTACAGAATAGATAGAAGTAATATTGCCTGGGACTGCAAAGACTTCTCTTCCTTGTTCTGCAGCTAACCTTGCAGTAATGAGGCTGCCAGACTTGTCTTTGGCCTCAACAACTACGACAGTCTTTGAAAGTCCAGAAATTATCCTGTTCCTCATGGGAAAGGTAAACTTGTTGGCCTCAGTTCCCAAGGGGAACTCACTAATGACGGCTCCCTTCTCAGAAATTTCTTCATAGAGCGCCTTGTTTGACTTTGGATAGATTACATCAATCCCTGTCCCCAAGACTGCAATTGTATTTAAATTATTTAAAAGAGCCCTCCTGTGAGACAAGGTGTCAATGCCGTAGGCCATGCCACTTACAATTGTGAAGTCATAATACCTCAAATCATCAATAATCTTATTTACAGCCATATTCCCATAAGATGAGTGGGACCTTGCCCCAACAAAGGCAATGGGATTATAAATATTTAAATTTCCTCTAACATAAAGGAGAGAAGGTGGATTTTCGATGTACCTTAGTTCATCAGGATAGTCTTCGTCGAGGATTGTCACTATGTGAACACCAATTGAGTCAATTTTCTCCCTAATCTTTTCTATTATAAGGTCAAAGTCTTTAGCTCTCTTATCTAACCTATTGGCACTTCTTTCTGAAAGTACTTTTTCTTCCAAATAATTAACCTTATAAAAATCTTCAAGGGGAATATTTTTATCGATTAGATAATCCAAAACTTTCAAAGAATTTTGACTGGAAAAATTTATTGCATTTAAAAAAATAAGTAAATCTCTTTCATCCATTGGATCCTCCTAGTTGCCCCAGAACTTCTTGTCCATAGTCCTATACTGGATACTTTCAAGTACGTGATCTTCTTTTATATTTTCACAACCATCCATGTCGGCAATGGTCCTTGCAATCTTTAAAATTTTATTGTAAGTCCTTGCACTCATTCCATATTTTTTAAAGGCAAGCTCTAAAATTTTTTCAGAATTATTGTCTAATGCACAGTATCTTTTTAATTTATTTTCAGGAATTTCAGAGTTGTATTTAAAAGTCTCATCCCTAAACCTGTCCTTTTGAAGTTCTCTAACATACTTGACCCTGTTTCTTATAGCTTCAGAAGATTCTCCAGACCTTTCGGAAGAAATATCCTTGTAATTAACTTCAGGTACCTCAAGATGGATGTCAATCCTATCCAAAAGTGGATGAGAAATTTTTGAAAGATATCTTTGGATTTCATAAGGCGAGCAAGTACACTCATGAGTCTTGGAATTATGGTAACCACAAGGACAAGGGTTTAAGGCAACAACAAGCTGGAAGTCTGCTGGATACTTAACATTTGCATTAGCACGAGATATTATTATGTCCTTAGACTCCATTGGCTGACGCAAAACTTCTAAGACTGACTTTGAGAACTCTGGTAATTCATCTAGGAACAAGACCCCCTTATGGGCAAGAGAAATTTCTCCCGGCTTTGGAATTCTTCCTCCACCTATCAATGAAACTGCTGATGCTGTGTGGTGGGGTGACCTAAAGGGTGGTTTCGTTATAAGTGAGTTGTCGTCTAAGAGTCCTGATATAGAATAAATTTTTGTAACTTCAATGGCTTCTTCAAAGTCTAGCTCTGGCAAGATTGTTGGAAATCTTTTTGCAGCCATAGTCTTTCCTGAACCTGGTGAGCCTAAAATTAAAATATTTGACTTTGCAGATGCCGAAATTTCTAGAGCCCTCTTCAAGTTTTCTTGACCTTTTATATCAGAAAAATCCATGTCATAAGAAACCTTTTCCCTTTTTAAACTTCCCATGCATCTTTCAATTTGAATCTCTCCCCTTATAAAAGACACAACTTCTTCCAAGGTCTTCACAGGATAAATTTCTACATCAGATACTATGGCACATTCCTTGCGATTTTCATAGGGAACGATAAATTTTCTGTAGCCCTTCTCCCTCATGGATATGACCATGGGAAGGGCACCCTGGATTTTATTTACCTTTCCATCAAGGGCAAGCTCCCCCATGTAGACATAGGGTGAGTAGTCCATCTCAAGGCTTTCATCACAACTTAAAAGGCTCACTGCAATAGCTAGGTCAAGTTGAGTTCCATCCTTTCTAAGATTGGCAGGAGCTAAATTTATTGTAATCCTCTTTTTTGGAAAGTCGTATCCAGAATTTTTTATTGCCGACTTTACCCTCTCTGTTGATTCTTTTACAGCTGTATCTGCAAGTCCAACTAGGATAATTTTTGGCATTCCATTTGATAAGTCTACTTCTACGTCAACTGGATATCCATTGAGTCCAGTCAAGGTACAAGTTTTTGTGCAAGAGTACATAAGACCTCCTTATCTATTTATGTAAATTACTTTTATTTTCTTAATTATATTTTATCAGAAAACCTTTACAAATTCTAAAGTAATTAAAAAAAGTCAGGCCTTCATACCTGACTTCATTTCATTTTAAAAATTATTTTTCAACTGTAACTATTACTTCCTTATCAACTCTTTTTGAAAGTTCTTGATAATGCTTAGTCATTTCCTTGTTCCTATAGTCTACTTGAGCATCCCTTGGAACTCCTTCAGCAGTTTTAATTGTCCCTTTGGAATTTATAAGTTTGTAAAGACCGTCATACATAACATAATCGCCCTTTTTTTGCTCAAATTGTTCGTAATACTTAATACATCCTCCAAAAGTTTTATTACCTGATTGGACAATTTTTTTGTCTAATATAAAGTAACCTGGTCTCCAAGTTGACTTCTCAACTACAAGTTCCTTCATAAGATCATTAGGAATCTTAATTGTTACCTTTGGATTTCCAAAAGTGAAAGTAGTGAAGGCTTCCTTAATAGGAGCAGCTTTTGGTGTGCTTTCTTTTGTTTTTTCAACTGGCTTAGTTTTCTCTGTGCTATCTTCTACTTTGTTAATATTTTTCACATCAAATTTTGGAAAAATATTATTTGTTGGAAGAGCAACTGATTCTTGGAAAATTTTAAGAGTCTCATCGCTTCCCTTAAGGCTTGGATCAAACTTCTTTAGACTTTTATCTGAGAACTCGTACCTAGCTAGGACTTTGCCATTTTCTTGGTAAAGGTTAAGAGCTGGGAATATAGCTCTTTCTTCTTCTGTACCAATTGAACCAACAAGTCCATTCATTGTTCTCTTCTTATAAAGTCCCTTGTCATAAAAGTTTACAAGACCTTCTGCTGCTGACTCTTCAATAAAAATATTATTTTCAAAATTATCTTTTACATAAAGAGTGAAACCATACTTGGAAAAATCTAACTTTTTAAGATTTGAATAGTCTATATTTCTTGTGTTAAGTCCATTTCCAATATAAACTGCACCATCATTTGGATTCCAGCTAATAGGTTTGTTAAGAGATTCTCCAACATAACGAATTGGAACATAAGTACTGTCCTTGTAAAGAATTGGAGCCACATCCATTGTCTTCTTAAGTCCATTGACTTCAAGATTTTTGCTTTTAACATTCATTCCAACTTCTTGACCATTTCCCTTGATTGTAATATTGCGAGTAGTATGATCGTAAGTTACATCAAATCCCAAAGTTTCACTTACAAATCTTAGGGGTACATAGGTACGACTGTTTGATATAAATCCATAAAATTTTGAGTCACCCTTGTAGGCAGTCTCACAATCTGCACCATCAATTACAAGTGGTGTGTCAAAGTTGTAGGCATAGACATTGGCACTTAAAGTTAGGACCAAGGCAAGCCCAAGTAATAATTTTTTAAATCCTTTCATAAGTATCCTCCTTAACTTAAAAAATATAATATCTGTAATTAATATCTTATCATATTAAAGAGAAACTTATAAAAGAATGGACAAAATAGATTTTTTATTTCTTGTTACTATTCTAAAAAATAAAAACCTCTCCACTAGTTTACTAGCAAAGAGGTTTAAATTTTATCTTACTTTTATAAATTTATTAAATTACAAAATTTCCTTCTTTAAAGATTTGAACTTGCTCTCCATTTTCTTTTACCCCAATGATTTCTGTTGTTTCGTCTCCCACCATGAAATCAACGTGAGTTAGGGAATCATTCATTCCCCTTTCCTTTAACTCTTCTATAGAAAGTTTTTCTCCACCTTCAAGACAAGTTGGGTAAGACTTACCTAGGGCAAAGTGGCAGGATGCATTTTCATCATAAAGTGTGTTGTAGAAAAGAACCTTTCTCATGGAAATTGGTGTGTTGTAAGAAACTAGGGCAACTTCTCCCAGTCTCTTTGCTCCCTCATCAGTTTCTAAAATATTTTTTAAATATTCCTTTCCAGCTTTTGCGTCATAATCAACAACAAGTCCATCTTTAAAAACTAGGTAAAAGTCTTTTATTAAATTTCCATTGTAGTTAAGTGGCATTGTTGAATAAACTTTTCCATTAACTCCATCAAGTCTTGGAGCAGAGAAAACTTCTTCACTTGGCATGTTTGCTATGAATTCTTCTCCATCAGAATTTATATCTCCTGCTCCTGCAAAGATGTAGCCCTTTGGAAGTCCAACTTCAAGGTCAGTTCCCTTTTGAGACTTGTAAATTAATTTTTCGAACTTAGCATCATTTAAGAACTTGCTGTATCTGTTTAAGTTATCCACGTGATCTTCTAAGGCTTTTTCTGGATCATCTTCAAAAAGTCTAACTGAATTAAAGATTTCAAACCAAAGTCTTCTAACAGCTTCGCCTTCTTCAAGGTCTGGAAAAACTTTTGTAGCCCAAGATGGGATACTTGCTCCCACAACAATCCAAGAAACATAGTTAGCCATCATCTTTGCAGAGAAATCTCTTAAGGCCTTAGAGTTTGCAAGGTTAGACTGGAATAGTTTTTCAGAATCTACTCCCTTAAAGGCATCTGGGTCTGAACCTGTAACTGAAAGATACTTTGCCTTTTTTTCCATGTAGTAGTTTTCCTTGTCAACCTTGTGTTTAGGAATGTCTGTTAAGACATCGATGCTTTCATTTTCATACTTAAGTCTTGAAATAAGTTGGTCTCTGTAGTCAACTACAACTTCGCCGGCACCTAGTTCGTAAGCTTTTTTTGTACATTTAATAGCAAAGTCCCTAGCTTCAATGGGACATCTAACAACAAGCTTGTCCCCATCTTTAATCTTTAAACCAATCTTTAAAATTAGTTCTGCGTATTTTTCTATATAGTCATCGACTTTAAAATTTTTATAGTCCATTTAATCATCCCTTCAATTTATAAATTTATTTAAAATTAATATACAACAAATTATTATAAGATGCAAAAAAAGATACTACCCTCACGGAGTAGCATCTTTAAATCAAACTTATTTAGAATATTTCTTTGCTAAGAAGTCCTTGGCAACTTGTGGGAAAAGTGCGTAAGTCAATACGTCTTCATCACATCTTGCAAGGTCCCCAATTTCTGCCTTGTACTTGTCAAAAGCTGGTTCTAAGTGGTTAGCAGGTCTGTCAGTAATAACTTCTGCATCACCAATTATAGATTTTCTAAAAGCTTCGTCAACTTCCACTGGAGTCTTTCCATAAAGTCCCTTTAGATAATCCTTGATTTCATTTGGAACCATCTTGTATCTCTTGCCAGTCATAACGTTAAAGGAAGCTTGTGTACCAACCATTTGACTCATTGGAGTAACAAGTGGTGGGAAGCCCATGTCTCTTCTAACATTTGGAACTTCTGCAAGAACCTTGTCGAATAAGTGGTCTTGCTTAGCTGCAGAAAGTTGAGAGCTTAGGTTTGAAAGCATTCCACCAGGAACTTGGTAAATTAGTCCCTTTGGATCAACTGTAAGCATTTTAACCCTCATTGTTCCGTCGTTAAGATATTTATTCTTAACTTCTTGGAAGTAAGGTGCAAGTTCATTTAGAATGTCTAGGTCAAGGTCAACATCGTATCCTGCTTCTTTTAAAATAAGAGCAAGAGTTTCTGTTGGTGGTTGACTTGTTCCACCTGAGAAAGGAGAAATTGCTGTGTCAATAATATCAGCACCTTCTTCGATTCCCTTTAGGTAAGTCATAGATCCACAACCAGTTGTTTCGTGAGTGTGAAGTTCTATTGGAATGTCAATTACCTTTCTCATTGACCTAACTAGGTCTCTTGAAACAGGTGGAGTTAGAATTCCAGCCATGTCCTTGATGGCAATGGAGTCTGCTCCCATTTCTTGAACCTTCTTTGCAAGGTCAGTGAAGTATTCAATAGTGTGAACTTCTGATGTCGTATAACAAATTGCAACTTGAGCTTCTGCTCCAGCCTTCTTTGTTGCCTTAAGAGATGTTTCAATATTTCTTACATCGTTAAGGGCATCAAAAATTCTTATTATATCAATTCCATTTTTAACAGATAGTTCAATAAATTTTTCTACGATGTCATCTGGATAGTTTTTATATCCTAAAAGGTTTTGACCTCTTAGAAGCATTTGTGTCTTAGTGTTTTTAAAATTAGACTTAATTTTTCTAAGTCTTTCCCATGGATCTTCGTCTAAATATCTTATGCAGGAGTCAAAAGTTGCTCCTCCCCAACATTCGATTGCCTTGTAGCCAACCTTGTCAAGTCTTTCTAGTGCAGGTTCCATATCCTTGTAAGTCATTCGTGTTGCCATAAGTGATTGGTGAGCGTCACGAAGAATAGTATCAACAAATTCTATTTTTTTCATAAATCCTCCTAGGTATTCTATACGTTCAGATTATTCTTATTAACTTAAGTATAACATAAATCCTTCAAATTTTTTAATACTTAAATGGGTTTTATAACAAATAATTTTTGTTGCTCTATAAAGTTTTCATTATATTTTGTAATTCTCTTTACAAAGCCATTGTCATTTAGTATAATGCTATCGGCTTATAAATTATCGCGGCGAAAATTTATAAGGAGTTTGATAAAAATGGCAAAAATGATGGATCCAAAGTTCAAGCAATCAAGAAGACTTGGACTAAATGTATGCGGTCACCCAAAGGCAATGAAAAGAGCTACAAGAGGTACTGCAAGAAGTGATAAAAAACTTACTGAATACGGTAAGCAACTTTTAGAAAAACAAAGATTAAGAGCATACTACGGTGTACTTGAAAAACAATTTGTTAATCTATTCAAAGAAGCTCAAAGAACTCAAGGCCAAACTGGTCCAAACCTTGTAATATTCCTAGAAACTAGATTAGATTCTCTATGTTACAGAATGGGCTATGCATCTTCAATTAGACAAGCAAGACAAATGGTTAGCCACGGTCACTTAACTGTAAACGGAAAGAAAGTAAACATTCCTTCTTACAGATGTCAACCTGGCGATGTTATTGCACTATCAGCTAAAGGAAGAAAAGTTGACCTATTTAAAGAAAACTACAACACTAACATTGTTGTAAACTATCCTTACATTTCTAAGGACGAAGACTTTAAGGCAACTTTAGTTTCTCTACCAAATAGAGAAGATGTTCCAATAGAAATTGAAGACCAATTAATCGTTGAATTCTATTCAAAGAACATGTAATGAAAATGAAAAAGACCCAGCCAGGGTCTTTTTTATTATTTAAAAAGTGGAGGTCAGTCCCCCACTTTTTTTATTGCAAATTTTTAATTAGATGTTTTGAAAATTTTTCATTTATTCTTTAAATATAAAAAATCCCATTAAAAAAGTCCCATGGATTTCCACGGGACCTTTATTTTTATTTAATAAATTGACTTAAGAAAATTATCACTATAACAATTGGTGATATATATTTTATACTGACATTCATCCAGGTCTTAACAAAAGGACTTTTAATGTTTGCTGCCTTAAGAACATTTTCCATCTTCCAAGCTCTTGCTGAGAAAAGAGCAATTAGTAGACAACCAATTACTAAGATATAATTACTTTCAACATTATCCAAGAAGGCAAAGGCTGGATCATAGAAAATTGATACAGCTGCAATAACAACTATTATTGCACTTGCAAGCATTAGGGCCTTGATTCTTTCTAGTTTAAATCTTTCCATAAATTGTCCTACAATTGCTTCAAGAACCCCAACAGAAGAAGTAAAGGCAGCAATATAGAAACCAAAGTAAAATAGAACTGAAAGTACTCTACCAAATGGTACAACGTTAAAAGCAAGTGGAAGAGTTAAGAATGTAAGTCCAACTCCTTCCCCTGGTGTAAGCCCTGTTGCAAAAACTATTGGAAGAATCATAAATCCAGATAAAATTCCTGCAAATACTAGGGCTAGACAAATAACTGTTGAGTCCTTAAAGATATTTTCGTCCTTTTCCTTGATGTAAGAACCAAATACCATAGACCCAAGCATGGCAAGTCCCAAGGCAAAAAAGGCCTGTCCCAAACAAGTTATAATTGAGTTAAAGGAAAATTTGGAGAAGTCTGGTTTAAATAAGAAAGTAATACCTTCTTTTGCACCAGGTAGTCTAAGTCCAAAGAAAATGATAATTATCATAATTACAAATAAAACTGGAATTAAAATCTTTGAAACTCTTTCGATTCCCTTTTGAACTCCAAGAATAATAACTGCGTTGTTAAGGACGAAGTTAACTAAGAAAAATATAAAAACTGTTGTCTTTTTAGCGTTAAAGGCATCAAAGTAAGCTTGAATTCCTTGGCTATCAAGTCCAACAAAGTCACCCATAAATGCTCCCGCTATATATTTTATTATCCATGCATAAATAACTGAAGTGTAACCTACAATTATTAGGGCAGCAAGTGTGTGTAAGTAACCAGCTAGATACCATTTTGTGTTTGGTTTTAAAGTCTTGTAAGCATCTATGGCGGCATTACCCGTTGCATAACCTATGGTAACCTCACAAGTCATTAGGGGAATTCCTATAACTAAGATAATTAAAATATACAAGAATATAAATATTGCTCCACCGTTTTCGCCAACTACGTAAGGAAACCTCCAAAGAGTTCCTATACCAAGGGCAAGGCCAATGGCAACCATAATAAATCCTAGGATTGATGAAAATCCTTCATTTTGTTTTGACATACGCTCTCTCCTTTTTTATATACTAGAAATACTAACACAAAAGCCAATTTTTTTAAATAGATTTAGTGTATTTTCCCCTTTAAAGCGACAAATTTTTTAAATTATTTATTTTTTCTTAAATTCATTCTCAATCCTATTCGTGGTATAATCTCCTTAGGTGATAATATGAAAAAAGACATTGAATATGTAAAACTTGTGACTTCAACTAATAAACTCATCTTCGATGAAATTTGTGCCTTCTTAGAAGACAACTCAATCCCATATTTTGTCAAAGACGAGGGTGACTATATGCGTCTCATCTCTGGCTTCTCTATCTATGAAAAGGGAATTTATGTATCAGAAGATGCCTTCGACGAAGCCAATGAGCTCTTGGTTTACTTTATGAATGACAACGACACAAGTGGGGACTTGTCCTTTGACTGATCTTAAATAAAAATAAAGCTGAGAATTTTTCTTTCTCAGCTTTTTTTATTGGATAAACAATTCTATTAAATTTTTATTTATGGCATTGGGATAAAATTTTATGATTTCGTAGTCCAGGTAACCTCCCAAGACTAGGGGATCATTGTCACAAAAGTCCTTGACTTCATCTCCCAAATAGATCCCTATTCCTCCACCCTCATCCCTTGGGCCAGAGATAATTAAATTCCCCACATCAACTTCATTCTCATGATAGTTTAAGTGTTCCTCAAGTAATTTTTCAAAATTTTTATCCAACTTTTTATTTTTCTTTAAGTTTCCGATTATTAAATAAGAGTTCATTTTACTTTTCCAAGAAGTCTACAATGTCCTTAAAGACTTCTTCCCTCTCTTCTTCCCTAAAAATTTCGTGCTTCATCATCTTATAAAGCTTTGATTCTATATTTTTATAGCCAACTTCTTTTAAGATATTAATAGAAGATTCAAATCCTTCCTTTCCCCCAATTACTACGTCATCTTGGCCAGCAATAAAAAGGATATCAAGGTCAGGATTTTTAAACTTGTAGTTTTTTGTGTTTTTTAATTCCCTTACACCTTCAAAGACAGCAAGGTAACCCCTGTTTTTAAAAACTGAAGGCATGTGAGGGTCTCTCTCTGCATCTTTTATATTTTCTTTAGAGTAAGACAACCAATCAAAGTGTTTTTTGTCTCCAGTATAAAGTTTTTTCATTAAATAAATTGTTCTTTGTTCTCCAAAGTAAAAGTTTATAAAATTTCCAAGAAAAATTGCAAGTGGAACTTCTGGAACATAATTTGGTGGCCCTGACAATACTAATTTTTTTATTAGATCGTCGCCCTCTTCAAGATAGATTCTTCCAAAGACAGTGCCAAGTGAGTGACCAATTAAATAAATATCAGTGCCTGGGAATTTATTTTTAAGTGCCTTTGTTATGGCCATGTTATCGTCAACAACCTTCTCCACTCCATCTATATAGCCAGTGGTGTACTTGCCTCCTGTGGACCTTCCGTGCCCCCTGTTGTCAGATATAAAGCAGGAGTATCCCCTTTCATTTAAATACTTAATCAAGTAATAGTATCTTTCCTTGTGCTCAAGAGCTCCATGGATAATTTGCACTAAGGCCTTGGGGTCTTCCACTGGAAAAAATCCTCCGTCTAAAACAAAACCATCGTAGGATTTTATTTTAACTCTTTCAAAGTTTGGAAGTTCATAAAAATCTTTCTCGTTACCAACTTCTATAAAGTCATCATTTTCCTTTTTCACAGAAATAAATTCTAAGTCACATTTTAAATCCACATCTTCATTTTGCAAAAGTTTATTGGACTTTCTATAGTGAATTTGTGGAATCAAAAAAATAATGAAAATAAGTAAGATAATAAAATAAGTCATAATTCACCTCAAGGTCATTATAACAAAATATTCAGCGACTTTGTCCTTATTAGTATTTTTATTTCAATATATTCGCAAATAAAAAGGAAAGTCTTCCTTCCTCTTTAAAATCTTATTTAATATTAATTGTAACTGTCTTATCCTTATCATCCCACTCTATATCTTGGTCTTCTCCATCGAGACTGTTACCACTTGTTAGCCCAAAGACTTGTCCCACGTTAACTAGTGGAAGATAAATTCTTCCATTAATATTAAGAGCTTTTGATTCAAGTTCTATTGTCTCGCCATTAGACAAGACAATTTTCTTGCCATCGATTTGGATAAGGGCTGTGAGTCCATCTCTTGTAAAGGAAGCTGTCCTTGTTCCCTCATTCCAAATTACTTTTGCATCTAAGATTTCTGCCAAGGCTCTAAGTGGTAAGTTGGTCCTGCCGCCTTTAATCACAGGTTTTACTTCCATGTTTTTTTCTAAAGTTTTGCCATCTTCTGTTACAGTGTAAGTTCCTGTTTTTGTATCAATTACGAATTTTTTTGAATTGACTTGTGGCTTATTTTCTTTGTAAGTAATTTTTGTTTCTACCTTGTAAGTTGGCGTCCTATGATTTCTTACATAGTATCTTGGAAAATCGTTCCAAGAGTCTAATTTATTTTCTGTCTTTTTATTGTCTTCTTCCTCATTGTCTTTAGGATTTTCTTCAGGGTCTTTGTTGTCTTTTTCTCCTTGTTTTTCTTCAGGATCTTTATCCCCTACTTCTCCTGGTTTGTCTTCAGAGTTCTTGTCTCCTTCTCCTGGTATACCTTCAGGCTCTTCCTCTTCAGGTGTCTTTTCTCTTAAGATAATTATATCTTCTGCCTTGATCAAATTACTTGATCCATCTTCGTAAATTAAAGTCACATTTCCCCTATCGTCAACTTCAATTGAAGCAACTTGAGGGTTTGCTTCCCTAACTTTTTCTTCAATTTCAGATTTTTCTGTAGGATTTATATTTTCAAGATTTTCAACCTCAGTTTTATCAGGATTTTGTACTGGAAATTCTTCTGCCATTGGAGCTAGAACTTCAATAGGAATTTCAACAATTCTTGATGATCCATCTTTAAAAGTTACTTTTACTTTTCCTTTATATGTTCCTGGACTTTTTGTGTCTATTGTGTCACTAAGGTCCTTAATTTCTGCTCCATCTGGTAGATTTTTAATATTATCCAAAAGATTTATTTGACCATGATAAGGGACTTCTTCTTTAATAATATCTTCATTATTTATTGTTGGAATCGGAGTAATTGCTCCTCCTGAAATTTTTTCTATTACTCTTACAGGAATTTCAACTTCCTTGCTTGATGTGTCAGTAAAAATTAATTTTAGAGTGGCCTTGCCTTCTCCTACTTTTGAAGTATCTGGATAAGTTTTAATTTCTATTTTATCTAAATTTTTTGGAAGATTTACAATTCCAGACTTTAATTTTTCTAGAGTCACATCTTCATCTTTATTGACTTCAATCTTCTTAACTTGAGGTGTGTAGGAATCTGCTAAGGCTTCTGAAACTTCAACTGGAATGACAACTATCCTTGATGATCCATCTTTAAAGATTACTTTTACTTTTCCAGTGTAAGTTCTTGAGATCTTAGTACTAATTGTGTCACTAATATCTTCAATCTCTGCTCCATCTGGTAAGTTTTCAATGTTGTCTAGAAGATTTATTGCTCCATTATAAGGAACTTCTTCTGTTATGATATCTGACTCCTTTATTTCTGGAACTGGAGTAATAAGAGCCGCATCAATTACATTAATTACTTTTACAGGAATTTCCACTTCCTTATTTGACGTGTCTGAAAAAATTAATTTTAAGACTGTCTTGCCTTCTCCTACTTCTGAAGTATCTACATTTCCTACAATCTCAATATCCTTAATATCTTCTGGAAGATTTACAATTCCAGTCTTTAATTTTTCTCGAGTTAATAGCTCGTCTTTATTGACTTCAATCTTCTTAACTTGAGGTGTGTAGGAATCTGCTAAGGCTTCTGAAACTTTAACTGGAATGACAACTATCCTTGATGATCCATCTTTAAAGATTACTTTTACTTTTCCAGTGTAAGTTCCTGAGATCTTAGTATTAATTGTGTCACTAATATCTTCAACTTTTGCTCCATCTGGTAGATTTTTAATATTATCTAAAAGATTTATTTGACCATTATAAGAGACTTCTTCTTTAATAATATCTTCATCATTTATTGTTGGAATCGGAGTAATTACTCCTCCTGAAAATTTTTCTATTACTCTTACAGGAATTTCAACTTCCTTGCTTGATGTGTCTGTAAAAATTAATTTTAGAGTGGCCTTGCCTTCTCCTACTTTTGAAGTATCTACATTTTCTACAATCTCAATATCTTTAATATTTTTTGGAAGATTTTTAATTCCTTCTTTTAATTTTTCTAAGGTCACATCTTGGTCTTTGTTGACTTCAATTTCTTTGACTTCTGGTATAAACTTTTCCGACTCATAATCTCTAACCCTTCTAGCAGTTAAAACTGTGTCTGAATTTATTTTGAACTCACTAAGATTATCAATTTTTTTGTATCTGTCATACCAAGCAACATCATCGTCATAGTTAATATTATTTTTATCCTTTAATATAAGGTTTTCTAAAACACTAATATTAGCTAGTGAAAGTCCATCCCTTACTGCAAATTTTTCATACGGCACACTGTTAAATGAATATCCATCCTCTACCTCTAGTTTAAGTTCATGACATCCCTCGGGAATTGGATTATTTTTTAAATCAAAATCTTTTTCTATTCCTAAGAAGTCAACTATATATTTAGCTATGAATGTTGGTCTGGATATTGAAAGTTTAGTATCATCCTTAACTACTTCATGCGAATTTTTGTCATAAGTCCAATACCAAAAGGTTTTATCTTTAGTATTCACAGTTTGTGGTTTGTAATCTCCAAATCTATAATCACCAGAATTCCACCTTATGTGAAGAACTACATTTTTTGAATTATTGACTTCTTTACAAGCATATTTTATTTGAGAATCATTAAATCTAAATCCAACACCCTTTTCTTTATTTCCACCACTTGAAAGAAATTCTACACAATAATATTCATCAGAACTATTGGTAATTTTATATCCATCTGCGTCAAGACTATCTAAATGAGAAGTACTATAAAAATAAGGCAATGGATCAAATACAGACTGAAAAATTACAGGATTGTCGATACTATATTTTTCGAATTTTAGTTTGTAATCCGCATAAAAAGGAAACTCTTTTCTCGAACCAAGTTTCCACGTTAAGAATTTATGTATCTCCTTCTTTTTTGGGTCAATCTCGTTGTTGTCAGCCTTTCTTACAAAAAGAACTTGTTTATCATTTTCTTTATAATTTTTAATTTCTCTCCAACTTGCACTTTTTAAGGCGTAGTATTCTTTACCTTTAACAACATTATTATTATAGGATATATCGTTTAAGCTTACTTCTTTCCCTTCCTTATCAAGAAGTTTTCCATATTGCATAGCTCCATCAACTTTTTTTGTTTCTGGTATAAAAATTATTTTTACATACTTATTCCTTACACTTTCATCTGGCAATGTTTCTGTCACCAAGGGAAGGTCTATCTTTTTTTCCACATCTTTTGTCTCATCAACCGGAGCTTTAATTTGCAAGTTTTGATTTATATTATTGTATGTAAAATCCTTGCCTGCTGCCCAAGTTGGACTCAGGCTGGAAGTTAAAATTGCAAGACTTGTCACAAGTGAAAATGTTTTTCTGTTCATTCTTAGCCTCCTACTTTAATCCATGTCTCTCTTGTTTATTCAAAATATAGAAAACTTTAATTTAGGAATTCGTTTTCTCTAAAAATAATTATAGCAAAGATACAGCTCTTCTTCTATAAGAAATAAAAAAGAAGCCAGTTACCTGACTCCTTAATCTAAAATTTTTATTTCACATTTAAAACCCAAAAATGAAATAAATTTTTAATAGGTGAATCTTCTAAGTTCATCCACTATCTTCTTGCTTCCAGAAATTATTCCGCCCCTTCTTTCAGAAGAGACTTCTTCTCCATACATATTGATTACTTGCCCTCCAGCTTCTCTCACTATTAAAGTTCCAGCAGCATAGTCCCAAAGATTTAAGTCGTCTTCAATAAAGGCATCATACCTTCCGCAAGCTGAGTAACACATCTCAAGGGCTGCAGACCCAATTCGTCTTATCCCATTAGTGTTCTCATAAATATATCTCATCATTTCAAAAGTCTCATCAACTCTTCCCAGTCTTCCTCCACCTGTTCCTGCACCAATTAATGAATTAGCAAATTCTTCATTGGATGAAACTTTGATTTCCTTACCATTTAATTTTGCTCCATGGTCCCTTATTGCTGAGAAAAATTCATCCCTATAAGGATCATAGACTGCTCCTATGACAAATTCAGATTTTTCCATAAGTGCAAGAGAAATAACTGAATGTTGAAAACCATGGACCAAGTTGCTTGTCCCATCAACAGGATCAAGGACCCAAGTGTAATCCTTTATATCTGCACTTGACTTGCCCTTTTCTTCTGCCAAGAGGTTGGAGCCTTCTATTAATTTTAAAAGTTCTTCCTCTAAAACTTCTTGGACCTTAAAATCAACTTCTGTTACAAAGTCATTCCTTCCCTTCATCTCAAAATTATTTTGAGGGTCTAGGTCAAAGAAAATTTTGGAGGCTTCCTTCATTAGCTTTTCTATTTCACTTAAAATTTCTTGATAATTTATCATTCTTCCTCCACTCACTTAATTGATTTTATTTCCTTGAAGAGATCTTCTCCATCTCTAATTATATTTTCACTACCAAAGGCTGCAAGATAATTTTTCTTCATGGCTTCATCAAAGATTTTTCCATAGGAATTTAATTTTTCTAAGTTTGTTTCTAAGGCTTCCTTCTTGGATTTTTCTAAATCTTCGACTTTAAGTCCTGTAATAAATCTTGAAAGGTTGATGTCTCCCACTTGTTCTGGAGAAAGTAGTGGGTCAAAGGAATTCATTGATCCAATAATGAAGTTTTTAAGATCCTCATCTGACATTTTTACATTTTCTACAAAGTTTCCAATAGAATCATAAACCTTAACAGTATTTTTTAAGTTAGGGTCCCTGTAAGAATAAGTTGCCATGTCGCCAGACCTTCCTATAGTGATTCCTCCACCATAGGCACCACCCTTGGCTCTGATTTCATTGTGCAGGTAGGATGAGTTTAAAATATTTGCAAGAACTGTTAAGTCTCCCCTGTATTTTAGACCCAAGTCTTCAAGGTTGTAACCCTTTGATACATATACAACATTTGAAGTAGTGTAAAGTCCTTCATTCTTATTATTTCTTTCGAATTCATAATCTGCTGGCTTAATATTTTTCATTTCTAAGGAATTGATATATTTTTCAAGCTCAGGCTTAATATTATTTATGTCTTCTAGGTTTCCTGCAGTCGAAATAATTAAATTATCTCTAACAAAGAGTTTTTCATAGATTTTTTCTGACTCTTTCTCAAAATCTTCCCACTTTTCTTCAAAGTTTTCTACTAAATCTCTCATGAAGTCGTAATAATTTAGTCCGCCAATATGTGATTGGATGTCAGCAACTCTTGAGTAGTAGGATTTTAAAATTGAAATTATGAATTGGTGGCCATTTTGTAACATTGTGGACTCAATTCTTGATTTTAAAATATTCAAAAGTTCTTTAATTCTCTTTTTAGAATCAAGAAGCGAATTATTCGTGATTTCATCTATAATTTCAAGACCTCTTCCTAGCTTATCGGCAGTAGACTTCATCTTGATATTCATCCTAAGGACGTATTTTTCCTTGTCCTTAGCATCAACATAAACAGATGGGTTAAAGGAAATTCCCCCAGTTGCCTTGTAGATCTCGTTATTTAATTCTTCATAAGTGTAATTTTTTGTGTCGATAAGTCCAATTAGTGAAAGCAGAAGGGACATTGTCTCCATATCTTCTTTTTCAATAAAGGAAATGTCGTGAGAAAGTGTAGTGTAGACAATTCCATTTGTCTCTTGGTGAGTTTTTAAATAAACTACATCTCCAAGCTTGTCTTCTTCCACTGGGTATTCAGTGACCTTTTCGTCAATGTCAGATAATTCTAGAGAAGGAATTGTGTCCTTGTTTTCTTGTGAGTCTTCTTGATTTTGATATTCTTCAAGGTCTCTAGATTTTTTTACAATTTCTTGGATTTCCTCATCAGACATTTTTGCCTTGAGTTCTTGAAGTTCTTTCTTTAATTCTTCCTCTTCCCTGTGATTTTTATTTAGCTCTGGTCTTGCAACTAGGTTGACAGAATACTCGTTGTCCAATAATTTTTCCTTGATATAATTTTCCACAAAACCATCATTTAATTTTTCCTTAACTTCACTTAATACGTCGTTGTAGTAAAGGGCATCAAGTGGTGACTGGTCATATAACCAAGAATTAAGAGCCCTAATATAATATATTATTGCCTTTTGAGTTCCTCCACCTTCTCTAAAGATAAATTCAAACTTATTTAAAGTTGCTTCAAGTAGGTCCTTGTCGATTCCTTCCTCAACTAATTTTTCAAGACTTTCTCTCAATAGTTTTAAGAATTCATCCTTCTTGTCGGCCTCAGTATTTTTTAAGACAATTGATAGATCTAGAGGAAGTGATGAAGAAGTTTCTGAATAGACATCTTCAGCAAGTCCTGCATCAAAGATTGCCTTCTTAAGTGGTCCCCCTTGAGCATCAATTAAAAGTTCTGCCAAGAAGTCACGCATAAAGACATCCATCTTGGAGTCAGCATAGCCAAGAGTCCAACCCTTGGATAAATAATCTATCTTGTCCTTCATTTCTTCCTTTGATGCAGAAAAAGTTATTTCCACATCCTTAGTTTTTTTGATTTCATCATTTAAAATTATTTCAGAATTAATTTCAGCTTTGTCAAAGTCTTGTAAATAATTTTTGTCAATAAAGTCCAAGGCCTCTTCCATATTTTGATTTCCATAAAGGTAAATGTAGGAGTTTGATGGATGGTAGTACTTTTTGTGGTAGTCTTTAAACTCCTCGTAGCTTAGGCTTGTAATAAGTTTTGGATCCCCACCAGAGTCAACTCCATAGGATGAGTCTTCATGAAGGGCAAAGACCATGGCATCTGACACAAGGTTTTCTGATGCAGAGTAAACTCCCTTCATCTCGTTATAAACAACTCCATTGTATTTTAAGTCGTCCTCCTTGTCCTTTAGTTCATAGTGCCAGCCTTCTTGAAGAAAAATTTTTTCTTCTTCATAAATTGCTGGGTGAAAAACTGCATCAAGGTAGACATCCATTAAGTTGTAAAAGTCTTTTTCATTTCTTGATGAAACTGGATAAATTGTTTTGTCTGGAAAAGTCATGGCATTTAAAAATGTTTGTAGCGATGACTTAATTAAATCCATAAAAGGTTCCTTTGTCTTAAACTTTCTTGAGCCAGAAAGAACGCAGTGCTCAACAATGTGGCAAACACCATTTCCTCTTTCAGGTGGTGTCCTAAAGCCAATCCCAAAGGCCTTGTTGTCGTCATTGTTTTCAAGAGTTAAGACTCTTGCTCCTGTCTTTATATGAGTATAGACCTTACAATTAGATGCAACCTCGTCTATATATTTTTCTTCGATTAATTTATAATTATTCAAGTTAATCCCTCCAAAGTCCATTATACTTGTTAAAAAACAATTTAACAAACTAGAATTAAGTGGCTATTTATTGGGTAAAGGCTAAGAGAGGTGAAATTATGTCAAGAAAAAATGACATCAAAAAACTAGCTTTTGCAGCTGCCACAATTTCAGCAGCCATATTTGCTGCAAAAAAAGCTTCTGATGATGAAGTAAAGGTCCTAATGCCAAATCGTGACGAAGAGTCCCTTGCCTATCTCTTGGGAGATGGCTTTGGCAATCTGGCTCTTGCCTATGGACTTATTAACCACGCAAACTTAGACCCAAAAAATATAAATATTTATACAAAAGCTTTTAATGAATTTACAAATATAAATGAAGATGAAAATACCTATGTGACTTTTGACAATAGGTTCTCTGAATATAACTTTAAGAACACTCTCGAACTTTTAAAAAATATAATGACTGAAGAAGAAATTCTTGAAATATATGAAAAAATTGCAAAAAAAGAAAGCCCAAGGATTATGGACTTGTCAATGAATTCATCCTATAAGATAGAAGAGCTTGATGAAGCCAGCAAGAAAAAAATTTACAAGCTAATGCTCTCTCCCCTTGACTTGGAAACTCAGTCAAGTATTGAAAAATACTTCTTGTTTTCAGACTTCTTGAAATCAAACTTTTACTATTACTTAGCAAATATTTACAATTTAAAGGCCACTTCTCCAGTTAAAGAGCTTAGAGAAGGTCTACTTGATTATATTGGTTCTCAATCTTACTTTACTTTAGACAGCGAGCTTATTTACGAGAAGCTTCGCTCCTATTTAGAGGAAAGAGGAGTCAACTTCTTCCATGGCTACAAGTTTCTTGAATTTTCGTCAGAAAAAACTCATGTAAGCAAGCTTGTCTTTGAAAAGGATGAACAGGTTGAGGAAGTCTATACTGACTTAAAGGATATTATATCCATTGAGTCTCCAACTTATTTGGATAACCTATCCCTTGGCAACATAAGAGAAGTTCCAGAAAATATTTTAAACACTTATTATTCTGGAGAAAAAATGTCAACTGGGGACATCTACAAGGAAATTAAGGGAAAGACTTCCGATTCGGGAATTTTATACGTAAACTTTAACTTCTCTGAACCGATTTTCTTGGAAAAAATTAAAAGTAATCTAAGAGATAGTGACTTCTTTATTTTTAAATCTAAGGCAGGAATTTCTGCAAAGGTCTTTGATAATAGAATTATCTTAAAGGTCATAAACCCCAACAAGAATTCAATCTTTGTTGGAGATGTATTTAAGGCCCTCAACGGCGAAGACTTTTTCTTTGAGCTAATAAAACTTTTTGGACTTGAGGACCATTATGGCGAATTGAGACTTAAGCTAAAATCTGTCTCCATATCCCTTATGGAAAACTACAAGAAGGTCTCAGGAGAAGTTTACACTAAAAATATAAATCAAATTTCAAATTTAATTTTCCTATCATCAAAGTCTTCTGACTTTGGAGAACTATACTCAGTGGAAAAATTAATTAAAATGGGATTAAAAAGTTCCCACGAGCTAATGGGAATTGACCACCTAGAAGTTTTTGAAAATAATCTTACAAAAATGGAAATTTTAAAATTCCTTAATAGCTTATAAAAAAAAGTGCAGAGATGCACTTTTTTTATTTTCTATTAAGTTTTAAGATGTTTTTTATAAGTATAAAAATTTTGTGAGTCCATAATTATTGCCAAGCCTTAAAATACTTGTGACTTATTAAATATTTATAACTTTACAAATAATTATGACTTAATAAATAATTACGACCCTATTAAAAATTACGACTTTACAATTTATTATAAGCCCACAACTTTTTACAAGCCTAGAAAATTAAAAAAATAAAAAATCTAAGCCATGAAACATTTTAATTCATAGACTTAGATTTTTTAATATCTAACTTATTACAAACCTAAATTTGGATTTGCAAAATTTTTTTCATCAAGATTGCCAGCCATATATTCATAATAAGCTGCTGATGCAATCATAGCAGCATTGTCTGTGCAGAGCTTTAAGTCAGGATAGAAAATTTTAATATTTTCTTTGTCGCCTTCTTCTTCAAAGGCTTTTCTTATCCTAGAGTTTGCTGAAACGCCACCACAAAGGACAATCTTATCCATATTCTTTTCTCTTGCAAGTCTAAAAGATTTTTCAAGTAAGACGTCAACCACTGCCTCTTGGAAGGACTTGCACACATCTTCTATGACAATTTCTTCTCCACGAAGCTTAGTTGAATTTAAATAATTTAAGACTGCAGTCTTGAGGCCAGAAAAAGAGAAGTTATAATTATCTTCCTTGATCATTACCCTTGGGAAGTCTATAGTTTCCTTGCCTTCTTTTGCAAGCTTATCAACTATAGGCCCACCTGGATAACCAATCCCCATAGACCTTGCCACCTTGTCAAAGGCTTCACCCACTGCATCGTCCACAGTTCTTCCATGAAGAGTAAAGTCAACATAGTCCTTGACTTCAATTAAGTAGGTATGGCCACCAGAAATTATTAGTCCAATAAAGGGCGGCTCCAAGTCCTTAAAGGAAATATAATTTGCACAAACGTGTCCCACAATGTGGTTGACCCCAACAAAGGGTTTATTTGTTGCAAGGGCAAGAGTCTTTCCTGCACTTAGGCCCACAAGTAGGGCTCCAATAAGACCTGGCCCCTTTGTGGCTGCAATAATATCTATGTCCTTAAGGTCCACTCCTGCCTCGTCAAGTCCTTCCTTTAAGACTGTGTTAATAGCTTCAACATGTTGTCTTGATGCAATTTCAGGTACAACTCCACCAAATTTTTTGTGGGTATCAATTTGGGATGCAATCACATTAGAATAAACTTTTCGTCCGTCTTCAACAACAGCAACAGAAGTTTCATCACAAGAGGATTCCACTGCCAAAACTTTCATCTCATCACTCCCTCCACATTATATAGGCATCTCTGTCAATGCCGTAATAATCTTTTCTCACTCCTTGGATTGTAAATCCAAACTTTTTATATAAATTAAAGGCGACCCTATTTGACTTTTCAACCTCCAGGGTCATCTTGTAAGATTCTCTTTCTGCAAGATCAATTAAACCTTCAAAAAGGTCATTTGCAAGTTTTTGTCCACGATATTTTTTCCCAACAGCAACATTTCCTATGTGAATTTCATCATAAATCCTCATAAAAGAAATGAATCCGCCTATTTCACCATCAACTTCAACTACTAAAATATCTGAAAGTTCATCAAAAACTACGGCGTTCTCGATGGATTTTTTCGACCAGGGATTTTCAAAGGTCTCAACTTCGATTTCGTGAATCCTATCTATGTCAGACTTATTTGCCAGTCTCGTGATTTTTTTCATACTGGGCCTCTGCCTGAGAAAGTTTTAAATAATTCGGTACAAGACTAAAGATATCAACGGGACCATTCTTTTTGTATTGGATTAATCCAAGTCTTGCAATGTTAGTCCCTTTCATACCCTTGTTCTTGGATAATTTTGCCTGAAGAAGTTCTTCTAGGAATTTTTCTGCATCGAGTCCCACAAGAGTGACTTCATCACACTTATTTAACTCTTCCTTAAACTTTTCAAAGGGCAAGAGGGAGTCTTCAAATAATACTTCTGGGTCCTTGTCATTGTCAATTATAGAGCCATATACATTTCCACGTCTCGCATCGACAATAGTAGCAACCTTGCCGTAGTCTGACATCCCATTTGCTACAAGAGAAGAAACTCCAATTAAGTCCTTATCAAGTGAGAAGGCCAAGACCTTGGCAATAGTAATTCCAATCCTAAGTCCTGTAAAGGATCCTGGTCCTATTCCCACTGCAATTAGGTCAATATCTTCTAGAGAAAATTCAAACTTTTTGAAAATTTCTTCAATCATATCTGTCACAGATTCTGAATGAGAAACTCGACCCCTTAAGTTGTATTCAGCTAGGACTTCATCGTCTTCGATTAGCCCAATAGCAGTTGTTCTTGTGGAAGTATCAATTCCCAAAACTTTCATCTAATTTCTCCTTCAATTCATCAAATCTATTTCCAACATACTTTATAGCTAAGTCTCTTTTATCATCATGGGACTTAATGTTTATCTCCATATATTCTTCTGGTAGGGCATCCCTAATTTTTTCTGCCCACTCAACTATGGTAACTCCATCAGAATAAAAATATTCATCAAAACCAAGATAGTCAACATCAACCATGTCGTCAAGCCTATAGGTATCAATGTGGTATAAGTCAATCTTGCCGTAATATTCATTTACAATTGTAAAAGTAGGACTTGTCACATAGTCATCAATCCCAAGTCCCTTGGCAATAGACTTTGTAAGAGTGGTCTTCCCCGCTCCCAAGTCACCATTAAGGCAGACAACATCTCCTGGTCTTAAGTTTTCTCCAAGAATGAGTCCAAATTTTTCTGTCTCTTCTAAATTATTTAAGCTTATCATGTAAATCCTCAAATACATTTTCAGAATATTCAAAGGGAACTTTCTCTGACTTTTCTTCAGCTGGATGACCTATGCCGATTATGCACTCAACATCAAACTTGTCTTCAAGGTCAAAGAACTTGTGCAAAAATTCTTGGGCAGGAATTCCACTTTCGTGTTTGGAATCAGTCACGTTGGCCCAAGTTGCCCCAAGGTCCAAGTCAGTTGCTGCAAGTAAGATATAAGTTGCAGCAATAGATGCGTCTTGGTGGTTGGTGTTTGGTGCAATCTCGCTATCAGTTACTATAGCAATAGCGACATCAGCACCAGCCAAGAACTTGGCACTGTTTACCTTATAATTAGAAAGTTCTTCCAATCTTTTTTTATCTCTAATAATTATATATCTAACTGGGTTTCTGTTTTTTGCCGTTGGGGCATGAAGTGCAATAGTTAAAATTTCTCTCAAGTCTTCTTCAGAAACTTTTTCATCAGTAAATTTTCTTATACTTCTTCTTTTTTCAACTAAATCTAAAAGCATATTATCACCTCAAAATATTATAACACATAGTAATTTTAAATTTAAAAATTTGCAAGAAAAAAGAGGGGCTAGCCCTCTTTAATCACTTTTAATACATTTCTTCTCAATAATATGAGTCATAATTATATTCAATGGCCTTCTTCTCTTCTGTCACAAGATCTTTATACCAAGATGGAAAATCAGTTTCTTCATCGTAAACCATCTTTTGCCAATCTTCATCAGTAAGTCTTTCCTTATTTAAAAATTCATAGTAAGAGAAAGTTGCTCCCCTACCCATGTAAAGTTTATCTTGGTGAGGATAGATTACAAAAATTTCCATAGGCTTGCCTGTTCCTATATGAGAAATTTCTCCTTCTGGGAGACCCACACTATTTTCCACAACTCTCATTAGGTCAACTACTACTGGCATCCTCCTGTCTGTTGCATTTTGTATTTCATACCAGCCAGAAATTTCATATTCATCAGAGGACTCAACAAAGTCAACCATTAGCATTTCCATTTCTCCACCAATGAAATATAGGTCTGATATTTCTTCTTCTGTAAGCTCTTCATTTTGAAGTTCTTTAATTGAAATATCTCTAAATTTAATAACCATAGCTTGGAAATTATTTATTTTTTCTTCATACTTTTCACTTAGCATGTTTCGATTCTTTAAATTTACCTTAGTAAATTCAAGTAGCCAATTTAATTTTTCGTAAAGTTCTACATTTGGTTCAACATAGGATTTTGGAATTTCGAATTCTCCTCCGCCACCCATTTCAGCCATGACTGCCTTGCCATATAAAACTGTGTCGTGTTTTAACTCTGCAAAAGAACCAAGAGCAGATACTAGGTCCTTTCTTTCCCAAGCATCATTTCTCATAAACATTGGATAGCCCTCTCCAAATTTTTGGTCATAGGACTTTAGCATCCATAGCCATCCACGGTACATATTTTTTTGCCAGTCTAAGTCTTCCATCTTCTTCACACTTGAAATATTTTCATCAGTTTTTTCCTTGTACTTATCCCAGTGAGAATTGTAGGAATCATTATCTAAAATTTCTCTCGCCTTTTCATTTTCAAAGGCAGCCATAAGGTCCAAGCCAGAATATATTGGTCTATCAGATGGGTGATTTTGGCTCGCAATATCAACAACATTTTGCATCAATACGCTATCCATAACTGCTCTTTGTGGCATATACCTAAAGGACTTGCCCATAAAACCTGCCACTTGTGGGTCTGGATATGACTTTAATACTGTGTAGACATCTTTTAAATTTTTATTGTCATCTAGTTTATTAATGTCAAAATCTTTTCCATAAACTCCATAAAGTGTTCTTGCAAATTCTCTTATGGAAAGGTCATCAGCAGACTCAACCATAAAGTCAATTGGTTCAACTAAGTCTTCCCAATTTTTTAAAATTTCAGGATTTTTATAAATTGAATAAGTTAGAAGAAGTCCTTGCAAGATACTGTCTTCATCAGGCTTGCCTTCATTCTCTATAAATAGTCCAACTTGACCAAAGTACATTGTGCCTGAAAAATATTTTTTTAATTCTTCACTTCTTGTGTAGTGACCTCTTGGTTTAAGTTGTGAAAAATCTACATCCCTTCCACTTACGGATGAAGAAGTAATTTCTTCAGTGCTTGCCTTTTTTATCTCTTCTTCATAAATTTTCTTGGCTTCTTCAGGTAAGTTTTCTGGTTCAATTCCCAAGAGCTTAAGGCCAGTTGCTATAAAGGCAATGTTTCTATTTTGAATTTCTTTTAGCCTATCGTTTTTAAGTTCCTTATAAAGATTTATATTTTCTGCAAGCAAACTTTGATTTAAGCTAATAGATTTTGGATAGAGCTCTTCTTTTTCCAAATTTCTCAAGAATCCATCATAGAAAATATGGAAGATGTGAGTTACTGAATCAGTTGTCACAAAACTTGCTAATTCTTTATATTCATTGTCTTCATAAACTTGGTGAATTTGGTCAAATTCATAATTCCAAGGATCTTCCATGTATTCATTGTCTTCTAAATTTTTTGGCTTAGTTATTACAAAACCATTTTTTATTAGCAATTCTTTTTGCTTTTCTGTAAAATCTCCAAAGTCAGAAAAATTTTCTACATTGGAAAAATCATCAGCAACCTTATAGTCTTCAATACTTGGTGTAAACTCAGAAAGTTTGTAATCAATATAAGCAGTTTTGTTTTCCATTTCATCTAAAAATTTTGTGTCTTGAAGTTCAATCTTTGCAGTTTCCTTTTCTGGCAAAGTCCCCTTATCATTTTTACAGGCTGATAAAAGAGTAAGTGCCAAAAGTGAAGTTATAAGTATTTTTTTCTTTACTTCCATTTTACTTCATCTCCTTCTAAATATAATTCTCTCTCGCTTCCATCTATCTCAACTTTTTTCTCCTTGTCTAAAAATTTTGGCTCAGACTTTAAGACTTCACTCCCATAATTTCTCTCGACAGCGAAATTTGTCCAGTCATAGACACCAAATAGATAATTGCCATCAAGGTTTTTTTCTATGGAAATAATTTCATCGTAAGCATCTCCATCAAGATCACATAAGTTAAAATCTTTAATGGGATTATATAGTCTTGAAATTCTTAATTTTGGCCTTAACTTTTGATTTTTAAAGTCAATATTGTATAAGAAACACCTCCTGGCAAACTTTTGATCAAAAGGTGTCTTCTTATAAACTCCAAGTGCAAGCTCAATTGGACCTCCATCCACATTAGCTAAGTCAATCTTCCAAGGCTTTAAATCACTTACATCAATAATAAATTCTTCGTTTTTATTTTTAATCCTCAGTTCACTTCCATACTCACCATCTAGAGAAATAATTTCTGCCGAAAGATTAGCTTGGCTTGCACTATCTATAACTTGAGCTTCATTGCCTCTACATCCTGTCAAAAAAATAAGTAAAAATATTAAGTACTTCATGCTTTTATTATATCATTTAATTTAGTAGTTTATTTATATAAAGTTTTTTTATTTATTATAAAATTTTCAGACTTACTTAATCAAAAATTTTATGAGATTAACTCTATTTAAATATTTTTAATCTTAAATTATAAAAAATTACAAAATAAAAAACCCAGGAAATTTTCCTGAGTTTTCTATATCTTAAAGAGTTTCTTTTAGATTCTCTTAATATTTAATTTCAAATAAGAATTATTATTCATTATCTGTGTTTTCTTCAGTTGCATCTTCGTCGATTAGATCAGCGTCAAGATTTGCATCTGAGAAATTAAGTCCTAGCATTTCTCCAATAGTCATGTTGAAGTCATCTTGTTTAGGTTCTTCAATTTTCTTTTCTCTCTTTGGAGCTCTTCTTTCTCTTCTAGGTTTTCTTTCTCTTGGTTTAGCTTCTTCGCTTTCTTCTTTTTCTTCAGGTTCAATTAGAGCCTTGATTGAAAGAGAAATCTTTTGATTTTCTTCATCAATGTCAGTTACCTTAACTGTAACTTCTTCACCAATAGAAAGTTTATCTTGTGGTTTTTCAACGTGTTCTCTTGAGATTTGAGAAACGTGAAGTAGACCATCAACGCCTTGTTCAAGTCTTACGAAAGCACCGAAGTCAAGTAGGTTTACAACCTTACCCTTAACAACGTCGCCAACTTTAACTTCTTTTGTAAATACATCCCATGGTTTTTCCATAGTTTGTTTTAGTCCAAGTGCGATTCTATTCTTTTCTTTATCTACATTAAGAACTTGTACCTTAACAACATCTCCAGGTGCTACTACATCTGAAGGGTGTTTAACTCTGTTCCAAGAAAGTTCAGAGATATGGATAAGTCCATCTACTCCTCCAACATCTACGAATGCACCAAAGTTAGTTAATCTTTGTACAGTTCCTTCGATAATGTCTCCTTCTTCAAGCTTGTCATATACTTCATCACGAATCTTGTCTAATTCTTCTTGAAGTACATTCTTTCTTGAAAGAACAATTCTTCTCTTTCTCTTATCAAAATCGATAATTTCAGTTTCGAATTCTTCTCCAATGAATTTGCTTAAATCTTTTTGGAATCTAACAGAAACATGAGATGCTGGTATAAATGCATTAAGTCCTCTGTAATCTGCAGTAAGTCCGCCCTTAACTTGGTTTTTAACAGTTACTGTTATGTTTTCTTTGTTGTTATAAAGTTCTTCAACTTCATCCCAAACCTTCATGTCAGCAACTCTTTTTGTTGAAAGGACAACATTGCCGTCTCCATCATCCATCTTTAGAACGTAAACATCAATTTCTTGACCTTGTTCATAAAGATCTTGAGGATTTACATCAGGTCCTCCTGCAAGTTCATCTCTTGAAATGATACCATCTGATCTGTATCCAAGATTAACCATTACTTCTGAATCAGTTATATATAAAACCTCTCCAGTTACTACTTCGCCACGTCTAATTCTTTTAAAAGAATTTTCGATGGCTTCCATCATCTCACCTTTGTCAAAATTTTCCATCCTACTAACAGCCTCCTTGATTACCGATTCCGGTGTGGATGCTCCGGCGGTAATACCTATTTTATTAAATTTTTTAAATATATTTAAATCAATATCTCTAATGGACTGAATTAAAAATACATTTTTACAATTTAATTTCGCAATTTCTGCAAGTTTTTTTGTGTTGGAAGATTTTTTGCCGCCAAGTACAATTAGGGCATCAACATTTTTTGATAAATTCCTAACACTTTCTTGTCTCTCGAAAGTTGCATTACATATAGTATTATAAACTAAAACTTCATCTTTTGAAATATCTTTTATAAGATTTGTTGCTTTTTCGAAAAAATCTACATTATTTGTAGTTTGTGAGACAATAACTAGCTTTCCCTCTGGAATTTTTATATCTTCCAAATTTGAAATAATTGTTGCAGAGTCATTGCATCGAGAATTTATTCCCACCACTTCAGGGTGGTCTTGATTCCCAATAATTACTATATTATAACCTTTTTTGTAGAAATTATCTACTATATTATAAACTTTTTCTACCTTAGGGCAAACACAATTTATTATTTCATTATTCTTTTCTTCTAATTTGTCTAAAATCCTCTTGTGGACTCCGTGACTTCTTATAATAACTTTGGAGTTTTCAACATTGGTGTCATCAATTGTCACAACTCCTAAGTCTTCAAGTTCTTTTACTACTCCTTCATTGTGAACAAGGTCGCCATAGGAATAGACTCCCTCACCTGCATTGTCAAAGGCCATCTTAACAGCTCTTTTTACTCCGCCACAAAATCCATGCTTATTAGCTACAATAATTTCCATTTAACTTCATCACCATACACTATTCTCATTATGTCTTGGGAAATATTTTCAAGCTCCCCTGGAGAATATTTTATTTCCTTATTAATTTTTACAGGCTCCCTAAAATAAATCCTAGTCTTCCTAAAGGGCTTGTAGTCTCCCTCAATATAAACTGGAAGGACTCTTGAATTTGTCTTTTGCGCAATAAGGGCTATGCCAGATTTTATTCTCGTGTAGTCAGCTTCCTTTACCCTAGTTCCTTCAGGAAAGATTCCAAGAACATCTTCATTTTTTAAAATTTTTAGGGATTTTTTTATGGCTGCTAGGTCATTCCCTTGTCTATCAATGGGAAAGGCTCCAAGCTTAGTTAAAAAACCTCCAAAAAATTTATTTTCGAATAGTTCCTTCTTCGCCATCCAAAAAATTTGTCTTTCAAAAATTGCTGAAATAGCCACTGGATCTAGGTTGCTCTTGTGATTTCCACAAATTATTAATCTTTCAGAATCTTGTGGAATATTTTCTCTTCCATGGACTTCAAGTCTATATATGTGTCTCATAAAAAATCCCACAATACCTCTAACAGCAAAGTAAAACATACGTCACCTTTTTATATAAGAAATTATTTTTTCAATTGTCTCTTCAGCATTTAAGTCTGTACTGTCAATTAAAATTGCATCTTCTGTTTGAATAAGTGGAGAATTTTCCCTGTGAGAGTCATTATAATCTCTCACTTTTAAGTCCTCTAAAATTTCATCAAAAGATACCTTGTCGTCATCAATTTGCTTATACCTTCTCATGGCACGAGTCTTGACATCAGCAGTTAAGAAAAACTTGTATTCAGCGTCTTTTAATACAACTGAGCCAATATCTCTTCCCTCCATGACAACGTCCTTGTCACTTGCAATTTCTCTTTGCATCTTCACGAGATAGTCTCTAATAATTTTCTTTTTGGACATCTCTGAAGTCTTGTTAGAAATTTCATTTTCTCTTATTTCCTTTGAGACATCTCTTCCATCAAGAAAAATTTTATCTCCCTCAAAAGATATTTTTGTGTTTTTAAGAATATCTTCATAAGAAGACTCATCTTCCTTTAGAAGCTTAAGGGTAATAGCCCTATACATAGCTCCTGTGTCAACGTATAAGACCCCAAGTCTCTTTGCAATTTCCTTTGCAAGAGAACTTTTCCCTGAGCCTGCTGGTCCATCTATTGCAATTTTCATTTTTACCTCCAAAAAAAATCACTACTTAGCGTAGTGACTCTTATCATTGTTATTATATTTTATTTTTGAAAATAAGTAAAGGCTTAGAGATTGATGCCGCAGGAGTAGCCAGTTGAATTTGCAATTTGAATATTAAATCCACCTGTTAGTCCATCGATATCTATGACTTCACCAATAAAGTATAAGCCTTTAACAAGTTTTGACTCCATAGTCTTTGGGTCAATATCCTTAACGTCTATTCCGCCACTAGTTACTATTGCCCTGTCAATATCATCGAGACTAGCAAAAATTAATTTAAAGTTTTTAATTGTCTTTACAAGCTCTTCTCTTTCTTCTTTTGTAATTTGATTTATCTTTTTGTCTCCAGGAATTTTTGCAGAATCAAGAACATAAGCAATCAAATCTCTTGGAAGAAGATTTCTTATCACATTTTCAATATTTTTATTTTGATTATCTTCAAAATCTCTCAAGATCCTATTATCCAACTTTTCTTTTGAAAGGGCTGGCTTTAAGTCCAGATAAAGTTCAAAATCATTAAGTCTATTAATTTTGCTTGAAGTCGTTAGGACAATGGGACCTGATATTCCCCTGTGAGTGAAGAGCATCTCACCAAATTCTCTAGAAATAACTTTTTTATCTTTCTCAACTCTTAATTCAACATTTTTTAGGCTAAGTCCTGCTAGTTCAAAATTATTTGAGAGATTAATTCCAATTAGTCCTGGCTTGGGCTCAATGATTTTATGACCAAACTCTTTTCCAAATTTGTAGCCGTCCCCAGTTGACCCTGTGAGTTTATAAGAGATACCGCCACTTGCAATTACCACCTTATCAAATTTTTCTCTGTCATTTAAGATAAAGGTCTCTCCATCTTTTTTTATGGACGTAACTTCTGTATTAAGTCTAACTTCAACCCCAACTTGTCTAAGCTTTTTCTCATAGGCCTTGATGACATCAGATGATTTGTCACTTGCTGGGAAGACCCTGTTCCCTCTTTCAACTTTTAGTGGCAGGCCTAGGTCTTCAAAGTAGTAATAAGTTGTGAATGGTGAAAAAGAATAAATTGATGAGAACATAAAGGAAGGGTTTCTCACAAGATTTTTCATAAAATCTTTTTCGTCTGTGTAGTTTGTTAGATTGCACCTTCCCTTGCCAGTGATAAATAGTTTTTTGCCAAGTTTTTCATTTTTTTCAAAGAGGACAACTTCATGATTTTCTCCTGCCTTAATGGCACACATCATGCCGGCTGGTCCTCCTCCTATAATTCCAATTCTCATCTAGTCACCTTCTTTTCGATTAAGTAAACAATGGGTGGATTGTGTTTTTGATTATAGAATTCTCTCTTCTCTACTTTAAAAATTTTTTGATCAAGAGTTTTTAAAAATTCATCGACGCCTTCTCTCTCTTCAAAAGAGTTTTCGTGACCCAAGTATGAAACTACAATTATTATTCCAGCTTCATTTATTCTGTCTGTTGTCTTTTTCAGTGACTCAATAGTTGAGTCTCTTAAAGTTGTAATCTTTTTATCAGAACCTGGCAAAAATCCTAAATTATAAATTACCAGGTCAAAACTCTTTAGTCTATCAATATTTGCATGGGAGTCCAAAAATAATTCAAAATTTTTATAATCTTTTAATAATCCTTTAGTCTTATTAATGGCCTCCTCTTGGACGTCAAATCCATAGACAAATCCATTTTGTCCAACAGCTTCTAAGAGCTTCAATGTGTCATTGCCCTTGCCAACAGTTGCATCAACTGCAATTTTTCCTAAAAAATTATGAGATAGGACTTCATCCACTATCTCATAATACTTTTCTTTCACTATCATTTTAATCCCTTTAGATATTTAACTTCTTTTTCATTTAGATATCTGTAGTTGCCTGGCTCAAGGTCTAAGAGCTGGATTTCTCCCATGGAAATTCTCTTTAGCTTCTTAACCTTATGGCCAATATAATCAAACATCCTCTTAACTTGATGGTTTTGTCCTTCAAAAATTTCTATTTCAAGAATGGAATCTTGCTTGAAGGATTTTAAAATTTTTAAATTTGCTGGAGAAGTTTTTAAGTCCCTAATGTCAAGACCTTCTCTTAAGAGAGAAAGCTCACGGGCATTGGGAGTCCCCTCAACAGTTACAATATATTTTTTCCCAATTTTATATCTTGGGTGCATCATGATATTTGCAAGTTGACCGTCATTTGTTAGAAAAACTAGGCCAGTTGTGTCAATATCAAGCCTTCCCACTGGGTAAACCCTGTAATCATCGGGCACAAGATCAGTGACAGTTGGCCTGTCTTTTTCATCTGATGCAGAAGTTACAACTCCTATGGGCTTATTTAAAATCATATAAACTTTTTTGCCTTCAAGTGTTAATCTTTTTCCATCGAGGTAAACCCTATCTACGTTGGGATCAACCTTTGTTCCAAGTTCTGTCACAACCTTGTCGTTAACTCTAACAAGTCCCTGCTTTATAAATTCTTCGCACTTTCTTCTCGATGCAGCTCCACAATGAGCCATATATTTTTGTAATCTCAATTAGATTCCTCCTCTAATTCCTTTAAGTCAGGTAGCTCTTCCAAGTTTTCCATCCCAAATTTTTGTAGAAATTTTTCTGTTGTTGAATAGAGATTAGGGTGACCAATCCTATCTAATTTGCCAGAAATTTCTATTAAATCAAAATCCAAAAGTCCCTTAATAGTTGAGTCGCAGTTAACTCCCCTTAGTTCTTCTACCTCTAACTTTGTCACTGGCTGCTTGTAGGCAATAATAGAAAGAGTCTCAAGGGCAGGCTTTGAAAGATTTTTTTCATTTTTTTCTTGTATCAAGTTTTTTAAGTAGGGCTCATTTTCTTGCTTAGTTCCCAGTTGAAACTTCCCGTCAACTTCCCTAAGCCTTAGGCCCGATGTCTCGTCCTTATAATTTTCTTTCATCTCCAAAAGAATTTCTCTCGCATAGTCCTTCCTAAGTTCTAAGGTAGATGCAAGATCCTCTAAGCTTATGGGATCGCCCCAGATGAAAAGAATTGATTCAATTATTGATTTCAGCCTGTTCCTGTCCATTGTACTCTCTCTCTTTTATTAAAATATCTGCAAAATTATCACTTTGATCTGCATAAATATATTCATTCTTAATAAGTTCCAACATTCCCAAAAAATAAGTGATGACATCCACCTTGTAAACTATATCATGAAGCAAATCGCTAAATTTTATCTCCTTATTCTTGTGGAGGGCAAGTTTAATCTTTCTGGCAGCATCTTCCACCTTGAAATATTCTCTTTCAATTCCCACAACTTCCTTGTCCTTATATCTTTTTAAAATATTAAAAAAAGCAAGGGAAAGTTTATCAACGTTAGAATCCTTTAAAAAGTCCAGCTCATTCATGGAAAATATTTCTGTCCTAAGCTTATAAAAGGACTTTGACTCATATTCTTCCTGAACTTTTAAAATTTCTGAAGCTTCCTTATACCTTTTATATTCCAAGAGACTCTCCACCAAATCTTGCCTCGGGTCATCTTCAACCTCCCCATCTTCATCAAGCTCCTCCTTCTTTGGAAGGAGCATCTTTGACTTTATCTCCAAAAGAGTTGAAGCCATTAAAATAAAATCTGAAGTGAGAGTTAGGTTTAACTTCTTCATGTTCTCAATGTATTTTAAAAATTCTTCAGTAATTTTAAAAATCGGTATGTCGTAAATATCTATTTCATTTTCTTTTATTAAATCTAAAAGAAGATCCATTGGACCTTCATAAGTTTTTAAAACAATATTGTATTCCATAAATTAATTCCTAAAGAAATAATTCCATTGATTATTCCATAGACAATTGGTCCAATAAATTTGTCAACAAGTCCAGAAAAAATCATTATAACTAATACAAAATAAAAATATTTTTCATACTTATAAAACTTGTATTCTAAATTTTCTGGCAAAAATGTCGCCAAGACCTTTGACCCATCAAGTGGTGGAAGAGGCACAAGATTAAAGACTCCAAGCATAATATTGTACCAAAAGATTGATGTGAAAAGAGGCACCAAGGCAGATGACTTGTAATTTAAGTAGACTAAAATTATTCCAGAAATTAGTCCAAGAACAAAATTTGTGAAGACTCCTGCAAGAGAAACTAAAAGTGATGCTACTTTCCTATTTCCTTTAAATCTATAAGGATTAATAGGCACGGCCTTTGCCCAGCCAAACCTAAAAATAACCATAGAAATTAAACCCACAGGGTCAATGTGATGCAGTGGGTTTAAGCTAAGTCTTCCGTCATCCTTTGCAGTTGTATCACCACAGAGATAGGCCACGTAACCGTGAGCTATCTCGTGAGGAATTATTGCCACCATTAGGGCAACAATATTTATTAGTATTGATACAATATCTAAGTTATTCATCTCAATCAATCTCTTCTATAATTAATTTGTAATCTTCCTTTATATCAGAAAAAGCATAGGCAGCCTTAATTCTCTTAATTGCTCCCTCAACTTCATTTTCCTTTTCAGTGTAAATTGTCGCAAGTTTATCGCCCTTTTCTACAAGGTCTCCAATTTTTTTGTGAAGGTAAATTCCTGCGCTTAGGTCAAGCACATCATCTTTCTTGTGTCTTCCAGCTCCCAAGTCTCTTGATGCTATTCCAATTTCAATTGCCTCAATGGACTTTACATAGCCAGACTCTTCTGCATAAATTTCTTTAATAATTGAAGATTTTTTAAACTTGTCTGTATCATCGATGTAAGTCTTGTCTCCACCTTGTAGTTCAACCATTTCTTTGAACTTTTCAATTGCAGATCCATCACTTATTTTACCTTCAAGAACTTTTATTGCCTCTTCTTCAGAAGATGAAATTCCTTCCATCATCATTAGTTTAGCTCCAATTCTTAAAGCAATATCTTTTAGATGACCTTCCTTTTTTCCCTTTAGGATATTTATAGCTTCAATAACTTCTAGGCTGTTACCTATGGCATCTCCAAGAGGTTCTTCCATAGAAGTTATAATTGCCTTAGTATTACGTCCGAATTTTTTGCCTAGCTCTACCATTAATTTTGATAATTCTACTGCTGATGGAACGTCCTTCATAAAGGCACCATTTCCAACCTTAACATCTAGGACTAGGGCATCTGTACCTAGGGCAATCTTCTTTGAAAGAATAGATGATGCTATTAGGCTGACATTGTCTACAGTTGCCGTTGCATCCCTTAGGGCATAGAGAAGTTTGTCTGCAGGAACGATGTTTTCTGTTTGACCAATTACTGCAATATTGGATTTTTTTAGGATTTCAATAAAATCTCTTCCACCAATATTTATGGCAAAGCCAGGAATTGCTTCTAATTTGTCAAGCGTTCCGCCTGTGTGACCAAGTCCTCTTCCACTCATCTTTGCAAAAACAAGCCCCACTGATGCAAGTAAAGGTCCTAAGACTAAGGTTACTGTGTCTCCAACCCCACCTGTTGAGTGCTTGTCAACTTTTGATCCAGGAACTTCTGATAAATCTACAGTTTCTCCTGAGTCAATCATTGCCTTTGTAAGATAGTATGTTTCATCTAAATTCAACTTATTAAAATAAATAGCCATTAAAAATGCAGAAACTTGGTAATCAGGAATTTCTCCCTTTACATAATTTTCTACAAAAAATTCTATTTCATTTTGATTTAAAACTTTATTTTCTTTTTTCTTTTGAATAATATCTAAAAAATTCATTAAATTTCCTCGATTATTTCTTTTAATAGTTCTTTAAATTTACCTGCGACTTCTTGGCCAACTTCTACAACTTCTGTGTGGTCAAGAGGAGTGTCTAATATGCCTGTAGACATATTTGTTATAGTTGAAATACCTAGGATTTTTAGGCCCCTGTGTCTTGCAATAATCGCTTCAGGTACAGTACTCATACCAACAGCATCAGCTCCAAGTATCCTTGCCATTCTTACTTCAGCTGCAGTTTCGTAAGATGGTCCTGTGAAGTACATGTAAACTCCCTCTTGAATATCAATGCCAAGTTTTTTTGCAGACTTTTCCGCAACTTCAATGAGGTCTTTGTTATAAAGATCTGTCATGTCAGGAAATCTTGGTCCAAGGTCTTCATCATTTGGTCCAATAAGCGGATTCTTACCCATTAGGTTAATGTGATCATTTATAATCATAAGATCTGCTGGTTCAAAGTCAGTGTTAACTCCACCTGCTGCGTTTGTTAGGATTAGAGTTTTTATTCCTAGACCTGCAAGAACTTCTATTGGATAAACAACTTCCTTGATATCATAACCTTCGTAGTAGTGAATTCTTCCCTTCATTACGCAAACTTCTTTTGAATTAATTTTTCCAAAAATTAGTTTACCATCATGTCCCTTAACTGTAGAAACTGGAAAACCAGGAATTTCTGTATAAGGAATCTCGATTTTATCTTCAATGGAATCGGCAAAATCACCTAGGCCAGATCCCAATACAATTCCAATTTCAGGCTGATTTTTTATTTTTCCTTTTATATAGTCAATCGATTTATTCATTGTTCCTCCTAAAGTTATTGTAGTAAAGAATTCATGCCACACTTTTTGAGTCGTTTATCTCTCCTAAGCTAACAAGTTTTAAGGCTTCCTCAAATTTTATTTTTTCAACAGAAAGATGCTCAAACTCATCAAGGTCTTGGTCGCCTAAAGTCAAGTCTTCTGCATAAAAAATAAATAATTTTTCATTAGTAAAACCTGGAGAAGAATAAATTTCTGCAAGATAGTCAGACTTCTTGGCATCATAGCCAGTTTCTTCTTTGAGTTCTCTTAAGGCAGCCTTTTGAGGTTCCTCTCCAAAATCAACCATACCAGCTGGTATTTCGTAGATCTCCTTATCAATAGCCTTCCTATATTGTTTTATAAGTATAATTTCATCTTCTTCAGTTATGGCAACTATGCCCACAGAAGGCTGTCTTTCCACTATTTCTCTCTTAGTGTACTTTTGTCCCTCCATCTCAACAGTATCAACCCTTAGTTGCAGGACCTTACCGTCAAAGATTTTTGTTGATTTCATAGTTCTTTCTTCATAATTTGAATTTGTCATTTAATCACCAATCATTTCCTTTGCAGTTTCAATTGCAATTTCACTTATATTCATACCGCCAATTAATCTAGCAACTTCATTAACTCTCTCGTCGTAGCTTAATTTGTCAATTGTAGAAATTGTGCTATTGTTAACCACATCTTTTTTTATTGCAAAGTGCGTGTCCGCAAGGGCAACAATTTGTGGCAAGTGAGAAATTACTATAACTTGTCTATCTTTTGAAACTTCCTTTATCTTGTTTCCAACTATTTGAGCTGTCTTTCCACTTATACCCGTATCTATCTCATCAAACACAAGTGTAGGGATATTGTCCTTTTCTGCAATTATGGACTTAAAGCCAAGCATAATTCTTGACATTTCACCACCAGATGCCACCTTTGCCATTGGCATAAGATCTTGGCCAAGGTTGGGCGCGATTAAGAATTCAATCTTGTCAATCCCATCAAAGGAAAGGTCTTTTTCTTTTATATCAATCTTAAACTTAGCGTCTTTAATATTTAACTTGTTGATCTCTTCTTCAACTTTTTTCTCGAGAATCCTTGCAGTCTTTTTCCTATTTTGGCTAATTTTTTCCGCAAGTATTAAGGCTTCCTTCTCTTTTTCTTTGATTTTCTTTAAAAGTTTATTTAAATTATCTTCAAAGTTTTGCAAAAATCTAAGTCTCTCGCTTATTTCATCGAAGAAGATAGTTATAGCCTTAACATTATTTCCATACTTTAATTTTAAATTGTTTACAAGGTCTATTCTTTCTTTTAAAAATTGTAATCTTTCCTCGTCAATTTCACTAGTATTTATATACCTGTCAAGGTCCTTTGCAATATCAGATATCCTAAATCTTATATCCTCTAGGTTTTCTTCCATTTCTTTTAAGTCCTTGTTGTAGCTTGTGACGTCAACCACATTGGCAATCACCCTGTCCAAAATGTCTTCAAGAGAACTTGTCTCGTAGCCTTCATTTATTAAAGACTTAGCTTCAGATAATTTTATCAAAGTGTCTGTCATATTGTTTAGGGCATTGAAGTCATCATAAAGTTCTTCATCGTCATAGTCACTCAGACCTGCATCTTCAATTTCTTTTATTTGGTACTCAAGAAGGTCAATTTCCCTGTCTTTATTTTGTTCCATATTGGACTTTTCATTATATTCATTTTTTAAAGAATTTATTTTTTTCTACAAGTTCTTTTAAATCATCAAGTAGTTGTCTCTGACCCTTGCCTGAAAAGTCATCGATCAACTTCAATTGATTTTTGTTGTCCATTAGGGAAATAGATTCATGCTGAGCAAAAATATCGATAAGATGGCTGGAGATTTTTGATAAAATTTGAGATGTAACAGTCCTGTTGTTGACCCTAGTAATGCTTGGTCCCTTTTCACGAATCTCCTTTGAAACAACAACTAAATCTCCTGAATCAATTCCATATTCAAGAAGAAGGTTCTTAGTTTCTTCATCATAAGAAGAAAAAACTGCCTCAATAAAGGCCCTGTCCTTACCTTTCTTTATAATATCCTTGTTGGCCCTTTGACCAAGGACAAGACCAAGGGAGTCGATAATAATTGACTTACCTGAACCTGTTTCTCCTGTTAAAACATTGAGACCAGATTCAAATTCTATTTTCATATTTTCAATTATTGCAAAATTCTCGATATTTAACTCTAAAAGCATATTTCACCTAATCATTTAAATTTTCATAAGCCTTATTTACAATTTCTTTTGCATCAAAAGTTTCGGAAGATTCTCCGTAATTTGACAAGTATATTAAAAATTCTATGTTTCCACTTGTTCCCTTAATTGGAGAATTTGTCAAAGCCTTTATATTAAGGCCTAGTTCTCCTGCAAGGTCAATTATTTTTTCTATAACCTCAATATGTACTTTTTTGTCTCTTACGATTCCACCCTTGCCAACTTTTCCCTTGCCAGCTTCAAATTGTGGCTTTACAAGGGCAACAATTTCACCTTCCGGTCCCAAGATGTCCTTGGCAACAGGAAGAACAAGTTCAAGTGAAATAAAGGAGACATCAATAGAAATAAAGGAAACATCTTCTTCGATTATTCCCTTGTCAAAATACCTAATGTTAGTCCTCTCAAGAGATACAACTCTTTCATCCATCCTAAGCTTGTAGTCAAGTTGGTTGTAGCCAACATCTATGGCGTAAACTTTTTTGGCTCCGTGCTTTAACATGCAGTGGGTAAAGCCCCCAGTTGATGCACCTATATCCACACAAACTGCATCTCTAAGGTCAATTTCATAGTCATCAATCATCTTCTCAAGCTTGTGGCCACCGCGAGATACAAAGGAGTCTTCAAGTCCCTTAATGTAGATTTTTTCTTCTTCTTTAAGTTGAGTTCCAGGTTTTTCCACCCTATCTGTTCCAATAAAAACCTTGCCTTCCATTATTAGTCTCTTGGCCTTTTCTCTTGAATCAATTAGGCCCTTTTCAACTAATAAGACATCTGCTCGTTTTTTTGCCATTACCTACTCCTATTTACTAATTTGGCTGCAAAAGATTTTAATGCATCCTCTTTAAGTTCAAGACCATCTAGGGCATCATAGGCTCCATTAGTTAAGTCGATAATTTCATTTTGAAGGTCTTCCTTGTCCTTAAATAGGAGCATGTTGATTTCGCCACTGTCTGGGTCCTTTTCTTCATCTAAGAGATCATCTTCAAATTGGTAGGCAATACCAATGTATTCACCAAACTTTGCAAGCTTAGTAATGTTGTCTGGATCAAGACCTGCTACAATACCTCCAACTACAACTGATGCCTTAATTAGGGCTCCAGTCTTTAGCTTATACATATTTTCGCAGTCATCCTCTGTGTAATCTGAAACGTCTCTGTCAATATCAATAGTTTGACCACCAATCATCCCATTAACACCTGTAGCGTTGTAGATATATTTCATGGCCCTCATAGCACGCTTTAAGTCTTCAGGATCTTCAATATTTTCAATATGTCTTAAGAGAATTTCCATAGACATATTTAGAAGTCCATCGCCAGCAAGGATCGCAATCCCTTCAGAATAAACCTTGTGGTTAGTTGGCTTATCTCTTCTAAAGTCATCATCATCCATAGCTGGCAGATCATCGTGAACAAGTGAATAAGTGTGAATCATTTCAATTGCAGCTGCAAAAGGTAGTATTTTATCCAAAGATTCATCTGAAAATTCACAAAAACTTATTAAACAAAAAAGGGGTCTTATCCTTTTACCACCAGAAAACAAGGAATACTTAATAGAGTCAATAACCTTGTGTTGGGGACTGTTGTCGTACTCAAGTAAGGAGCTCAAATAATTATTAAATTTTTCTAGCAAATTATCGAAATCTCTCATCTTTTTTGTCCTCAATAAATTCTGAATTTTCTTCTGCAATAGTTTTAATCTTGCCCTCGTAGGCCTTTAAGGTATTGTTTAAGTACTTATAAAGCTCAATTCCCTTTTCGTATTTTTTTATGGAATCTTCGAGACTAATGTCCTTAGACTCAAGTTCCCTTATTATATTTTCAAGCTCCCTAAAGGAACTTTCATAATCTCTTTCCATTTAATCCCTCACTTCCACTTTTTGAACCTTGGATTCTACTTGGCCATCCTTAAATTTTAAAGAAATAAGATCTCCCGGTCTTGCTTCTCTTGCAGACTTAAGACTTTTTCCATCTTCTGTCAGGATTTCAACCTTATTTATCTTTTCAAAGGCCGAATCAAGTCCCATCTTTAATAGGTTTAGCCTATTTCTTTCATTTTTTAACCTAGTACTTAAGTCATAAGAGCAAAGAAACTTCTCAAAACTCTTAACTTTCCTATGATTATCATTGACATAAGTCTTAAAATAATAATTTAAGAGTTTTTTATCAAAATTTAGACTCTCTTTGTCCTTGTTAATCCTAGAATTTATATTTATAGAAATATTTTTTAGCCTGTAGGAATAATTTTCAAGATTCTTGGACTTTTTTAACTTAAAATTCCCCAGATAAAACTTTTTCTCCTGAAGGTCATACTCATGGTCCTCAATAATTTTTTTTATAGAGGAATTTAAAAGTACATGAGCCCTTAAGAGGTCTCTAGTCCTTTCATTTATCTTATAAACTTGGTTTTTTATAGAAATATTTTTGTATAGATTTAAGAGCCTTAATCTATTGAAATCAAGTCTCCTATCCATGAGATTTTTTAGCTGAGACTTTTTCTTCTCGAGTTCAGAAAAAATTTCATTCTCACTAATAGTCACAAGTTCAGCTGCATTAGTCGGAGTTGCCGCCCTCATATCTGCTACAAAATCACAAATAGTGTAGTCTACCTCGTGACCCACAGCAGAAATCACTGGGATTTTTGATGCAAAAATTTCCCTTGCAAGACCTTCATCATTAAAGACAAAGAGGTCTTCAAAGCTTCCTCCACCTCTGGCAATAATTATTGTGTCTACTGGCTCTTCTTGGTTAAAATATTTCACACCAGAAATTAAAGTTTCAGCTGCATAGGCTCCCTGAACAAGACTTGGATAAATAAAAACATCACAAGTCTTATTGCGTTTCCTAAAAATATTTATAACATCCTCAATGGCTGCACCACTAGTCGATGTAATAAGTCCAATCCTCGATGGATACTTCTTTAATCTCTTCTTGTGGCTAGGGTCAAAAAGTCCCTCCTTAGAGAGTTTTTCTTTAAGATCCAGGTACTCCTGGTAGAGATTGCCCTTGCCATCAAGTTCTAATTGGCTAATATATAAAAAAACCCTGCCACTTCTATCGTAGTAAGTGACAGTTCCCTTTGCCATAACCTTTGCCCCATCGAATATATTACTTTTTATATCCTCTTGGCTTGCCATAGCATCAATACGGGCAAATTTATCCTTGAGAGAAAAATAAATATTTCCATTCTTGTGGTAATTTAAATTAGTAATCTCCCCAGTGACCTTAATGTCCCTTAGGATATAGTCCATTGAGATTAGCTTTTTGATGTAATTATTCAGTTCACTTACATTAAAAGCAGACTTTGCCAAATTAAAAACTCCTGTAAATTGTTCCCAAAATTCCGTTTATAAATTTAGGTGCTTCGTCAGAACTATAAAGTCTTGCAATTTCAACAGCTTCATTAATAGAAACCTCTTCAGGGATATCATCCTTGTAGAGAAATTCGTAGACAGCAACCCTAAGGATTTGCCTGTCAACCTTGGCAAGTCTTGCCATAGTCCAGCCCTTTAAATTTTTTTCTATTGTCTCATCAACTACTTCAAGCTTGTCCAAAATATCTGGAACTACCCTATTGATGTAATCAACTTCATCCCCTTGGAAGTTATTGTTTTCCATAAAAACTTCTAGCTTGTCAGTAGAGAAGTCATTATTTATATCCATGGCGAAAAGGGCCTGCATGGCCCCTATTCTTGCTCTCTTCCTACTCATTTGACAACAGTCTTTTCAGAATTTTTTACAGCAATCCCTGAAATGTGAACATTGACTTCTACAACATCAAAGTCTGTCATATTCTCAATTGCTTCCTTAACTTCTTCTTGTACCTTTTCAGATACTTCAACAATTTTTATTCCGTACTCAATAGTAATATATACATCTACAATAGTTTCTTTTTCGCCAATATTGACTCTAACGCCCTTATTGAAATTTTTTGTATTTAAAATGTCAGTAACTTGAGACTTGAAGTTAGATCCAACCTTAACAACACCATCAACACTTTCAGCTGCAACTGATGCAACTGTAGCGATAACATCTTCAGAAATCTTAACTTGACCTTCTGCCTCATTACCATTAACAAGATATTTATTATCCACTATTACACCTCCAAATTAACTAAAATAATTATACCAAATACTTCTTATATTATCAATTTATTGCACTTTGCATGACTTTTTTTGGAAGATATTTAATAGTAAATTAGACTTGCAAATGTGCTTGCAATTTTATAAGAATTTATTAAAAAATAACTAACTAAATTGAAAACGAAATTGAAAATTTATTATGAGCCCATAAAAATTTTTAAAATCCTTATTAAAGATTGACTAAGATTTTATTGTAACTTCTTAAAAATTTGTAAGCTTGTAATTAAATAGTAAGCAAGAAATAATTATGAAGTCTTTAAAAATTATAAAATTCTTATTAATAAGCAAGTATGAATTTATTATGAAGTCTGTAAAAATTTGTGAGCCAATAACAAAAAGCTTTTTAACAATATTGAGGTGATGATAAAAAAATATGACCTATAAAAATTTTATAAAAAATTATTTATAAGCTTGTAAGTCCTAAGTCGCTAAAATTTAAAATAAAAAAAGCCCGAGGACTTAATACTTGACGTCTAACAAGTATAGTCCACAGGCAGGTGCTGTTGGTCCAGCGGCCTTTCGAGTTTTTTTCTCCAAGGCTTCCTTCATATATTCAATTTCTCTTTGACCCCGTCCTATCTCGAGGACAGTTCCTGTTACAATTCTTATCATATTTTTTAAAAAGGCTTTTGCTACAAAGTCAAAATACAAAAAGTCTCCATCTTCAATGACATCTATTCGATCAATGGACCTTATGGAGTCCTTGACTATGGCCCCTTTTCCCATAAAGGAGTTGAAGTCGTGCTCTCCTATTAAGTAAGAAAGAGCCTTCCTCATCCTATCTGGGTCCACTTCATAGGGATATTCATAGGCACGATTGCGTAAGAGGGCATGCCTATATCTTGACCTGTGAACTACGTAACGATATTTTTTTAATCTTGCATCATATCTTGCGTGAAAATCATCTGGAACATACCTTGCTTCAACAACTGAAACATCTTCTGGCAGGTTAAAGTTCAAAACCTTAGGGAGATTTCCTATATCAATTGTGGTATCAGAATAAAAATTTGCGTATTGTCCCTCAGCGTGAACTCCCTTGTCAGTTCTTCCTGCATAAAAAATCTTCACAGGATGTTTGACAGTTTTTTCAATTCCAAGATTTATTTCTCCCTCAACAGTCCTCTCATCTGGTTGCATCTGAAATCCGTGAAAGTTAGTCCCGTCGTAGTTAATTTTTATTAAAATATTTTTCATATCTTAGAAACCACAACTATTATGCCAAAGAAGATTAGGTTGCCAATAAATAAGATGACATCTTTCTTCACGATCTTTGAGGCATTCATCTTTGTCCTGCCATCTCCACCTCTGTAACATCTTGCTTCCATGGCTGTGGCAAGTTCTTCTGCCCTCCTAAAGGAGTTAATGAAAAGTGGAACAAGGAGTGGAACTAAGTTTTTCGCACGCTTGATTATATTTCCTGACTCAAAGTCTGCTCCTCTTGCCATTTGTGCCTTCATAATCTTGTCAGTTTCTTCTATAAGTGTTGGAATAAACCTAAGGGCAATTGTCATCATCATGGCAATCTCGTGACTTGGAACTCCAATCTTCCTAAAAGGCCTTAAGAGCGATTCTATCCCATCAGTTAGTTCTATTGGCGAAGTTGTATAAGTTAATAAACTTGTACCAAGAACTAAGAGGATTAGTCTTATTCCCATAAAGACAGCAAGGTTTACCCCTTCTTTTGAAATTTTTAAAAATCCAAAAGTGTAAATTGCTTCTCCAGGCGTGAAAAATAAGTTAATTATAAATGTAACGAGGATAATCCACTTCAGTGGCTTTAATCCCTTTAGGACCATTCCAAGTGGTAGCTTGGCGTTAACTATAATTAAAAGTAAGTATAAAACTACTGGTATATACATGAAAACTGATTTTATAAAGAAGAGTGAACATATAAATAAAATCATTGTTATCATTTTTAATTTTGGGTCATACTTGTGGACGGCACTTTCACCAGGAAAATATTGGCCAATTGTTATATCTTTAAACATTAGAAGCACCTCTCAAATATTTTTTTAGAGACTCCTTGGCCTCTTCCACAGTTATGGCATCCTCGTTGATGTCTAGACCCTTCTTCTTTAAAGTCCTCATAAGAGAAGTTATTTGTGGAATCCCAAGTCCAACTCCAAGAAGCTTATCTTCCTCTCTAAAGATATCTCTTGGCTCTCCATCTAAAAAGACTTTACCCTTATCAAGGACAACTATTCTCTCAGCAATTTTCGCCACGTCTTCCATGGAGTGGGAAACTAAAATTACTGTCATCTTCCTCTTTTCATGAATGCTTTTTATTTCACTTAGGATTTCGTCACGACCCCTTGGGTCAAGACCTGCTGTTGGCTCATCAAGTATTAAAACTTTTGGCTCCATGGCAAGGACACCTGCTATGGCCACCCTTCTTTTTAAACCTCCAGAAAGTTCAAAGGGTGACTTGTCCTTATAAGTTTTATAGTCGAGCCCAACTGACTCCATAGAAGACTTTACCCTCTCTTGAACTTCTTCATCACTTATATCCAGGTTTTTTGGTCCAAAGGCAATGTCTCTTTCAATGGTTTCTTCAAAAAGTTGGTATTCTGGATATTGAAAGACTAAGCCAACTTTTTTTCTAAGGTCAGTTAAATTTGCTCCAGACTTATCAACCCTTGTTCCATCAATAATAATTTCCCCAGATGATGGCTTCAAAAGTCCATTTAGGTGTTGGATAAAGGTTGACTTGCCTGAACCAGTGTGACCAATGAGGCCAATGAATTCATTCTCTTCGACTTTTAAGCTGATGTCATCAACAGCCTTCTTCTCAAAAGGGAGGCCCTCGCTATAGATATGTGTTAAGTTGTTAATTTCTATTAGTGACATATTTCCTTCACCATTTCTTCTATATTTAAAACTTCCCCAGAAATATCAAAGCCATCTTTTTTTAGTTCATAGGCAAGTTCTGTTACTTGGGGCACATCAAGGCCAAGTCCCTTGATCTTGTCCACTTGAGAAAAAACTTCTCTTGGAGTCCCACTTAGGACCATGTTGCCATCTTCCATTACAACAACCCTGTCGCTAATGGCCGCCTCTTCCATGTAGTGGGTTATTAAGATTATTGTCTTTCCCTCTTCCTTGTTGAGTTTAACAAGAGTGTCAATTACTTCCCTCCTGCCACTTGGGTCAAGCATGGCAGTTGGCTCATCGAGAATTATATATTTAGGCGACATGGCAAGGATTCCAGCTATGGCTACTCTTTGCTTTTGTCCACCAGAAAGAAGGTGGGGTGCATTTTTTTTATATTCAGACATCCCAACATCCTCTAGGGCACTATCAACTCTTTTTCTTATTTCACCTGGTTCAATCCCCATATTTTCAGGACCGAAGGCAACTTCATCTTCAACAATAGTTGCAACTAATTGGTTGTCTGGATTTTGAAAAACCATGCCAGCAGTCCTTCTTATGTCCCAGATCTCCTCTTCACTCTTGGTATTCATCCCATCAACAAGGACATCTCCCTGTCCTGGCAATAGGAGACCATTTATTAGTTTGGCAAGGGTAGACTTTCCAGACCCATTGTGACCCAAGAGAGCCACAAATTCGCCTTCTTTTATTTCTAAATTTATATCTTTTAAAATCTCTTTTGCATTTTCATCTTCGTAGTCGTATTTAAAAGATAAGTTTTTTATACTAATCATTTTATCACCTTTATGTTAACCTATTATAAAGGATAACTTAACAAAAATCTATATTATTTCTTTGACACATAGGGGTTATCTCTAAGACAAAACCTTAGAGGAAGATTTGCATCTTCGCCAGCATAATCTATTCCAATCCTCTTTGTAATTACAAGGTCTTTTTCGGGAACTTCTTCTCCTTCTCCTATGTAGAGATAATTCTTTGACAAGATTTTTCCATTTAAAGACCTATTAATTTCAAGCGCCATGGAAAGCTTCCCAGGTCCATTGCTTAGGTTCTTCCTTTGATAAGTTGATAGATCTTCATAAGCCTTTCCAAATCGATTTTTAGAAATTCCATCTAAATTTTCAAGGGGTTCTACTCCACGAATTAAAACTGCCTCTGGATGTTCTTCGTCTCTTGTCACAATATTTAATAAGTCGTACATTCCATAAATCAAGTAGACGTAGATGTGACCTCCAGGTAGATAAAGTGTCTTATTCCTATCAGTAATCCTACCACCATAGGAGTGGCAGGCCATATCCTCAAGGCCCAAATAAGCTTCAGTTTCAACTATTTTTGCACAGAAAAAATTACCAGAAATATTTCTGATAATTTTCTTGCCTATTAAAGATTTTGCAACTTCAACTGTATCTCTTTTGAAAAAATCATTCTCTAGAATTTTTCCAGTGGTCATACTTTTCCAATTCCTTGTCTAATTTTTTTACTATATAAGTTAGAACACTTAAGTCATCAAAGAATCCAAAGAACAAAACAAAGTCAGGAATTATATCTGCTGGATTTAAAAGATATAAAAACCCAGCCACAATTAAAATTATGTCCTTCTTTTTTACATCCCTATAATTTCCCTTGGAATAATCCATGACAAGACCCAGAGCAAGTCCAAGTTCTCGTGAAATCTTTTTAAATAAATCCATCTTATTTGTTGTAGCTGTGGATTCATGAATCACCCTATTAAGTCTATCTTTATTTTTAAAGACTTGATTGTCATAGGGCCATAACTTTCTCAAAGTTCTATAATAATTCAAATTTCTCCCCCTAAGTTAAAATTTGCATTTCTCTTACTACTTTTCTTTACCCAAAAAGAGATTTATGCATTCATCCAGGAAGAATCCTTTGGATTGTCCCTAAATAATTTTAACTTTTCAATTTCGCTTTCTTTAATATAGTCCATTTCGTGAGCAACTTCTATTAATTCATCAAAAGTTGTAAGTGAATTGTGTTTAAAACCTGATGCTTTAAAGTTTTCTTCAGCATTTTTCATATTATAAGTGAAAATACTTACGATTCCAAGGACTTGGTATCCAACTTCTTCAAGAGCCTTTGCAGCTTCAATTGAGGATCCACCAGTTGAGAATAAGTCTTCAATAACTACAACTTTTGCTCCTTCAATTTTTGCACCTTCAATTTTATTTTGCTTGCCGTGGTCCTTATTGGAAGATCTTACAAAGCCCATAGGAAGTTTCATGGCATCAGCAATTATAGCTGCATGAGGAATGCCTGCTGTTGCAGTTCCCATTATATATTCTACTTCAGGGTATTCTTTTTTAATTAAATCAACAAGACCCTTCTCTACTTGACTTCTTTCTTCTGGATAAGAAAGAGTCAGTCTGTTGTCACAGTAGATTGGAGATTTTATACCAGATGCCCAAGTGTATGGATCTTCTGGTGAAAGAGTAACGGCCTTTAATTTTAATAAAATTTTTGCAATTTCTCGCATTATTTTCCTCCTAAAAAGTCTTCTTTGATTTCTCTATATTCCTTTAATGGGTCTTCTGCCTTAGTGATTGGTCTTCCCACAACGATGTAATCAGATCCAAGCTCTCTTGCTTCGCTAGGAGTTACAACCCTCTTTTGGTCGTCAGTATTTTTTACCTTCCTAATTCCTGGAGTAACTGTGATAAAGTCTTCTCCCAAATTTTCCTTTATCTTTGGCACTTCAAGTGCAGAGCAAACAATACCACTTAAGTTAGCTTCCTTTGCAATATTTGCATAGGCAAGGACAACCTCATCAAGAGACTTATCCTTGTCAATTTGAAGTTCCCCATGCATGACCTCTTCGTCTGTAGAAGTAAGCATAGTTACACCAAGTGTTATTAGGTCACTTTTTTCATTTTTTACAATTTCACTGGCATCGCTTAACATCTTCTTGCCACCAGCAATGTGGTAGTTGATCATGTCAACATCAAGGGCAATAAGGGAATTTGTCGCCCCCTTACAAGTGTTTGGAATGTCGTGAATCTTTAAGTCCAAGAAAATCTTGTGACCTAGTTTTTTTATTTCTCTTACAATACTTGGGCCTTCCTTGTAGAAAAGTTCCATTCCAACTTTTACATAGACTTCCTCATCTTTAAAATCCTTTAAAAAATCAAGAGCCTTATCTCCACTTGGAAAATCTAGTGCAATAATTACATTCTTTGCCATATTAACCTCAGCTTTCTCCAGTCGCCTTATCTTGCAAGTAGGCGTTAATAAATGTATCTAAATCTCCGTCCATTACCTTTTCTACGTCACCAACATCTACATTTGTCCTGTGGTCCTTAACCATAGTGTAAGGTTGGAAAACATAAGATCTTATTTGTGAACCCCAAGCAATTTGTGAGTAGTTACCTTGAAGGTCTTCGATTTTTTCCTTCTTTTCTTCTTCAGCAAGAGCAACGAGCTTTGCCTTTAACATATTCATTGCCTTTTCCCTATTTTGGATTTGGCTACGTTCATTTTGACATTGAACAACGATTCCTGTAGGAATGTGAGTAATTCTAACAGCAGAGTCAGTAGTGTTAACGTGTTGTCCACCTGCACCAGATGACCTGTAAGTGTCAATCTTTAATTCTTCGTCTTTGATTTCAACTTCTGTGTCGTCGTCAATTTCTGGGAAGACATCAACAGATGAGAAGGAAGTGTGTCTTCTCTTGTTGGAGTCAAAAGGTGAAATCCTTACAAGTCTGTGGACTCCCTTTTCTCCCTTTAGGTATCCATAGGCATTGTCGCCAGAAATCTTTAGAGTTACTGATTTAATTCCAGCCTCGTCTTCCTTTAAGAGGTCAAGAGTTTCAACCTTGAAGCCTTTATTTTCTGCATATCTTGTGTACATCCTAAGTAGCATACTTGCCCAGTCTTGGGCTTCAGTTCCACCTGCACCAGCATGGATAGAAAGAATGGCATCGTGGGAATCGTACTCGCCATTTAATAAGGTGTTTAGTTTAAATTCAGCAGCTTCCTTTTCAATTTCATCAACAACTCCTTGGAAGTCAGAGTATGAAGAGTAGTCTTCCTCTATTTCCATTAGAGTAATTAGGTCTTCTGCATCAGTAATTAGTTCATTTAACTTGTCGTATTGATCTATCTTTCTTTGATATGAATTTGTTTCACGTATAACTTTTTGGGCACTTTCATTGTCGTCCCAAAAACCTGGTTCCATTTGTTTTTTGTTAAGCTCAACAACTTTTTCTTTGAGAGAATCTATCTCAAGAGACTCACCTAGGGCTTTAGTTGTAAGCTTGGAATTTTCCAGGCGCTCCTTATCTAAATAGATATTTTGCTCCATAAAAATCCTCCTTTGTATTGCTTATTTTAGTATAACACAGTTGATATAATCACACTAATATTTTGTTGTTAGATGAGAATAATTTTTGACTTATCATTTTGTTATAGTATGAAAATTATTTTTGACTTATCATTTTTATATTAACTTGCAACTTAATATAAGTTTGTGTATTTTTTTCAAATTAGAATTTATTTTAAATTGAAATTTTTTATTAATCTTATACTTTAAATTAATTCTTATTCTTTTCTCTAATTATTTTAATTTTTACTAACTTATAAAGTCCAATTTTCATTAAATAAGTGGTGAAGATGGTTTTAAGCATGAAAAAAGACCTAAGCTTTTAACTCAGGTCTTGCTCTTAAATTTATCCTCTTAACTCTTGTCTATTTTCGTTAAGCATTTTTATAATTTCTGAAAGGTTTACTTGTGTGTTTTCAAGTAGCTCGTCTGCATAGTCCCTTGCGCCTTCTCTTATTTGAGTTGACTCTTCCTTTGCAGATTTTAAAATTTCACTTGCTCTTTCATTTGCTTGTCTCACAAGTTCATTTTCATCGATAATTTTTTCTGAATGGGCTCTTGCTGCAGAGATAATTTTGTCTGCTTCATCGTGTGCTCCATTGATGATGTCGTCCTTGTCTTGAGCAATTCTTTGTGCTTCAGAAACTTCTCCAGGAATTTGTGTTTTTAATTCGTTAACAATTTCTAAAAATTCTTCCCTTTCAACCATTACCTTGTTTGTAAGTGGAATTTGTGATGCTGTTTCCACAAGGTCTTCTAATTCTTCAACTAAATCAATTAAATTCATATCTTCCTCCTAAGTAATTTTTTCTTCATAGCTTCTCCTACAATAGGAGGCACGAATAAATCTGTATCTCCGTCAAAGTTGGCTACTTCTTTTGCAAGTGATGAACTTACAAATAAATTTTCATTAGATGACAATAAAAATACTGTTTCTATGCTGTCCTTATAATTTTTGTTTGCCATGGCTAGGGTGTATTCACTAAAGTAATCACTTGCTGATCTCAGACCCCTAACAACCACCTTGCAGTTTTTCTTTTTTGCATATTCTACTAAGAGTCCGTCAAAGGAATCAATCTCAATCCCTTCCATGTCGTCTAGCACTTCATGAAGAAGGTCCTTCCTCTCTTCAACTGTGAAGAGTCCTTTTTTTGAAGTGTTGTCTAGGACTGCAACTATAACTTCTCCAAAAATATCCCTTGCTCTTTTTATTATGTCTAAGTGGCCATTGGTCACTGGGTCGAAGCTACCCGCATATATTACTTTCATTTTCATCCCATCCGCATATGGAAATCGAAGTGTTTCCATATTTTTTGTTTTTTATTTCTACAAAGCCTTCACCTATTATTAGTGGCTTATCTGTATTATACTCCACAATTAACTTTCCGTCAGGCTTTAGTATCTTATTTTCTCTTATTAGTTTAAAGGCTTTCTTGTATAAATCGCGTCTCTCGAAGGGTGGGTCCATATAGATGTAATCAAACTTTACATCTAACTTTTTTAGAGCTTGGTTCAAATGATCTTCCATTACTATTGCTTGATCATTTAACTTTGCCTTATCAAGGTTCTTTTTCACACAATCTATGGCTTCCTTTGACTTGTCAACAAAGTAGGCCTTGTCTGCTCCCCTAGATAAAAATTCTATTCCATTGGCACCTGAACCGCAAAATAAATCTAAGACTGTGACGTCAAAGAAGTTTTGTCCCAAAATGTTGAAAACAGATTCCTTAACCCTGTCTTCTGTGGGCCTTGTATCTAGTCCCTTGGGAGCTATTAATTTTAGTCCCCTTCTATTTCCTGAAATTATTCTCATAAAGCCTCCAAATTAGTTACATTTTACCATAAGAAAGGATATTTTAAAAGATATTAGTTTAAATCCGAGTAAAATTCAGTTATCTCTTTGTTTAAATAAGAATATTTTTCTCCCTCTAAGTTTGGGTCCTCTTCTAAGATATCTTTCACGTCATCTGCAGCGTATTTTAAAATAGTTTCATCCCTGAAGGGGTCTGCAAGTCTTAGGTTTGGCATGCCCGATTGTCTTGTTCCAAGTATGTCACCAAATCCCCTGAGCTCTAAGTCCTTGTTGGCAATATAAAATCCGTCGTTGGAGTCCGTCATTATCTTCATCCTCTCCCAGGATATTTCACTTGTTGAGAGATTATAGAGGATGCAATAGGATTGTTGGTCCCCTCTTCCAACTCTTCCCCTAAGTTGGTGGAGGGTTGATAGGCCAAACCTCTCTGCATTATAGATCATTATGACGCTGGCATTGGGTACGTTGACCCCAACTTCAACAACAGTTGTTGATACCAGAAGATTAATTTTATTTTCTGCAAAGTCCTCCATAATTTGATTTTTTTCATCTGCCTTCATCTTGCCATGAAGAAGTCCAACATGAAAACCCTCAAAGTATTGGCTTAGTTCTTCATAAACCTTTTCAACAGCCTGCAAGTTTTCGTAGTCTTGATTTTCTTCAATGAGTGAGCAAATGACATAGGCCTGTCTTCCCTGGCTGAGTTCTTTTTTTATAAAGGCCAAGGACTTTTCCAGCATATTTTCATTTATGACAATGGTCTTAATTGGCTTTCGTCCCTTGGGCATGGACTTTATTATGGAGACGTCAAGATCTGCATAGAGGACAAGACTTAGACTCCTTGGAATAGGTGTTGCCGACATGACTATTGTAGCTGCGTCCTTATTCTTATTTTGCAGCATGTTCCTTTGAACAACTCCAAACCTATGTTGCTCGTCAATAACATTTACTCCAAGCTTTTTAAAAACTACATTCTCTTCAATAAGAGCGTGAGTTCCTATTAAGATGTCAAGAGACCCCATTTCAAGATTGTCCAATATGTCTCTTCTTGCCTTTTTTGTAGTTGATCCTATTAAGAGTCCCACTTTTATCCCCAAAGGCTCTAACAATTCTACAAAAGATTCAAAGTGTTGCTTGGCCAAAATTTCTGTTGGTGCCATAATTGATGATTGGTAGCCATTGAGGTAGGCAAGATACATTATTATAATGGCAATAATTGTCTTACCACTACCAACATCACCCTGGATAAGTCTATTTATGGCCTTGCCTTCCTTCATGTCCTTAAAGATTTCTTCAAGAACTGTATTTTGGCCCTCTGTTAATTTAAAGGGAAGATTGTTAATAAAATCAAAAACTTGATCCTTGATTTCAAATTTAATTGCATCTCGCCTTTCATTTTGGACCTTGTTCTTTAGGATAGAAAGCTCAAATAAAAATAACTCTTCATAGATTAGCCTTTCCCTAGCCTGTATGTAATTTTTCCTAGACTTAGGATAATGAATTGCTCTTATGGCATCATTCTTTCCAAGAAAAGAATACTTATCCAAGATTTCTTCTGGCAGATTTTCACTAAAAAGATTTTCATCAATAACTTGGTCAATTACTTTTTCAAAGACAAAATTATTTAGACCCTCAGTTAAATTGTAAATGGGAGAAATCTTGCCAAGTTTTTTTAACTTGTCAGCCTCTTCAATCTCTGGACTTGACATGGTCACCCTTCCCCTAAAGTAGTCTGCCTTTCCATAGACTAGGTAGTATCTACCTGGCAAAATCTTGGAATGAAGATAAAAGGCATTAAAAAAAGAAAGCTCAATCTCTCCAGATTCATCTTCAGCCAAAAAACTTGTAAGTGTAAGACCCTTCCTTATTCTCCTATTTTGAAGTTTGGAAAGAATCCTAACTTTAAAAGTATTTTTTTCTCCAATCCTCGCTTCTGAAACCCTAGTGATCTTTGAAGAGTCTTCATATCTTCTGGGATAAAAGTGTAGGAGGTCTTCAATTGTATAAATTCCCAACTTATGAAAGAGCTCAGCCCTCTTGGGTCCAATTCCTTTTAAGCCCTTTATAGGGTCTGTTAAGTTCATATTTATCTCCTAATTTTATTTCCTATAAGAAAAGCCCAAAGCAAAACTTCGGGCTCAATTAATAATCTAAAATTTATTCAAGAGATATGATGTAGTAATAAATTGGTTGGTCACCCTTTATTACGTCAATATCAATATCTGGATATTTTTCTTCAATAGCTTCACGAACTTCTTCTGCATCTTCTTCTTTAACATCTTCTCCATAGAAAAGTGTCACAAGAGAAATGTCTTCGTCCATTAGCTTGTCCACAGTTTCCGTTACAACATCAAAAACAGTCTTACCGCTGGAAATTATATCCTTAGATGCAATACCAATTATGTCATCCTTGTGAATTTCCTTGCCATTTATTGTAGTATCTCTTACTGCATAAGTTACAGATGCATCAATGACACTTCCTATTGCTTCTATCATATTCTCTTCGTTTTCTTCTTTTGAAGCTTCTTCATTGAAAGCAAGCATAGCAGCTATACCTTGTGGAACAGATTTTGATGGAATTACAATAATTTCCCTGTTGGAAATATCCCTTGCTTGTTCTGCTGATAAAATTATGTTGCTGTTATTTGGAATTAGGTAGATTACCTTGCCCCCAACCTTGTCAACTCCCTTTAAAAGGTCTTCTGTTGATGGGTTCATAGTTTGACCACCTGCAACAACAAAGTCAACACCAAGAGATTTAAAGGTTTCTGTCATTCCTTCTCCCATGGAAACTGTTATGAAAGAATAATCTTTTTCTTCTATTATTTCTTCCTCTTCTTCTCTCTTTTTAGCTTCAGCAACTTCTTCATCATCAAAGAGAACTTCCCTGTGTTGGTATCTCATGTTATCGATCTTGATATCTTGAAGAAGTCCAAGCTCGCAAGCATGTTGAAGGACAATTCCAGGGTCATTTGTGTGAACGTGAACCTTTATAAGATGACTTCCGCCACCACCTACTACTAAAAGACAGTCGCCAAGTGGTGCAATTTTTTCTCTAAAAGAGTCAATATCTTCGTAGTCAGTATTTATAATAAATTCAGTACAATAACCATATTTTAAAGAAGTGTCAGCTTCAGTAAATTGAACTTCTTTTTGTGCCTTTTTCTTTAAAGTTTCATCTTCACTTTGATCAGCAATGTCTTCGCCCTTTAAGACTTTTAGTCCACCTTCAAGTAGAACAACAAGACCCTTACCACCTGCATCAACTACTCCAGCTTCCTTTAAAACTTGAAGCTGATTTGGCGTGTTATCGAGAGATTTATTTGCTTCAACAATTACATCTTCTAAAAATGTAATTGGGTCTTCTGCCTTTTTATAATGTCTAATGGCAAAGTCCGCAGTTTCTCTTCCAACTGTAAGTATTGTTCCTTCAATTGGTTTCATAACAGCCTTATAAGTTGTCTCACTTGCCTTCTTAAAGGCATGAGCAAGGTCTGATGTAGTTGCTTCATCAATTCCTTCTAGGCCTTCTGAAAAACCTCTTAGAAGTTGTGAAAGAATAACACCACTATTTCCCCTGGCTCCCATAAGAGCACCACGTGCTGCTGCTGCTGAAACGTCTCCAGCAGTAAAATCTCCCTCTAAGCTTTCAATTTGTTTTAAGGCAGATTTTGATGTAAGGCTCATGTTAGTTCCTGTATCTCCATCGGGAACAGGGAACACATTAAGAGCGTTGACCTCCTCCTTCATGGATATTAGATAATTTACGGCTCCCTTAAAAATTTCTTTTAATAGGGGACCATTAATTTTATTTATTTCCAAAATCTTACCTCCACTACTTAAGTCTAATACCTTCTACAAGGACCTCAATATTATCAACTTCAAGCCCTGTTAAATTTTCTATATTAAACTTTACTCTCTCTATAATATTTTCACCAACAGTAGAAATTTTAACTCCATATTCTAAAATAACATGAAGCTCTATAGAAATTTCATTTTCGTCAGTATTAACTACAATTCCCTTTGAAAGATTTTCGAATCTCAATAATTCAAAAATTCCATCTGCGGCATTTTTTGATGCCATTCCAACAATTCCGTAAGATTCCATAGCTGAAATCCCAGCTATATTTGCTAGTACGCTATCTTCTATTACAATGTTTCCAAGTTCTCTATTAATAATTGCCGGCATGAGGGCACCTCCTTATCTAATACATTATATCAGAAGTCACAGAATATTAACAGATTTTCAAAATATCCTTTGTAAAAAATTAGAATTTAGTGTAAAATAAATACATGTTGAAAAAATATTTGCACTTAGCGGACTTTTTTGGTAAAATATTGTCTGCTTAATAACTAAAGGAGGTGCGTTATGGCTAAAAGATGTGAAATTTGCGGAAAAGAAAAATCATTCGGAAATAAAATTTCTTTCTCTCACTCTCGTTCTAACAGAAGCTGGTCTCCTAATATTAGAAGAGTTAAGGCTGTAGTTAATGGATCAAGAAAAAGAATTAACGTATGTACTAGATGCCTAAGATCTGGTAAAGTAGAAAGAGCTATATAATTAAGGGTCTTAGTAAAGATCCTTTTTTTATTTAGGACTTACATATTCTCCCTCGGGAGACTTTATAAGAAAACCCCTTGAATCATAATCAAGGGGTTTTGTTTTTTATATTTAATTTATTTTTTCCAAAATTATTTTTCTTATATCCTTTATGAGGTAAAGTGATCCACACCAAAGGATCATATCGCCCTCTCCTGCAAGTTCAAAAGTTTTTTCAACTGCTTCCTTCCTGTCCTCGATTGCAAAAATTTCTTTACTTGAAATTTCTTTAAATTCTTTTTCTAAGGAATCTAAATCAGTAAATCTCTCATTGTCAATTTCTGTCAAGACAATCTTATCTGCAAGTCCCTCAATCTTTTCTAAGATGTGTTTGTGGTCCTTATCCTTTAGAAGTGAGAATCCCAAAATCAATTTGTTATAGTTAAATTTCTTTATACTTTTTTCTATTCCTTCAATGGAATCCAAGTTGTGTGATCCATCAACTACTATAAGAGGGTCTCTTGATAGACATTCTGTCCTTCCAATATTTTCTGCCTTCTTTAGTCCCTCTTTTATCTTTTCTTCGTCTAACTTATAGTCTTCTTTTAAATAATCTAAGACCATAAGGGCTAGGGCCGCATTAAAAGCTTGATGGTCTCCAATAAGAGAAATTTCTACGTCCTTATAATCTCTAAAGTTAAATTTATTTCCAAACTCGTTAGAAGAAATTATCTCTACTTCATCAAAAGAGAATTCACTAAAGCCAGAAGATTTTTCTTTTGAGATTTTCTTTAATTCTATCCTTGCTTCTTCAGCCTGAGGATAAGAAAATACCTGAGAATTTTCTTTAATAATTCCACCCTTTTCACGAGCAATTTTTTCTAAAGTGTCACCCAAGATGTTTGCATGATCAAGTGCAATGTGACAAAAAACAGGGATAGATTTTGCCATTACATTTGTCGCGTCAACTCTTCCTCCCATTCCAACTTCCATTACTGCAAAGTCTAAGTTTTTCCCTGCAAAATAAATGTAGGCAATTGAAGTTAAAATTTCAAAACCACTTACAAATATTTCTTCCTCATCAAGTTCTTCAACTTTTTCCCTAACTTGACTAGCAATCTTTGCAAAGTCATCTTCGCTTATGATTTCCCTATTGACTTCTATCTCCTCACGAATATTTGTTATATAAGGAGATGTGAACTTGCCCACTGAATAATTATTTTCTATTAAGGCATTAGTTATAAAACTTGCAACTGATCCCTTGCCATTAGTCCCTGTAATGTGAATACTTTTTAATTTATCTTGAGGCCTATCAAAAATTTCTAAGAGAACCTTAATATTATCTGTTGTAAATTCTCCAAGAGGTATATTTCTATTTTCAAGCCAAGCTACTGATTCTTTGTAATCCATGTCAACCTTCCTTTCAATAACATTGATATTATCAAAATATTTGCATCTAATCAATAATTTATGTATCCAAAAGTCTTTCTTTGTGATAGAATGAGAAAAATATATTTATGGAGGTAAAAAAAGATGAACAATGAAATTAAGACGAAAGATTTATTTATTATTGGCTTCGCACTTTTTGCAATGTTCTTTGGAGCTGGAAACTTAATCTTTCCCCCTTACTTAGGTTTATTGTCGGGTCACCAATGGTGGATAGGATTTTTAGGCTTTACAATCACAGACGCAGGTCTAGGCCTACTGGCAATTATCGCCCTATCAAAATATGAAGGTAACCTTAACGTCCTCGCCTCAAGAATTAACAAGACTTTTGCAGTAATTATTTCTACAGCAATTATTTTATGTATCGGACCCTTCTTGGCAACACCAAGAACAGCCGCTACTACTTATGAGATTGCAATCTTGCCAATTTTTGGTGAGTCCTTTAACAGGTACTTATTCTCTGTTATCTTCTTCCTTATAGCTTGTCTATTAAGTATTAGACCTAGTAAGGTTGTTGACATTGTAGGAAAGTTCCTTACTCCTTCACTTTTACTTTGTATGACAGTTTTAATCATTAAGGGAATTGTCACTCCAATTGGAGAAGTTGCAAACACAACTATGATCGACAATGTTCTAAAGAAGGGCATCACTGATGGTTATCAAACAATGGATGCCATTGCTAGTTGTATGTTTGCTCTTGTTGTTATTGGAGCTGTTAAGTCAAGAAATTACTCATCACAAAAAGTTGAGATTAAGGCAACTATTTTATCAAGTGTCATTGCAGTAATTTTATTAGCATTAATCTACGGAGGCCTACTATATCTTGGAGCACAAACTTCAAGCCTTGGCATTTATGATGTAGATACAGATTCTACTCTTCTACTTGTTGACATTACAAATAGAGTACTAGGTGGCACTGGTGTTTATATCTTAGGTCTTATAACTGCACTAGCTTGCCTTACAACTGCTATTGGACTTATATCTGCAACTGGTAACTTCTTTAACGACTTGACTTTTAACAAGATCTCTTACGAAAGAATCGTAATTATTTGTTCTGTTGTTTCATGCTTAATTTCTATGCTTGGTGTAACTCAAATTATTAAAATTTCTGCACCAATACTTGAAGTTATTTATCCATGTGCAATGACAATTGTCCTATTGGGATTATTTAATGAAAAGATTAAGGACGACTTAGTATTTAAAGTTCCATCTATTATTTCATTGATATTTGGATTCTTATTTGTATTACAAGGCAAAGGCCTTCTAGGTGTCTTTGGAGATAGCTTAACTAAATTACCACTTACTGAGTTTGGTCTTGGTTGGGTATGCCCAATGCTTGTTGGTCTCGTAATTGCTCTTGTAGTTTCATCTACAAGAAAAACTAAGCTAGCTTAAAATTAAAAACATGCAAAAGAAAAACTCTTATTACTTTTTAAGTAACAAGAGTTTTTTTATTGTCTAAAATTTTATAAATCAAATATTTTATTTAATACTTCAGAGATATTTGACATCTTAATAACTTTTAAGTCCTTGTAGGCTTCTTCCTTTACATTAGAATATTTTGAAACGTAAGCTTTTTTAAAGCCCATCCTCTCTGCTTCTTTGAGTCTTATATCAAGACTTGGAACATTTTTAAGCTCTCCAGTAAGTCCCACATCGGCAATGAAGACTGAGTTAGCTTCAACAGGCTTATTTAGTGTTGACGACACAATAGAAACCATTACAGATAGGTTTGATGCCTGCTCCTTAACTTTAATTCCACCAGTGGACTTGACCACAATGTTCTTGTCTAAAAAAGTAATTCCTGCCCTCTCTTCAAGAATTGATACAAGGGTGTTTAAGTGTTCACGCCTTACAGATTCAGAAATTCTTGATGGATAAGGAAGGAAAGACTTTGAGGCTAAGGCTTCTGTCTCAAGAATTATTGGCCTTGTTCCTTCTCTAATGACTGAGAGTGAAGAACCTGGCACTTGTTCTGATACCGACCTCTTAGTCATAAAGTATTCTGATGGATTATCAATTGAAATCATGCCCTTCTCTGTCATGGAGAAAAATCCAATTTCACCTGTTGACCCGTACCTATTTTTTGTAGTCATAAGTGATCTCAAGTCTTCTGATGAGTCACCGTCAATTAAGAGAACTGTATCCACCAAGTGTTCAAGACTTCTCACACCTGCAAGTTCATCTTGTTTAGTCATTTGTCCAACTAAGAAGACCATGCGAGGCTTTTCTAAGTCTTTGGCAACTTCAGTCATCTTATAGGCACACTCCATAGTTTGGGTCGGAGTTCCTGGTCTTTGTGGAAATTCATCAAGTGTAAAAGTTTGAATTGAGTCTATGATTATTAATTGTGGATCAATTTTTTCCACCTGATCAAGGACTGAGTTAAGTGAAGTTACAGAATAAACCCAAATATTGTCAGAAAGTTTATCAAGAATTCTCTCTGCCCTCATCTTAATTTGTGTTTCTGATTCTTCTCCCGATGCGTAGAGGACCCTCATCCCCTTGTTAGCAATATCATTGGCAACTTGCATAAGAAGGGTTGACTTACCTGAGCCTGGCTTTGCAGTCAAAATACTAACAGAATCACGGACAATCCCACCGCCCATGACCCTGTTAAATTCTTCTATACTAGTCTTAATTCTCTCATCTGAAGAAACTGCAACAGTATTTAATTTTTGTGCATCCTTTTTAACTTTTTTAGACCTAGAAGAGCTTTTGCTAGAAGATGTTTCTTCTTCCTTCTCTTCTAGGGTATTCCATGCACCACAGTTGGGACACTTCCCAAAAAATCCATGGGAAATGTAGCCACATTTATTACATTGATAGACTGTTTTCTTTTTCATCTTTCGCCTTTTTTGTCTTCTTTACTTTTTTTATTTGAACCTTCTTGTATTTAACATCTACAGAGATTTCATCGCCATCTTTGATATTTCCATCTAAGAATTCGTCTGCAATTTTATCTTCAATGAGTTTTGTAATTGTTCTTTGTAGTGGCCTTGCACCAAAGACCTTGTCATAACCTTCTTCAACAAGGAAGTTGATAAGTTTATTTGTGTATGTTGCCTTGATTCCCATATCTTCTAGTCTAAGGTTTAGACTATCAAGCATGTTCTTAACAATGTCTTTGATCTCAGATTTTTCAAGAGCCTTAAAGATTACAACATCATCAACCCTATTTAAAAATTCAGGCTTAAACATATCTTTTAAAGACTGGTCTATAATGGACTTCATGTTTTCAAATTCACTTTTCTTTGCAGATTCTTCTGAAGTTGAGAAGCCTAGCACTGAATTCTTGGCAAGGAGGTTTGCTCCAGCATTTGAAGTCATAATTATAACTGTGTCTTTAAAGTTAACAGTCCTACCCTTGGAGTCAGTTAATCTTCCTTCATCAAGAATTTGTAAAAGAATGTTAAATATATCTGGATGAGCCTTTTCAATTTCATCTAAGAGAATTACTGAATAAGGATTTGTCCTAACAGCTTCTGTTAGCTCGCCACCTTCATCGTAACCAACATATCCTGGAGGTGAACCCACAAGTCTTGATACAGTGAATTTCTCCATGTATTCTGACATATCAAACCTAATCATGTTTTCTTCTTTACCAAATAAGTTTTTAGCAAGACTCTTTGCAAGATAAGTCTTACCAACACCAGTTGGTCCAACGAAGATAAAGGAACCTATTGGCTTGTTTGGATCCTTAAGGCCAATCCTTGACCTCTTTATGGCCTTGGCAAGGGCCTTGACAGCTTGGTCTTGTCCCTTGACATCTTCTTTTAGTTTTATATCAAGATCTCTTAATTTTTCAGTCTCTTCTTCTGTCATTTCAGTAACAGGAACCTTGGACCAGTCAGATACAATATCGGCTATAAGTTCTGGAGAAACTTCCTTCTTTGCTTCTTTTTCTTTAAAGGCAGCCCTCTTCTTTTCAAGCTCTTCTTCCACTCTTTTTTGTTCATCACGTAGATTTGCAGCAAGTTCATAGTCTTGGTCCTTTACTGCCTTGTTTTTCTTTTCTTCTATGTCTTCAAGGTCAAGCTTATATTTTTCTTCAAACTCTGGCACCTTATAAGATTCTATCTTTAATTTTGAACTTGCCTCATCAATTAAATCAATTGCCTTGTCTGGTAAGAACCTGTCGTTTAAATACCTGTCAGAATATTTTACAGCAGCTTCAATACTTTCGTCAGGTATTATGACATGGTGGTGATCTTCATAAATATTTTTAAGACCTTCTATTATTTTGATTGAATCTTCCACACTTGGTTCATCAACCATTATTGGCATAAGTCTTCTTTCAAAAGCAGAGTCTTTTTCAATTTTTTGCCTGTATTCTGTAATAGTTGTTGCCCCAATAATTTGTAGGACTGACTTTGTAAGCATAGGCTTTAGAATATTTGAAGCATCAAGAGATCCTTCAGCAGATCCTGCACCAATTATAACGTGCATTTCATCAATGAATAAAATAATATTTTTATTCTTGCTTGCCTCATTAGTTACATTTTTTAATCTCTCTTCAAAGTCTCCTCTGTATTTTGCACCAGCAATAAGTTGAGAAATATCAAGAGTTAGAATAATTTTATCCTTCATAATTTCTGGAACATTACCTGCAACAATTTCTGCAGCAAGTCCTTCAGCTATGGCAGTTTTACCAACACCTGGTTCTCCAATTAGGACTGGGTTGTTTTTTGTCCTTCTTGATAGAACTTGGATTACTCTTTTTATTTCCTTTTCTCTTCCAATAACTGGGTCAATTTTTCCTTCTTCAGCCTTTTTATTTAAATTAGTAGTATATTTTTCTAGGGCTTCAGAAGAACCTTCGCTGCCCTCTTCATAGTCCTCATAGTCTTCCATATTATTTACAATATCATTCTCAAGACTCATTACGTCAATGCCCAGTCTTTTTAAAACTAAGATAGCAACTCCTTGGCCTTCTCTTAGGATTCCAAGTAAAAGGTGGTCAGTTGACACTGTGTTCTCACCCATTTCCCTTGAAACTTCAAAAGCAAGTTCAAAAATCCTCTTTGTCCTAGGTGTGTAAGCAATGCTTGACACCACTGGACCTTGGCCCTGACTTACTATATCCATAGTTGTTTCCTTGGCCTTTTTGTAATCTACCCCAAGCTTTGAAAGTATGTGGGCTCCTGCATCTGTTCCTTCTCGCAAAATTCCAAGAAGTATATGCTCTGACCCTATATATGAATGTCTTTGTTCTCTTGCCTCTTGTTGGGCAAAGAGAATGGCTTTTTGTGATTTTTCACTAAATCTTCCAAACATACTCATTTGAAAACCTCCTTCATGAGAGCTCTCGACTTGTTGGCCCTTAAAATATCTCTTGACTTAAGGTCCAAGATTGAGCCTCTCTCAATTTGTAAGTGTCCATTTCTAAGCTTCATGATTTCCTTGTAAAAGTCAAAATCCCTATTTGGCTTTAAGATTGAAAGCTCAATCCCCAGGTTAATCATGCTCATGGACTGCATCATCTCTTCTTCCGATAGTAGCCTTGCATTGGCAAGTAGGCCGTAGGACCTGTTTACCATGTCTTCAAGGCTTATAATATTATCTAAATAAAGTTTTTTTCTATTTTCCCTTTCAACATCAGCAATCTCGTCGCTAATAAGTTTTAATTTTTCTAAATAAGAATCTTCGTCTTCTGTAAGTGTAGACTCAAAAGAAAGTGTATAAATACTTGCCATGGCTTTCTCGGACCTGCCCCTATAAGAACCTAGGGTGTAGCCAAGCCTTGATAGGCCCTTGGCAATTTCACTTATGCCAAAATAATTTAGGGCTGGCAAGTATAAAAATGCAATAGGTTTAAAACCAGTTCCTGCATTAAAAACCCTTGAAGTCAAATATCCATACTCTGGACTAAAGGCAAAATCTACTTTTTCTTCAAGCTTTTCTTCCAAGTCATAAATTTCCTTATAAAGTTCGTCAAGAGACTTAGTCCTTGAAAAGTTTGAAAGCTCAAGGTGTTCGCTTGAATTTATTAAAATATCTGGCTCTTCAACCTTTTGATAAAACCCAATATTTTTCTTCTCAAGAAAGCTCTTGCCAAGCCTTCCCTCTTCCAAGTATTTTAACTTTTTTAAGGAAGACATGTTTTCTATATCGACTTTTTCATAACCCATTTCTCTTATTATTGGGTCAAGGAAGTCTATATTTTCTCTTAATTCTTCGTCATACATAGTGTTGACAAAGTTCTTCCCGTCAATGTTTCTATATAATTTTATCTTGTTTCCTAAAATAATATTAGACATTGGCATCTTCCTTTAAAGTTTTTATCTCATCTCTAATTTCTGCTGCCTTTTCATATTCCTCTAGGCTAATAGCAAGATCAAGCTTTTCCCTTAGATCCTCTAGCTTCCTATTGTAGTAAATATAAGATTCTGAGTTTTTAGGAATTTTTCCCCTGTATTTTAAATTTATATTTAAAGCCTTTAGATAGGCCTTAATTTCATTTCCAAAGGAATCATAACACTTTGGACAACCTAGGACTCCTGTGTTCTTAAGTTCTCTAAAACTCCTACCACAGTATTCACACCTAATGTCATCTTTTTCATCCTTTGATGAGTTGGCGGTAAACTTGAAAATATTTTTTAGGGCATTTTCAAGTTGAGGAATTATATTTTGATAGCCCTGAAATTCTTTTTTAAATTTTTCTTCAGCACAAACTTGACAAAGATGAACTTCTTCAACTTCATCATTGTTTATTCTTGTGTAAGAAATTATTGATTCCCTTTCTTTACAGTTATCGCACAACATCTTCTTCCCTCCTAGCTGAAAATAACGAGGAGCATATTCTTTAACAAATCTGCCCTCAGTTCATTTCTATTTTCACATTGACTTAGGGACCTGTCGGACAGGCTCACCTTCATGAGTTCCATCTCCCTCTCAGTCAACTTATTTAATCTAACAAGCTCTTCTATTAGGTCGTCTGAATTATTTTTTGTAATAGAGTCGCCTATAAAATCTAAAAATCTTTCTAGTATATCTTCATCATCTTCTAATTTAACCTTAACAATTCTAATGTAGCCACCGCCACCACGTCTCGACTCAACATAGTAACCCTTAAAGGGTGTGAACCTAGTTGTCAAAACATAATTTATCTGTGAAGGTGCACAATTAAATTGGTCTGAAATTTTTGATCTTTGTATTTCAACAACTCCACCTGATTCAAATATTAATTCATTTAAAAATTCTTCAATGGAATTGGATAATTTTGCCATAAAATCATTTCCTTTGACTATCTTTGTCTTTTAAGTCAGAATAAATCTGACTATCTTTTACTATCTCTAGTTTAATATAAACTAGGACTTTTGTAAAGTATTTAGTTTCGTTACCTTTTAAGTTAAGCTTATATATTTTTGTTGTTTTTTAAAGAATTGTTTCATATAAATAATAAATTTTTTTCAAATGAAAATATCTGTTGGGATTCAACTCACCAACAGATATTTTTAGCTATTTAATTCTTTTTTTACTTATTTATGACTTTTTCTCGTTCTAGTTCTAAAATAGAAAATGTTCCTTTTGGAATACCACTTTTTGATGAGAAATCTAAATCTTTTTTAGAATTTTTTGAATCAGTAATAAGTATATAACTACTATGTTTTTTAGAAGTAGAAATTCTCAAACTCACATCAGAAACTCTTACTGCTATACGTGCATTCTCATTATCTTCATTAGAAAATACTAATAAATAATCAGCATCTTTATTTGTTGTAAATTTAAAACCCTGTTCTTCCATAATCTTGTTACTTACAATAACTTCTTTTAGCTTATATTTATACACACTATCATAAGTTAAGTCCTTAATAATTTTTTCATAGTTTGGTTTATCATCACAAACATCTATGTTAAAATTATAATTTTCTTTATTAGAATTTAAAAAAGAAAAACCACACATAATTGACACAATAGCCAAAGATATTAAAATTAATACAATTTTTTTAGTTTTCATTTTTATCCCCTTTCTATAAGGTATAATGTTATCTAACTAAATTATAAAACTATTAATGTTGCTTTTCAATATGTTTAATCGTTTTATAATAAAAAAGGTTGAACACTTAAGCCCAACCTTTAAAAATTTATTTTTATTTATCAGTTTTTCTTTCTTCAATAATTTTTTCTGCAATATTTTGTGGAACTTCTTCATATCTTACAAATTCCATGTTGAAAGTTCCCCTACCTTGAGTAAGTGATCTAAGATCAATTAGGTAAGTGAAAAGTTCAGCTTGAGGTGCTTCAGCAATAAGAACTTGAGTGCCGTCATTTTGTTGGTCCATACCAAGAATTCTTCCACGTCTCTTGTTCATATCTCCCATTACATCTCCAAGATAAGATTCTGGAATTGTAACTTCAACCTTCATAATAGGCTCAAGGAGAACTGGGCTTGCTTCTTGCATACCCTTCTTAAAGGCAAGATTTGCAGCAAGTTTAAAGGACATTTCATTTGAGTCAACATCGTGGTAGGATCCATCATATAAAACAGCCTTGAAGTTTGTAACAGGATACCCTGCGAGAACTCCCTTTTCCTTAGATTCAATAATTCCCTTTTCAACTGCTGGGAAGTAGTTCTTAGGAACTGCGCCACCAAATACTTCTTCATCGAATTCAAAATCATTTTCAGATGGTTCAAATCTAATCCAAACATCACCATATTGGCCTGCTCCACCAGATTGTTTTTTGTGTTTACCTTGTACACTTGCAGTCTGTCTAATTGTTTCTCTATAAGGGATTATAAATGGAACAATTTCAACTTCAACACCATAAGTGTTCTTTAATTTTTCAAGTATAACATCAAGTTGAACCTTGCCTTGACCACCTATAGTCATTTGTTTAGTTTCTGTATTTCTTTCGATTGTAAATGTTGGGTCTTCGTCCCTAATCTTCTTAAGAGATTGAGTAAGCTTTTCTTCGTCTCCCTTAGTCTTAGGTTCTATTGCATAATATAAAACTGGAGTAGGATGTTTTAACTTCTTGTACTTAACCATGTGGTCCTTATCACAAAGAGTATCACCAGTTAAAGTACCTGCAAGTTTTGTAGTTGCACCAATGTCTCCTGCATATATTTCATCAACTTCTATTTGTTCCTTGCCTCTCATTACAAAAAGGCCACCAAGTTTTTCTGTTTCTTCAGTAGTTACATTATATAAAGGAGTGTTTTTAGTTAAAATACCAGAAATTACCTTAAAGATAGAAATCTTTCCAAGGAATGGGTCTGATACAGTTTTAAATACAACTGCTGCAAAAGGATCCTTTGCTGAAACCTTTCTTTCTTCCCCTTCCTTGTATCTAAATCCAAGGTGGGCACGATCATCGTCTGGTGCTGGCATGTAGTTAACAATTGTATTAAGTAAAATATCAATACCTATTCCCTTTTCACCAGATCCAACAAGTAGTGGAACTGCGTCACCTTCAAGTAGGGCTGTTGTAACTCCTCTTAGAAGGTCTTCTCTTGTGAATTTTTCTCCAGAGAAGTATTTTTCCATAAGTACTTCATCAGAACCTGCAACAACTTCTGCAATTTCTTCATACATTCTTTCAGTTGCCTTAACTTGGTCGTGGTTAAGTTCAGTTTCTTCTGGTGCAGAGTTTATATACTTATATCCCTTTTGGAAGATTACATCAGTTACACCAACAAAATCTTCACCTTCGCCAATAGGTACAGAGAATGGGATAACTTTTTTACCAAAGGCAGCTTCAAGCTCATCCATTAGTTTTCTAAAGTTTACATTTTCTCCGTCAATTTTATTTATAAAAATAATTCTTGGAAGACCAATTTTTTCTGTGTATTTCCAAGTTCTTTCTGTTCCAACTTCGATACCCTTAGTTGCATCTATAACCATAATTGCTGCTTCACTGGCTCTTAGAGCACTGTGAGCTTCGCCAACAAAATCAAGAAATCCAGGAGTATCTATTATGTTTACTTTATAATTTCTCCATTCAACAGGAATAATTGATGTTGCAATTGATGTTCCTCTTTCTCTTTCTTCTTTTGAGAAGTCGGATACTGTGTTCTTGCTAGAAACATTTCCAAGTTTTTTTGTAGCTCCACTTTGGAATAACATAGCCTCTGTTAGGTTAGTCTTTCCGGAGCCAGAATGTCCCACGAGAGCAAGATTTCTTACCTTATCTGTTGTATAAACTTTCATTGTTTTCCTCCTAAATATATTAATTTTTTTGAAATCGTTTCGATGGATAAATTATAACATAAATTTTAGCATTTGAAAACTGTGTAAAATTATCTATTTAGGGTATTACATTGTTATAAATATAATATTACTAATAAGTGAGTGGTGTGAATGGATTTTAAATTTTTAAATAAAGATAAACTCCCCTACCTTATAATTGTCTTTTTACTTTTAATAATTGGCTACCAATATTATGATAATCACAGCAAGGATGATGCCAAAGAATTTTTAAAAATAAATACTGCTGGCATAATTGATAATAAGAAGAAATCTCTTGATGAAAATACAAAAGAACTTGAGATTGAAAAAGCTCCTGAAGAAAGTGAAGAGATAATGGTACATATATCTGGAGCGGTAAATAGCCCTGGCATCCTAAGACTTGACTCAAGTAAGCGTGTGGTTGATGCCCTTGATTTGGCTGGTGGAGCAAGAGATGATGCAGACCTTGATAGGGTTAACTTGGCAGCAAGGCTTCACGACGAAGAAAAGATTTATATTCCAAAAGTTGGCGAAGTACAAGAAAATATGACCACACTTGTATCTAGTCCATCATCAAGTGGGCCTGCTTCAAAAATAAATATTAACTCAGCTGACCTAAGTGAACTGACAAAAATTCCTGGAGTTGGAGAAAAAACTGCCCAAAAGATTTTAGACTACAGGGCCAACAATTCTTTCTCTTCCATTGAGGACATAAAAAATGTCCCTGGCATTGGGGACAAAAAATTTGAATCCATGAAGGACTACATTTCTACTTATTAAATTTAAAAACTACAAACAAAAACTTATTTAATAATTACTAAATATTTTTCATATTCTTCCTAAAAAAGCTCAAGAAAAAAGAAGCACCTGAGTGCCTCTTATCTTGAGCTTAATTTTTTATCTATTTCTAGTATTTTTCTTGTAGCGATTTTTATCTGAAGAGGCAATGCCTATTATTAGTGCAAATATAAGTGACACTAATCCAGATGAAACTCCCACTACAAAAATAATTAAATTGTCTAAGCTTGTTGGATCAAAAAGTTTATTGATAACCATAAAAAGAGAAATTATCCCAACAAATACCAGAGCAAGTCCTGGTAAATATTTTATAAATTTTAAATCCCTTGCAGCAAAGTTTACTATAAAGGTAATGACAATTCCAATTAATATTGCACCTAGGGTTAGGAGCATGTAAGTGGAATTTTCTCCAATCAATTCTATAATCTTATTCATTTCACACCTCATTTATTTGATGAAAGTTCATCCTGCCAAATATTTGCATAGCGGCCTGTTGCCCACTCTGTCATAATTGTGGAAGCCTCATCTCCTATTTCCCTTTCAAAAATAGGACTGGAGATAATTCTTCCTTCACTTATATTATATATTCTTAGATAATTATTTTCCAATGTTATTAAGAAATTGTTATCTGGAGAAACAAATCCATCTTTTATTCCTGACTTAAAACTTTTGATCTGAGTCATTGGAATATTTATTTTGTTGTACTTGTTAACTTCATAAGGAAGAACTAGATTTAAATCAAAATCAGAATACTTTCCATCTTCTGTGTTAAGCCTTCCCTTGAGCTTCCAAAATCCATTGTCCCTATAGATTCCAATATTGTAAGGATCTTCTTTTAGGGATTGAATGTTTTTCCCTTCAGCCTTTAATTCATCTTCAGATATGAAATCTTTATAACTAAGGGCCTTTTTATCCTCTAGCTTATCTAAATTATAAATTCTAAGAGTCCTTTTGCCTGTATTCCTATCGAGACTCTCAACATTTATATAATTATTTGTAATAAAGTTAATTGTCTTAAGGGAGTTGTCTTCTCTTAACTCTTCAGCTTCATTTTTTGGAATTTCCGAATCTCTTTTAAGAAGATTTGACGTTTTATAGTCTCTTGCAATTAACCTATCAGTTGTTTCCTCTGACTTTGATTCTCTTTGAACACTAACTTCATAGAAGCGATCATCCCTTGGAAGGATAATATTGTTCATCTCGTAGACATTTTCCAATTTTGAATCAGAAAATTTTAGGTAAAGAGTCTTGTAATTCCATGAAGGAATATTGGAATCAAGTTTAGTTTTAAATCCAATTAAAAATCCCTTGTCACCTGTTAAGTCAAACAAGCTACTCTTAGCTAAAACCTCATCCTTTCTTTCTAAAATATGTGAATTTAAATCTTCATTTTTTATCTTGTCGTCCACAAGTTTTATTTCAAGAGTTATTCCATTGTCAAACAAGAGAGCAGTGTTCTCACTTGTCTTTATAACTTCATAATACAAGGAAGAGTTGGAATTTGAATCGAAGACATAAGTTGTATAGACTTCAGAATCTTCAAGTCCCAAATTCTTGTAGTCAAGATTAAACTTTTGGTATAAATAATTAGAAAGTTTCACATATTTAGTCTTATAAGAAGCATCCTTTATATAATCATTGGCAAGAAGGACTGAGTCATTACTAAAGTATAAGTCTTCTCCAATTAATTCCTTAAATTTAAAATTGTCTTGGTTTGATTTTTTATTGGATATAAACTTCGTTATTGTCCACTTACCATAAAGTGGTGACTGACCCATATCTGGCCTTTCAACATCAGTTCCTTGACTTGTCAAAAAGGAGCAACCCGTTAATAAAACTAGGGAAATTAATGAGAGGTAAAAAATTATTTTTTTAATCATTTTTTTCACCTACTTCTTTTTCTATTTCTAGGGGCAAGCTAACCTTGACTGTTGTTCCAATATTTTCTTCGGAGAAAATCTCTAGTTTACCTTGGTGGAGTTTTGTTATCTCATCACTAATGGATAGACCAATTCCACTGTGGCTCTTGGAGTGTTTGCCCTTGTAGAATTTTTCTTTTACGTGAGCAAGTTCTTCCTTAGTCATTCCCATTCCATTGTCAGAAACCATAATTTGAACAAGATCAGCTTCTCTTATCATTTGGAACTTAACCCATCCCTTGTCTGATGTAAATTTAATGGCATTGTCCAAGAGATTAATAAGCAGCTGTTTGATCCTATTTTCATCAGCATTAATAAGTATTGACTCTTCTGGGAGCGCTGTAATAAGTTCAATATTGTTGGACTTGGCACGAGGTCTCATTTGCTTTGATATATCCACACAAGTTTGTGTTATATCAAAAACATCCTTATCAAGGGTGATTCTTCCTGAAATATATCTAGAAAAGTCTAAGAGTTCTTCAACCATTTTGGCAAGCCTGTCTGCCTCATTCTCTATTATATTTAAGCCATCTTCCATTAGTTCTTTTTCATCTTCTTTGGCATCCTTTAGTACAACGGCCCATCCCTTTATTGATGTAAGAGGGGTTCTAAGCTCGTGAGAAATTGAAGATATAAAATCATTTTTTATCCTATCTTTGTTTATAATTTCATCACTCATGGCATTAAGAGTCTTGGCAAGCTCTCCTATCTCGTCATCTTCAAAAATCTTGGCCTTCTCCTCGTAATTTCCCTTTAGCATAGTCTTGGCTACTTCTGTAAGTTCTAAAATTGGTTTTACAATGGACTTTGATATAAGAAGTGAAACCATAGTTGTCACTAGGGCTACAAATAGAGTAAAGATAAGTAGACTTATAATAGTTTTTAAAATTGCAGCCTTGATTCCTTCAATAGACGAAATAAATCTTAGGTAGCCAATTATTTCTCCTTCATTATTTTTTATAGGACCTGCAACGGACATTATAGCTTCACCTGTTTGTGAATCTTCTCCCTTCCAAGTCTTTATTTCACCCTTCTCAGCGGCCATTACATCTATAGTTTCTATTGGGTTTGAAGCCAACCTTCCAATGGAATCTGACAAGAGGTTTTTATCCTTATCAAGGATTTGGACTTCTGCATTGGTGTTAGACAAGAAGATATCACTGTCCTCATAGATCAAATCTTCAATGGACTTGTCGGAATAGTCTCTCCTGTAAATTTCTAAAGAGACCTCCATCCTCTGGATTAATTCCTTGGATATGTTGTTGTAATAGTAGGAGCTAAAGGAAAAAAGCAAGAATATATCTATAATTGAAATTGTAATTAAAATTATTATTAAAAAACTTCTGACAAGTCTTTTTCCAATTTTATTTTTCAATTATAAACCTACTTCCATCTGTAACCAGTTCCCCAAACTGTTTCAATATAGTCTGGCTTTGCTGGGTTTGTTTCGATTTTTGACCTAAGTCTTCTTATATTTACATCAACAATTTTTGAGTCGCCTAAGAAGTCATCTCCCCAAACTAATTTTAAAATTTCATTTCTTGTCATGGCCTTGCCAGGATTTGTCATAAATAATTTTATAATTTGATATTCTGTAGGAGTGAGTTCTAGTTCCACATCATCCTTATAAAACTTTCTTGAGTAAGAATCTATTTTAAAAGGTGGGTCTGTGATTAAGTTGCTTTCATTTTCTTCACCAATTTCAAGCCTTCTCTCAATTGATTTTATCCTAAGAGTTAACTCAGTTGGGTTAAAGGGTTTAGTCAAATAATCATCTGTTCCATATTGAAGACCCATAATCTTGTCATAGTCTTCTGCCTTTGCAGTTAGCATAATGATACCAAGGCTTGGGAACTCTCCCCTCAAGGTCTTGCAGACTTCAAAACCATCTATGCCAGGTAGCATAATATCTAGGACTACAATATCTGGAAGCTCGCGTCTAGCAATTTCAATTCCATCTTCTCCGCTGCCAGCTTCAAAAATTGTGTAGCCTTCTCTTTCAAGATTTATCTTAACAAATTTTCTTATTGATTCTTCGTCTTCAACGAGCAAGACTTTTGTTTTCAAAATATCACCTCTATCTTGTAATTATAAAGAAAATCCACTCCAAATTCAATTGAAGTGGATTTATTAATGTCTTAATAATAGTTAGGAGCTTCTCTTGTAATTGTAATGTTGTGAGGGTGAGATTCTGTAAGTGAAGCTTGTGTGATTTTAACATACTTAGCAGTTGCCCTAAGAGTTTCTAGGTCCTTTGCACCCATATAACCCATGGCAGACTTAACTCCACCAACAAGTTGGAATACAATGTCTCCTACTAGTCCCTTGTATGGAACCCTGCCTTCAACTCCTTCAGGAACATACTTAGTTGTACCTGTTTGGAAGTATCTATCAGAAGAACCGGCACTCATGGCACCAAGAGAACCCATGCCCCTGTAAGCCTTAAATCTTCTACCTTCAACAAAGATTTCTTCTCCTGGAGATTCGTCAGTACCTGCGAATAGTGAACCCATCATAACAACATTACCACCAGCTGCAAGAGCCTTGGCAACATCACCAGAGAATTTAATACCACCATCGGCAATTATTGGAACTCCGTATTTTTTGGCAGCTCTATAAGCTTCCATAATAGCAGTAATTTGTGGAACACCTATACCTGTTACAACTCTTGTTGTACAAATAGAACCAGGTCCAATACCAATCTTAACACAGTCAGCACCGGCCTTAATTAGGTCTTCTGTTCCTTCATAAGTAGCAACGTTACCTGCTATAAGTTGTAGATCTGGGAAGGCATCCTTAATATTTTTTATAGTCTTTAATACGTTCTTAGATTGTCCGTGAGCAGTATCAATAACAACCACATCAGCCTTTGCCTCAACAAGAGCTTCGATCCTATCCATAACATCATTAGTTGCACCAACTGCAGCACCAGCAAGTAGTCTTCCTGATTTATCTCTTGCAGAGTTTGGATATTGTTCGTGTTTTTCAATATCCTTAATAGTGATAAGACCCTTTAGGACATTGTCTTTGTCAACAAGAGGAAGCTTTTCAATTTTATATTTCTTTAAAATATTTAGAGCTTGGTCTAAATTAATATCAGGATCTCCTGTGATTAGTTTTTCTGAAGTCATTACATCGCTAATTCTTTTAGAAAGATCTGTTTCAAATCTTATGTCCCTATTTGTAATAATTCCTTCCAAGACACCCTTTTCTGTAACAACTGGAACACCAGAAATTCTGTACCTATCCATAAGTTCAGAAGCATCTTTAATAGAATGATCCTTAGTTAGTGAAAATGGATCAGTTATAACTCCGTGTTCAGATCTCTTAACCTTGTCAACTTCTAGGGCTTGTTCTTCAATTGACATATTCTTGTGGATAATACCAATACCACCTTCTCTTGCCATGGCAATAGACATCCTGTGTTCAGTTACAGTATCCATACCTGCTGACATAAGAGGAATGTTTAGTTTAATCTTTTCCGTTAGGTTTGTAGATAAATCAACTTCGTTAGGCAAAATTTCTGATTTTGCTGGTACAAGTAAAATATCGTCAAATGTTAGTCCTTCTCCAAAAAATTCCATATTCCCTCCTGATTATTAATACATTTATTCTTCATTTGCAATTGACTTCAACCTGAAATCAATATTCTCATCAACCAATGTAACCTTATCTGGCAGACTTAATTTCACTAAATCATTTCCATTTTTATAATTATAAAAATTAACTGGTTTAGTTTCTATAAAGTCGATAGAATCAATTACATCAGAATTTCCTCTAATTGTAACAGAAGATGGCTCAATTGAAAAGTCACTTGTCACAATATTTTTGCTAGTATTTTCATTAAATTTTATTTTAATTGGGACAGTTTTACTCTTTAATATTGGAAGGTCAACTTTTACACTTGAAGGATTGACTTCAACTTCCTTAATTATCTTCCCTCCATCGTCGTAGGCATATATCTCTGCCTCAAGGCTCGTTGACTGAGTTATATCAGCAAGATCAATATAAGCATCAACCTTTTTAATCTTATTCATATAAGTTGATGGACCCTTGACTTCAACGTCTACTTTCTTATTTAAATCACCTAGACTAAGTCCCTTTTCCAGCTTATTTAAGAATACAATATTGGCTTCATGCTTCTCTTTTAAAACCTTGTCAACTTTAAAAGGTATCCTTCTTGGTGTAGTGTTAGTTACAGATATTCCAAGATCAATATAAGATACATTAATAGGAACAGAATGTTCTCCTTCAGTTAACTTACTAACATCAACCTTGGCAACAATTCCATCTTTTGTTACATTTCTCATGTAAGAATTATAACCCTGGAGTTTAACATCAACGGTAGACTCCTTAGGAGAAATAATCGTTAGGTCTTTGGCCTTTAGATCAGACAAGCCTTCATAAGAAACCTCTATATTTTTGTAGTTTGTAGAAGTAATGAAATTTGCTTCACCCTTAACATAGGACCATAGGATGATAGCAAAAATTAAGGACATAATTTTTATCATCAAGGTCCTATCATTTTTAAAATTTATTTTCTTCATTTTTTTCACCACGCTTTGAGAAAAAAGTTCTTGCCTTGTAGTCTGGACTATAAATTTCTAAAAGTTTTGCCTCTAGAGTTTCTATATCCAAGTATCTTGAAATAACTCCATTTTCAGCTGTGGAAATAGTTCCATTTTCTTCTGAAACCATTATAGAAAGGCAATCAGCTCTTTCAGAAATTCCAATTCCTGCCCTGTGTCTTGTCCCCAATTCCTTGGAAATCTTTTGGTTATCAGATAAAGGCAAGAAACAAGCTGCGGCCTTAATTTTTGATCCCTTTATAACAACAGCCCCATCGTGAAGTGGCGTATTTGGAATAAAAATATTTATAAGAAGTCCACTGCTAACCTTTCCATTAATTTCAGTTCCAGTTTCAATAACTTCTGTAAGGCCAACTTCATTTTCAATAATTATTAGGGCACCAATTTTTTGTCTAGCAAGAGAGGCAACTGCAGAAGTAATTTCCTCAACAGTCTCTGGCACATTGTCCTTATTTTGACTGAAACTATTCTTTATATTTGAAGTAAGGCCTAGATATTGTAAACCCCTTCTAATTTCAGGTTGGAACAAGACAATAATAGCCACAATACCGTCATTGATAAACCTGGTAAAAATCCAGTTCACTGTGTAAAGTTGGAAAAATTGTGAAATTTTAATAAATAATAGGATAAAAAGAATTCCCTTAAAAACTTGCTCTGCTCTCGTGTTTCTAATTAATTTTAAAACATAATAAATTAAGATAGTGACAATTAATATGTCAACAACATCTCTCAAGTTAATAATATTTAATAGGTTGCTAAACTTATCCATCCTAAGCACCTCTCTTTCTAACAATAATTATAAGTGCAATATATAAGCCAAGGGCAATTAAAATATCTCCAAGGCTAATGACCTTAGAAGGTCCAATAAACCTCTTTAAGTATATTAAGTCTGACAAGAAATATAATTTTGCCTTATCAAATACACCATGACTTAGGCTTGCTCCCATATAAATAATTTTAATAATTCTCTCATTTTCTATTTTCATAAGGGCAGATGGCGAGACTGGCATTTTTCCATTAGCCATAACTGGAAGGGCATTTAAAAAAGTCCCAATACCACAAATTAAAAGGCCCTTGTTCTCATAATTGGAAAAAAATGAAAGGCTAATGAGAAGAAGAGATGCGATATGAAACAAAGTGAAGTTTCTTACAAAAAAGTCAGTAAGACTTCCAAAGTCTCTTCCCGTAAGAAAATTTATAAAAACCATTATAAAAATTCCAATAAAAGCCAGATAAAATCTTTTAAATTTAAAATTTATTAAATTATTTAGGTCCTTTTCCTTAATAAAAATCATACTTATAAGTGCAAGTATTAAGGCTTCTAAAATCATTTTATCACCACAAAACAAGAATAACATTAGAAAATTGTATATTTCTTCTTTACTAATAAATTATTATATCACAAATACTTTATTTGATTTGTATTATAAATTATTTTCAATTATACTTAGGATAAGATATTTGAAAGGATGAGGTAAATGTATAAATGCCCAAATTGTGGGTCAGAATATGGCTATTTTGATAATGTTGCTTATAACTGTCCTGAATGTGGACATATGTGGACTGATCTTTCTCTTGAAGAGGACAAGGTTCTTGATGCCAATGGCAACGAACTTAAGACTGGAGATAGTGTTGTAACTATTAAGGACTTAAAGTTTGGCAAAGACACCATGAAGAGGGGGACTAAGATTACTAATATTAGAATTCTCGATGAAGAAGTTAACGGTCATGACATTGACGCTAAGACTAAAGACTTCGGTGGAATTTATCTTAAGTCTTCTGTTGTAAAAAAGCTTAATTTTTGTGCCAAGTCTTGGCACTTTTTTTATTTATTTTATAACTTTCTATTTATTTTCAAAATAGGACTATAAGTTGTCACTTTTAATCCTAAAATAATTTATTTTATAAAACTTAGCTTTACATACTTGATTTTTTATAAATTTTTTCAGTTTATAAGCTATTACAAGTTTTATTATTTTTTATATCTCAATTGTTTTCCAAATTTTATTCCAAAATTATATAAGAATTGCTTATTCAAATTTTAAAAATTTCCATCAAAAAAGGAGCCTAAGCTCCTTAATTTTTACACATCTTTAATTCTTAGGGCCTTGTAGCCTGCTTTTCTCACTGGAGCTACTCTTACTCCAGTCCTTGGAACAGATTCAACAACCTTTCCATCTCCAATATAAATCATAATGTGTTCTCCTGCCTTATTGAGGAGGTCTCCCCTCCTAAGCTGATTCATTGGAATATCCTCAACCATAGGTGATCCTTCAATGAGCCATGAGTAGGCTGGTGCAAGAGGAAAACCTGCAAATTCTGCTGCTGTCCCAACAAGTCCTGAGCAGTCAAATTGCTCATAAGAAAAACCTTGCACACTTAGGGCATAGTTAATCATATGGTCAATTTTTTCATTATAAGAATTTGGACCAGTGAAGTACCACCAGGACCATCCAATGTTTTCTCCCTTCTTTGCAAGAGAATAAATTTGTCCCCTATCGGCTGTAAAATCCTTGAGATTTGTTTGAGGTCCATAAAGATAATTTCTAACTTCATTAGCCTTTACACTAACAAGTTCACTAACTCCATTTAGCTTTGGAGCAGTATCAACAAAAGTTACATAAGCGACCTTATAGGCATCTTCTTGACCTGAAATTTTTTCTCCACGAATAAGGGGAACTAAGATGTTTTTCTTCATCCACTTATTTAAGTAAGCCTGACTGATGTTTGTGTCATTACCATCAATATAAATGGTCATTGTCTTTAAGGTGTCAAGATCAAAATATAAAATCCCTGTACCTTTTGGGACATTTACTTGAGATGAAATCTTTTTAAAGTTTTGAATTTTTGAATTTCTAATCTCTGCTGCATAACCTGTCTTTAGATTCACCTTTCTATCAATATTTTTTGGAGGAAGATAAATAAGATTTTCTTCTGCTCCAATAAGATCTCTTGTTCCTGTGCTTGCCTTAGGTCTTGATGCTTCTTCTTCCATGCCAATTAGCTTGTCTATTTCCTTCTTTAAGTCCTCAACAAGTTTTTCATCACTTGGAAGGTTTGGATTGAGGATTACAGATTTTCTCAAGGAGTCATAATAAATCTTTATATCTAAGGCACTAGCCAAGTCTCTGAGCTTAAAATAATTATTTCCATCAATATTATAGCCAGAAATTTGAACTTCTTTGCCATCAATAAAAATCTTTTGTCTTGTTGTTACAGCTTCCTTCGCCCCAACTACATTATCACTTGGAAGTCCAGTAAAGTCCCCATAAGATGTTTTTGTCGTAATTTCAATGGCATCCTTGTCCCTATTGTAATCGACATCAAAGTTTTTAATAGTTCCATTCATATAGGATGCAAAGTCACGAAGTTTAAAATAGTTGTAATCCTTTATTATGTAGGTTGAAAAAGTATAGTTGGATACGTCTCCATTCTCTGCAATAATATCCATCTTTGATGAATTGTTTGGCATAGCTTTTTCAGCAAAAATATTTGTTGGAATTATTAAGCTAAGAAGCAAGCCAAGTAAAATTAAAGTTTTCTTCATAATTTTCTCCTTTCTCTATTTACCTTGATAAATTAATTTTATCAAATAAAGCTTGCCTTAGCTACTTTTACTTTATAAAAGATGACTACAATATTTTTTATAAATCCCAGTCCTCAACTTGATAACTTGATCCTTTTGCCTTAAAATATTCTAGAGGTGTAAAATGAAATTATTAGAAGATAGAATTATAAAAGACGGAAGAATTTTAGATGGAAATATTGTTAAGGTAGATTCATTTTTAAATCACCAACTTGACATAAAATTTTTGGATAAGCTTGCTGAAGAGATGGCTCTTTATTTCAAAGATAAAAAAATTAACAAGATACTTACTATAGAAGCAAGTGGTATAGCCCTTGCAACTGTTGCTTCAAAACACTTTAACGATGCCATGGTGGTATTTTGCAAGAAGCAAAAAACTTTAAATATTGGAGACGATGTTTACCAGTCAAAGGTTGAGTCCTACACTACAAAGAAAAATTACACTATAACTGTTTCCAAGAGATTCTTATCTCCTGATGACAATTTACTTATTATTGACGACTTCCTTGCTGAAGGAAATGCCCTTAAGGGTTTGATTGACGTTTCTAAGCAAGCTGGTGCAAATGTGTCTGGAGTTTCTGTTGCCATTGAAAAGGGCTTCCAAGATGGGGGCAAGATAATTAGAGACATGGGCTACGACCTTCTCTCTCTTGCAATTATTGATTCCATTGAAGATGGAAAAATTTCTTTTAGATAAATCTATAGATGAATTTATAAAACAATTTATAAAATTTAAGGCTCCTGCTTTTGTCCTTTCGACATTGGCTGGAGCTTTTTTTATTTGTTCACTCTTAAAAGTTTTCCAAGAAAATAATTAACCAAATTTTTTTAGATTTTTGAAATCTAATTCAATTTCATAAACCAATCTCTTCTTCTCATAAATTTTCCAATAAAAAAACCGAGATTTCTCTCGGCTCTTATTATCTTATTAATTTTCAAATTCTTATTTATTTGCAATTTCAACTAGAGAAGACTTTAAATTTTCTTCTATCCTTCTAAGTTCTTGTGAAGCTTCTTCACGTCTCTTATGACCTTCAATTTGAATTTCACGAACTTCATTTAAGGCAGATATTAGTTGATCATTAGTGTGTCTTATTGTTTCCATATCAACTATTCCCCTCTCAGATAATTTTGCAGTTTCAACAGTAGTTTGCTTTAAGGTTTCTGCATTCTTCTTCAAAAGTTCATTGGTTAAGTCAGTCACTTCTTTTGTCGCCTTGGCAGCTTCCTTAGAATGATTTGCTCCAAGAGCTATAACCATTTGAGACTTCCAAAGTGGAATGGTGTTCACAATAGTTGACTGAATCTTTTCAACCATAACTGTGTTAGAAGATTGAACCATCCTAATTTGTGGTGCCATTTGGATTGAAACCATCCTAGTTAGATCAAGGTCGTGAAGCTTTTTCTCAAACCTAGAAATCATATTCACATAATCGTTGGCACGTTGTGCATCAACTGGAAGGTTGGTCTCCTGAGCCTTCTCTTGAAGTCTTGGCAACTCTACATTCCTTGCCTCTTCAAGTTTTTTCTTGCCGGCCAAGATATACATACTAAGTTCCTTATAATAAGACTCGTTTAAGTCATACATTTGGTCCAGCATGGCAATGTCTTTCATAAGTGTAACTTGGTGGTCTTCAAGAGTCTTTATAATGTTATTGACATTTTTTTCTGCAGAGTCGTACTTGGTTTTTATTGAAGTCATCTTATTTGCTTGTTTTTTGAAAAATCCAAGGAACTTGTTGTCTTCCTCATCAAGGTCAAAGGTCTTTAGTTCATTTACTACTCCAGATAATAAGTCTCCAACTTCTCCAAGATCCTTTGTCTTAACAGACTCTAGGGTCTTCTCAGAAAAGTTTGAAATCTTCCTTTGGGCACCAACCCCATATTGAAGGACTATATTTGAATTTGTTATATCAATTTCTTTTGCAAAATCATTAACTTGTTTTTCTTCCTCTGGGCTTAGCTTAAGCTCCTTGTCTTCTTCAACTTCCTTCAAGATAATTTTTTCATCATCTTGAATTTCATCAAAGTCATCTGATAGTGATAATTTTATTTCTCTATCCACTTTTACCTCCCAATTTTAAATTCGTCCTTATCCAAAAGTCCTTCTTGCTTTAACATGGACTTCAAAACACTCATGTCTGAAGATAAGTCCATTATTTTTTCCTGGTAAATATTGTCCAAAATCTTCATGAAAGCATCTATTACAATGTCCATGGTATTTTCAATATCTCTTAGAGACCCTCTCACAGATTCTGTTGGCTTCTCCTTCATTTCTAAATATGAATTTGAAAGCTTAAGAGTAGTTGGCAGATAATAATTTATAGCCTTATTTAAGTCTGACGCTGTGCTTGGATTTTCCTTTAAGAGTTCAAAAATCTTTCCAATTATTTTTAAGAGTTCTCTAATTTTTTCATCCATTGGAGAAGAAATTTTTCTCTCGATTTTAGTTAGCTCTGTCACGTAAGACTTGGCTCTCAAGAGAAGTTCTTCTGCCCTCTCATTGTTTTCTTGATTTTCAAGTTCTTCCATCTTTTCATGAGGATCTCTTAGGGCTTCTTCCTTGTATAATTTATAAGTTTTTGAATCTAAGATAAATAATTTGCCATCTTCAACAATCCTTGCCTGCCTGTAGTAATCTTTTTCTATCATATTCAAAAGATCATTTATTGTAAAATCAAGAGGCTTGGCAGTTATGGCTGCAAGGTCTCCTGTTGGAATCACTGTATTATTTCCAATTTCACGATTGTATTTTCTGAACCTAATTATCTGGTCTTTTAATTTTTTTATTCTAAAGTTTCCATAAAAAGAAATAATAAGTGCAGGAATAACCCAAAAAATTAAGGCTGGCAGATCTTCTCTTATTGATCCATAAGTATCAAACATATCCATGAGAAAACCAAACAAAGCAAAAATATGACCTACTATAGAAATTTTAAAAATTGGTCCCCAAGTCTTAATCCTCTTCATGGTCTTTGGATTTTGATTTATTATCCTGTCATCATTTTGGATGGAGTAGGGCAAATTCTTTTTGTTTTTATTAACAAAATTAGAAATAGACCTCTTTGTGACGTCAATTGCTGTATCAATTCCCTCTCCAATTATTTCTCCAATTTCTTTAAAATTCTCTTCTTTAAAGGCGTCGTTTATCTTATCTTGAAAATTATTTTCCTTATCTTTTCTCATCTTTCACCTCAAAAAGCTATGACAATTCCTCCTATGTCGGCATATCCTGATGACAAGCCGTTAGTATGTCTAAGGTGTACTTTTGCACCCTCATAGAGGTCTTCAATTCTTTCTTTGATTTTTTCTGCCCTTTCCTTATTTGCTACATAAGAAATTGTAATTAAGTCTGGCTTTTCTATCTTGCATTTGGACTCAATTGCCTTAACCATTTTATCAAGAGACTTTTTCATTCCACGATTGACTTCAAAGAGTTCTATTTCACCGTCATTGGAAATCATTATTGGTCTAATATTTAAAACATTGGCAATAAGACCTGCTGTCTTTTTTATTCTCCCATTTTTTATTAGGTTCTTCATGGATTCTAGGACAAACATTGTAGTCTCAAGCTTTGTTTCCTTCTCAATTTCTTCGACAACCTCATCAAAGTTTTTTTCCTTTACAAGGTCAAGTAACTTTAGGGCAATCCTTGTTGTTCCTGCTGATGCGGCCTTGGAATCTATTACGTGGATATTTATCCCCTCAAACTTTTCTTTAGCTTCAGCTTCTGCTACCTTTGCAGAGTTATAAGATCCAGAAAGTTTTGATGATATTGTCAAAATATAAATATCCTTGTCCTTATTTTCTTCAATTACTTGTAGGTAATCATAAGGAGATGGACAGGCTGTGTTTATTGGATGTTCTGTCTTTTCCATGGCTTCTAAGAATTCATCTATCTTTAAATTTTCATCATCTGTATAATCTTTTCCATCAATAGAAATTTTAAATGGGACATACTCAATACCCAGATCCCTTATCTCATCTTTTCTTAAATCACAACTTGTGTCTGATATAATCTTGTACATTGCTTGCTCCTAATTCAATTTATCTTCAATAAGCTTTACTATTTTGTCAGCATCACTTGAAAGTTTATCCTGGTCTTCCCCTTCAATCATTACACGAACAAGAGCTTCTGTACCAGATGGCCTTATTACAACTCTTCCAGATCCATGGTAGTTTTCTTCCACTTCTTTTATTGCATCCATAATTTCTGGAAACTCTTGGTACTTGTTCTTCAAGTCATCACGAACTTTTGCATTCTTTAAGACTTGTGGATAATCCTTCATCAATTTATTTAATTCAGATAATTTTTTGCCTGTTTTTTTCATAATTTCTAAGAGGTGGATGCCTGTTGCAAGTCCATCTCCTGTTGTATTGTGGTCAAGGAAGATTACATGGCCAGATTGTTCTGCACCAATTATATAATCATCAGATAACATCTTCTCAAGAATATACCTGTCCCCAACCTTTGTCTCAACAAAGTCTACACCAATTTTTTCAAGATATTTCTTAAGGCCCATGTTGGACATAATAGTTCCAACAGCAGCATTATTTTTGAGTCTGCCATCTTCCTTTAAATAAGTTGCTACTATGGCAAGGATATGGTCACCATCAACAATGTTTCCATCTTCATCAACGGCAATAATCCTGTCGGCATCGCCATCAAAGGACATTCCAATGTCTGCTCCTTCTTTTTTTACAAGTTCTTGAATTAGACTTGGATTTGTTGAACCACAGGAGTCGTTTATATTTTTTCCATTTGGCTCATTGTTAATGATTTTAACCTTAGCACCATAGGATTTTAAAACTTCTTCAGCTATATAAGATTGGGCACCATGACCTGCATCTACTGCAACTTCAAAATCAGAAAAGTCAAGATCGACTAGTCCCTTTAAATAGTCCACATATTTTTGTGTAAATTCATGAGACCTATTTAGCCTTCCAATTTCATGGCCTGTTACGTCCTTATATATCTTTGTAGTTGAAAGAATCTTTTCTTCTATTTCATCTTCAACCTCATCATCAAGCTTAAGTCCTTCTGATGAGAAAAATTTGATCCCATTGTGTTCATAAGGGTTGTGAGACGCAGAGATAGAAACTCCACATAGGTAGTCACCTGTCCTTGTTAAGTAGGCAACACCTGGAGTTGGGATTACTCCTGCTAGGTCTACATCAAGCCCTATACTCATAAAACCTGCCACAAGAGAAGACTCAACTAGGTCTCCTGAAAGTCTTGTGTCTCTTCCAACTAGGACCTTGCCCTTCTTGCCCTTGGCAAGTACATAAGCTGCAGCCCTTCCTATATCGTAACAAAGTTTTGGAGTTAGCTTTTTGTTTGCAATTCCACGAACTCCATCTGTTCCAAACAATCTTGTCATTTTATCACCTGTAATTTTTATCTATATATTCTATTAAATAAGCCCTGGTATTTTTCTCTGGATCATCTAAGACCATTTCCTCTAGGTCTTTTAATATCTTTCCAATAATTTTCCCTTCGGAGAATCCCAAGGACTTAATGTCATTTCCATTTATTTCTAAAAACTTTTCAGTTTTCATTTCTTTTTCATCTAATAGTTCTTTTACCCTATTTTTTCTATTTATAATAAAAGATGCATCTCTATCTATTCTTGTGCACATACAATCGGCAATTAATAGGTCGTAGAGGTCAAGAACATTATCCCTTCCAACTCTTTTTATCTGCCTTCTTAGGGCCTTATCTGTCATCTCAGCATGGACCTTCATGTGGTCTAAAATTAAGATTTTAACTTTTTCTATAGTTTTATTGGGAAGTCTGTATCTTTTTAAAATTTCTTCTACCTTATCTCCACCAAGAACTTCGTGTCCGTAAAAGTGTCCCCTGCCATCTTCTCCTATTGTCAAGGTGTCCACCTTTGATATGTCATGGAAAAGTGCCGCAAGTCTAAGACTCAAGTCTGGTTTCACATTATCCATTACGCAAAGCAAGTGATCAAAGAGAGTCTTGTCGTGGTAGGGAGAAAATTGAACAAAGCCAACTGTTCTCTTTAGGTCTGGAAAAATCACATCGAGAATTCCCGTCTCTTCCATTAAGAGCAAGTAGTTTGATGGATTTTCTCCTGTAATCATCTTTGAAAACTCATCAAAAATTCTCTCTGGAGCAATGTTTTTTAAGAGTCCTGCATTCAATGATAGGGCATCAAAAAGTTCTTCTTCGATAAAAAATCCAAACCTTCCAGCAAATCTTATTGCCCTCATCATCCTAAGGGCATCTTCTCTTATCCTTTCATTAGGATTACCAACTGCCCTAATTATTTTATTCTCTATATCAGCTTGGCCATCAAAGGGATCATAAAGTCTTCCATCCCCATCCATAGCCATGGCATTAATAGTAAAGTCACGTCTTTTTAAGTCTTCTGTTAAATTATCCGAAAAAATAACTTTTTCTGGCTTCCTGTTATTTACATAGTCGCCGTCAATCCTAAAAGTTGTAACTTCGTAGAGGGTCTTGTCTAGTAAAATGCCAACTGTTCCAAAGTCTTCACCAACTAAGACAGTCTTACAGTCTTTAAAGACTCTTTTAATTTCTTCTGGTCTTGCAGAAGTTGTTATATCGTAGTCGTGTGGCTCTATGCCCATTAGTTTGTCTCTCACAGACCCACCAACTATATAAGCTTCAAAGCCACTTTTTCTTAGTTTATTTAATATAAATAGGACATCCTTTGGCATTCTATCACCCTTTTCATTATAACATTCTTGTTCTTAATTTAAAATTATATAATTAAGCCCTTCTCTTGTGATATAATGAACTAAAATTGGAGGTATAACATGAAAAAGATTTTTATTATTTCAATGTCATTGCTTCTCAGCATAAGTCTTTCTGCTTGTGGCAAAAAAGACCAAGCTCCTGCTGAAGCTAATGAAGCAAAAGTTACATCAGAAGTCACTGATAAAGAGACTGATGAAGAGCAAGTTACTACTTCAAACTTTGATAAGGAAGCTGTTAACGAACTAATCAAAAACTCTGATTATATTTCAAGAATTAGAATTTCAACATCTACTGCTGAAGGTATGTCTGTTTCCTTCTTAAAGGATTATAAGGGAGACCTATCTCAAATTAAAGTAGATGTTCCAAAGAATCTAAGCCCTAACAAGGAATATTTAATTTTCTATAGGGATGATGAAAAGGGAGAAGTTTCTCCTACTACAAGAGACGGAGCTTTTATTGAGCTACAAGGAGACAAGGACTCAAACTTAATTTATATTGAAAAACAATTTGATCCAAACTCTTACACTTCATCATTAAAGAGCAAATAAGGAGGAAGATGAGAATGAAAAAATTTAGATCTATTCTATTTTCTCTTGTACTTATGATTTTTGTGACTTCAAATGTTTTTGCAGGCAGAAGTCCTCTTATTGAGTACAATGGAAAAATTATAAAGTCAGACGTTAATCCCTACATTCAAAATGAAAGGACTATGGTTCCCATAAGATTTATTTCAGAAACTCTTGGCTACAAGGTTACTTGGGATAATGACAAGAGAGAAGTTGGAATTAGTGGCAAGGACACAGAAATTTCCCTTAAAATTGATTCAACAAAGGCAAAAGTTAATGGAAAAGAATTAAAGCTTGACGCTCCTGCTTCAATTAAAAAGGAACGTACTTTTGTTCCCCTAAGATTTGTTGCTGAAAATCTAAAGGCAGAAGTTAAGTGGGATAATAAGAACTTTAAGGTTATCATCAATGACAATAAACGACAAGGATCTTCAATTATAGATTTGTCATCAGATGAGGATAAGTATGTAAAAGAAATTACATCTTTACAAGGTGATTTGAATAAGTCAATTAAAGATTTAAAATTATCTTTCTTTGACAATGCTGCTAAGCTAAGTGACGCTGAACTTGCTAATGCCTATGAAAAAGCAGATGGAGAAATCAGATCTACTGTTGATAAGATAAAAGCCCTTGATGTTCCAGAAAAATTTAAATCTTCTCACCAATATACTTTAGAAGCAAGTGAGAAGGCCCTAGAAATTCTTCCAGGCCTAAAGAATTCTATTATGGCTAAGGACGAAGAAGCTGCAAAATCTTTTATAAGAGAATTAACTGACTTCCAAGTTAAGATGCAAGAAGCAACAGATTCTTTTAAGGCAGCTCTTAAGGGAGAGGACTACAAAGCTCAAAAGGACATTGAAGTTTACAAGGACCAAAAGGAAAAACAAGATTCAACAGATAACTTGTTACAAGACAAAACTTTAAAAAATATTTTTAATAAACTTTAATTTCTTTTGTTTAAATTTTATTTTTTGATTTAAAATTAAATTTATCCATCAAAAAACCCCTCATTGATTTGAGGGGTTTTGTTTATATCAATTTATTTAATTTTTAATACTTGCCTTTTTCTTTAAATAGCCTCTGTTGTATTTGTCTTCGCCTTGTTCCATATTTTTCTTGGCTTGTGAAAGCATAAGCTTAATTCTGTTAAATTGATTTACTTCAGAAGCTGATGCGTCGTAGTCAATTGGAATTATATTTGCCTTTTCATAAGAAGACCTTATAGCCTTTATTACTCCCTTACCTGTGATGTGGTTTGGAAGGCAACCGAAAGGTTGAACACAAATAATATTTTCAACACCTGATTCAATTAACTCAACCATCTCGCCAGTTAAGAGCCAACCTTCTCCATATTGGTTTCCAAGGTCAACGTATTTTTCTGCATACTTGATAATCTCTTCAATTTTTTCAGGAACAATGAACCTAGTACCTGCTAGGGCTTCTCTAACAAATTTTCTATAAGACTCAATGTAAGAAATTCCCATTTCACATACAAAAGCAGTAAATTGTGACTTAGAAAGTTTGTCAGCCTTAGCTCTTGCATTCTTAAATGAATACATCATAAAGTCAGTTAGGTCTGGGATTACAACTTCTGCCCCTTCCCTTTCAAGTAATTCTGCAAGGTGGTTATTGGCAGCTGGATGATATTTAACTAAAATTTCTCCAACAATTCCAACCTTTGGTTTCTTCTCCTTAGTTATTTCAAGTCTATCAAATTCACTTACCATTTGATTTACATTTTTCATAAAGTTTCTCTTGTTGTAAATCAAGTTTTCTGAAGTCGTAATATCTATCCATCTGTCGCGAAGGATATTTGTTGAGCCTTCTATTACTTCATAAGGTCTTGTAGCTTGAGTAAGTCTCATTATTAAGTCTGCGTAAAGCATGCCTTGGATTAATTTTCTTCCAATTCTCACCATTTGTCTCTTGTCAAACTCAAAGCCTGGGTGTTCTTCTATTCCTTGGAAGGAAAGTCCAATAACTGGAACGTGACCATAGCCCGCATCCTTTAAGGCCTTCCTAATAAATCCAACGTAGTTTGATGCCCTACAAGCTCCACCAGTTTGACTCATTAAAAGGGCCAACTTGTCTGTGTCGTAGTCGCCAGATTTAACAGCGTCAATAAATTGTCCTACAACAAAGATCGATGGATAACAAGCGTCGTTATTTACATATTTTAAACCTTCATTGACAACCTTGTGGCCTGTATCGTGAAGGACTTCAATGTTAATTCCCTCTTGCCTTAGGATTGGTTCAAAGATGCTAAAGTGAAGTGGCGCCATTTGCGGCATCAAAATTGTATAATCTTTTTTCATTTCTTTTGTAAAGATTACTGGATCATCATCAATTAGGCCTTCAAGTTCTGCATCGATTTTTTCGAACTCTCTCTTCTCAGCTGCTTCTATTAGAGACCTAATCCTAATTTTTACTGCACCAAGATTAGAAACTTCATCAATCTTTAGGGCTGTATAAATTTTGTTGTAAGACTCCAAGATATGTTGGACTTGGTCAGTAGTCACTGCATCAATTCCACATCCAAAGGAGTTAAGTTGAACTAGTTCTAAGTTCTCATGCTCTCCAACAAATTTAGCTGCCCTATAAAGTCTTGAGTGGTAATTCCATTGGTCCAGTACTCTTAGTCTTGAATCAATTTCTACATTATTAGCAATTCCATCTTCAGAGATAACAGCAAGACCAAGACTTGTTATAAGTTCAGGTATACCGTGATTTATTTCTGGGTCAATGTGATAAGGCCTGCCTGATAGGACAATGGCTCTTTGATTTTTCTTATTAACTTCTTCGAGAATCCTGTTTCCTTCATTTAAGACATCAAGCCTATACCTATCTTGTTCTTCGTAGCCTGCACGAACTGCTTTTTTAACTTCATTTTTTGGAATAAAATCAAAGACTTCAGCCAATCTCTTTTCTAGTTTCTTCCTGTTGTCAAAGGAAATAAAAGGATTCATAAATTTAACTTTTCCATCAATTATGTCATCCACATTATTTTTTATAACTTCAGAATAACCTGCAACTACAGGACAGTTTAATGTATTGTCAGCATTTTTAAATTGTTTTTCTTCATAGAAGACTGCTGGATAGAAAATAAAATCTATGCCCTTTTCGATTAAGTCTTCAATGTGACCGTGAGAAATTTTTGCAGGATAACAAGCAGTTTCACTTGTTATAGTTTCAATTCCCTTTTCATAAATTTCCCTTGATGACTTTGATGATAAGACAACTGAATAGCCTAGTTCTGTAAAGAAGCTGTGCCAGAAAGGATAGTTTTCATAAATATTTAAAACTCTTGGGATACCAACAATGCCCCTTGGTGCTTCTTTTTCTGGAAGAGCTTTGTAGTCAAAGACTCTTTCATACTTATAAGCATACATATTTGGAAGCTGGTCTTCCTTGTTTCTAACGTGACCTGCACCTTTTTCGCACCTATTTCCTGTGATGTATCTCTTTCCATTAGGAAATACATTTACAGAAAGGGCACATTGGTTAGTACACTGTCTACAATTTGTTGAGATAGATTTATATTCAAAAGTTTCTAAGGCTTCCTTAGAAATTATATTTGACTTACCAGTTGATTTTTCCTTTGAGATTAAGGCCATACCAAGAGCACCCATAAGTCCAGCAATCTCTGGTCTTGTAACTTCAACTCCAGTTAAGTTTTCAAAAGCTCTTAAGACTGCATCTGATAAGAAGGTTCCACCTTGAACAACAATGTGTTGACCTAGGTCCTTAGGGTCTCTCACCTTGATTACCTTTTGGATGGCATTTCTTATTACAGAATAAGCAAGGCCTGCAGAAATATCTGGAACAGATGCTCCTTCCTTTTGTGCTTGTTTTACATTTGAGTTCATGAAAACTGTGCAACGTGATCCAAGGTCTACTGGTTCTCTTGACTTTGTCGCTTCGTTGGCAAATTCTTCTGCTGTCATATTTACTGAGTGAGCAAAAGTTTCTAAGAAGGAACCACAACCTGCTGAGCAAGCTTCATTTAGTAGGATGGACTCAATTACTCCATCCCTTATCTTCATAGACTTCATATCTTGTCCGCCAATGTCTAGAATAAAGTCAACATCAGGATCAAAATATTTTGCTGCAGTGAAGTGGGCAATAGTTTCTACTTCCCCAAAATCTAAGTTTAAAGCAGCCTTCAAAAATTCTTCCCCATAACCTGTGGTACCACAACCAGCAAAGTAGGCCTTATCATTTTTTTCCTTGTAAATTTCCTTTAAATTTTCTATGGCAATGTCAAGAGGATTTCCCTTATTAGACCCATAAAAAGAATAGAGGATTTCATTTTTATCAGAAATTGCCACCACTTTTGATGTTGTGGAACCAGAATCTATTCCAAGATAGATTGGCCCTTCATAGGATTTTAAATCAATACTTTTAAGTGATTTTGTCTTATGCCTTTCTCTAAATTCTTTAACTTCTTCATCACTTGTGAAGAGGGCTGGCATGACGTCACTTTCTTTTATGACAGTATCTCCACTTGTGTTTACCTTATTATAAAGTTCTACAAAGGACATAGCTTTAGAGTCAAAACTTGCAAGAGCAGCTCCTAGGGCAACAAAAATTTGTGAGTTTTCTGGTGCAATGATTTCATCTTCACTTAGGTCCAAAGTTTCTACAAATCTTTCCTTTAACATTGGAAGGAAGTGAAGGGGACCACCTAAGAAGGCAACATTGCCCCTAATTGGTCTACCACATGCTAGGTTTGATATTGTTTGGTTTACAACAGATTGAAAAACTGAAATAGCAATGTCAGCCTTGCTTGCCCCTTGGTTGATTAGGGCTTGAACATCAGTCTTTGCAAAAACACCACATCTTGAGGCAATTGGATATAACTTTTTATAATCCTTTGCCATTTCATTTAGACCTGAAGCATCAGTTTGAAGAAGGGAGGCCATTTGGTCAATAAAGGCACCTGTACCTCCAGCACAAATGGAATTCATCCTTTGTTCTACAGATCCTCTTAAATAAGTAATTTTTGAATCTTCTCCACCAAGTTCAATAGCAACATCAGTCTTTGGAATAAAACAAGAGATAGCTTCCCTGCCTGCAACAACTTCTTGGACAAAATCAATCCCCAAGAATTCATGAACAGAAAGCCCCCCTGATCCAGTTACATTTACAGTTACTGTGTCGTATTTAAATTGTGGATAAACTTCATTTATTACATCTTTGATAGTTTTCCTTACATCAGAAAAATGTCTTCTATAAGTTTTATATAAAATATTTAATTTTTCATCTAGTATTACTAGTTTTACAGTAGTTGAACCAACGTCTAATCCCATATGAATTAGCATAGTCACTTTCTCCTTTCAAAATAAAAGTCACTAAACTCTATGTATAAGTATTTTTAATTTAATATCTAAAAAATGTTTGATATCTAAGAAACATTTTGAGATAAATAATTATTGCACTTTCTTCTTGCAATTACAAGAAAAAATTATTCATAGTTTGATATTTATTATTTAAATATTTGACATTTCTTAGTAATTGCTCCTTCTATTATAAACTACTTTAGTGATTTTTATAACAGTAAAAGGTGATTTTCGCAAAATAAAAAACTGCCCACCTAAGGACAGTCTTTAAATTAATAATAAAATAAAAAAAGATAGGCCGAA